>NZ_JAGFNY010000108.1 GCF_019448115.1 Succinivibrio faecicola | reverse complement strand
AAACACCTCTTTAACCTCAGTTCTCTCTAAAGAGAATATCTGCTGTATAGCTAGAGCAAAGAAGGCTCTAGTTAGACAAAGAAAGTTTGATGTAGCTGATTACACTTTAACAGCACTCAATCTCATGTGCTCACCTACTAAAAGCTCAGAGTTAACCCTTAAGTCAATTGCAGATGCCTACAATAAAGCATCAGACAATGAATCTATGACGGTTAAGTGTATTCACAAGCAGCTACAGCAGGAAACAACACTAGAAACAGTTAAAGAGCTTTGTCAGCAGTTATTAACACTGTTTAAATCAAAGTCTTTAAACCTAAAGTTAAAAGAGAATCTGCCTGCTGATTTAAAGGCTCTATTAAAACGCCTTAAGGTTAATGACATCATTCTCATTGATGGTACAGAGATTGACTTACAGTACTCATGTGCTGATAACTTTAGTTGCAAAAGCAAAGGTCGACCTAGAGATGATGGCTCATTACCAAGACCTGGTATTAAGTTACATGTTGCCTT
>NZ_JAGFNY010000107.1 GCF_019448115.1 Succinivibrio faecicola | reverse complement strand
GATTATGCAAAAGAGCTTTTACGTGAACTTAAAGTTGATATCAATACACCTAAGCCTTCTGTTATTTATCCAAAAGAGCTTTCAGATGTTTTATCTAAATACAGCCTCAAATAGCGAACATCATTGATTTATGAAATTGGCTAAAGATTACAATTAAAGTAGGATTTTTTATGAACAATGCAACTGTTATACAAGACAATATGAAGATCATTTCCGTTGTACTTGCACCTCTGAAAAATAAGATCCGTTCTAATAAGAAGTTTGTTGATACCCTCTTACATATATTAGATGGCGTTACAGACTTTAGAAAGTCTGGCATGATTAAATACGATCTAGATAAGCTTTTATGTATTTGTCTTTTGATATCGATGAGAGGTAAGTTCACTTCTTTCTATCATGCTTCAATGTTTATTAAAATTCGTGCTGACTACTTCAGACAGCTAGGGCTCATTGAAGGTAATAATATCCCGTCTCATGATACTTTAAGACGTGTTTTTCTTAATATTGATGCAAATGAACTTAG
>NZ_JAGFNY010000106.1 GCF_019448115.1 Succinivibrio faecicola | reverse complement strand
GACTGTACGCTAACTACAGCCATTTATAATTTTAGACAAATGTGACCAATGTCCGCTTCATTTGGTCACCGTAAAAATATTACTTCATTTTATTATGCTTTATTGAATTATTAAATGATCTTGCATATAATAGTGACCACAATTTCGATTGTGGTTCGTTTAATGATCCCGTAGCTCAGCTGGACAGAGTATCGGTTTCCGAAGCCGGTGGTCATGAGTTCGAATCTCATCGGGATCAAAATAGTGTGCGAAAGTGGCGAAATTGGTAGACGCGCAAGCTTCAGGTGTTTGTACCGCAAGGCGTGTGGGTTCGAGTCCCATCTTTCGCACCATTCCTTAATAAATCCTATCGAAAGATCAGATATTTTTTCTAAAAATCAAAACAATTAATACCTTGAAATAAAAGTCTTCATCTCAAAAATTGAAGGTACTGTTGCTTCTATTTCTGATGTAGTTCAAGAAAACAATAAAAGTATTTTTGTTTTTAGATATTAACTCTAGTTTCCCACATGGAAATTTAAAACAAACCTAGATGCACTCTAGCGTTGATGCTCTTTAAAAACATGT
>NZ_JAGFNY010000105.1 GCF_019448115.1 Succinivibrio faecicola | reverse complement strand
CATATACGAAGCTTTGTTTTACAAGAGAGAATGCTATATGAAGCTTTAGACCAGGTCTTGGTGGAGTACCATCAGCATGAGGTCTGCCTTTGCCTTTACAGTCGAAGTTATCAGCACATGAATATGACAGGTCAATTTCAGTTCCGTCAACTAAGATGATGTCATCTACTCCGAGCTTTATAAGTAAAGACTTTAAATCTCCGCTAATGAACTTCTTAATCTTTTTAAGAAAGCTCTTGCCAAAAGATGCAGTCATTAGCTCAGATAACATGTTCTTGATTACTTTAAGGGTATTCTCTGACTGTAGCTGTTTATGAATACACTTGTGAGAAATAAGCTCCTTACCTGCTTTTCTGCAGAATCTAAGGTAAGCATTATGCACAGAGCATAAAGTAAACTCAGACTTTTCTGTGGACTTACTCATCAGAGAAAGAGATGACAGAATGTAGTCTGACATAGAGAACTTACGTTCTCTTTTTAAAGCACCACAATCAATGGCATGCTGCTTTAAATTATCTCTTGATAAGACAGAAGTGAATGAACGAGATGTTGACAAAGATGATGGGAATATAGATAATTTTGGCATGGGATTTTCCTCGTGGTTTA
>NZ_JAGFNY010000104.1 GCF_019448115.1 Succinivibrio faecicola | reverse complement strand
ATAACTTAGAGATTTAAAATAACTATTTAATTTTAAATAAGATCTTCGGCGTTTTGCTAAAGATCTTGGGTAAGAAATTCTATAATTTCTCCTATATTAAGAATAACAAAAAATAATTCTTAATAAGGAGACTTTTTATGAGAAGTATAGCCACTCTTGATCTTCAGTATGCACACAGATTCTATGGCTTCCAGGGCGAAGCTCAATATCTTCATGGACATACTGGCTGCCTTACCATTGAAGTTGAAGACACTATTGAACCTGGTGTAAATATGGTTTTTCCATGCAATGAAATTCAAAAAACTGCATGGGATGTACTAAAGAATTTTGATCATGCATTAATTCTTCGTGAAGATGATCCTCTTTTACCTGCAATTTTAGATGTTTATGAAAAGCAGGGGATAAAAAACGGCGCACCTTCAAATAAGATGAAAGGTGAAGCATTCAAGACTAAACTTGCAACAGCATATCCTGACTGCAGACTGGTTGTTACAAAGGAGACCATGACTGTAGAGGGTAAATAACAGTTTAATTGAATATATAAATAGATTATAATATCTAAATAATTATTTTTAGATTTAGACTTATGAATAAGATTATTTCAATAGGACAAGCAGCAAAATTAT
>NZ_JAGFNY010000103.1 GCF_019448115.1 Succinivibrio faecicola | reverse complement strand
TAAATTTTTGTTACACTGTAACTAATTAATCTATAAGATCTTTTTAAGCTAAATTTCTAAAGATCTTAGGTAAGATTATTTATAGAAAAAAGTAAAAAAATATGTGAGCACAGGCAAGTGATGCTATTCCAGCAAGAACATCATCAACCATAACACCTAATCCACCACCAATTTTTCTATCAGCAAGAGAAATAGGCCAAGGCTTTATAATATCAAATATTCTAAAAAGAACGAATGCTAAGAGGCACAAATACCATTCTTTTGGGAATGCTATAACAGAAATAAACATTCCTGCAAATTCGTCAATTACAATGGAGCTATTATCATGCATGCCCATTGCTTTTTCAGTTTTAGATGATGCGATTGTACCTAAGATGAACACTGCAAGTACAATAATAAGCTGAAGATATAAAGGGACAAAAATCAAAGCTACACATAAAGGAATTGCAGCAAGAGATCCAAATGTTCCTGGTGCTTTTGGGATAAGACCTGAACCAAATCCAACCGCAATCAGATGCCACGGATTTAATAAATTAAGATTCTTTAATGGGGTTGTATCATGCTTATCCATAGTATTCCTTCACATATTAATATCTCGAGTTTCCCAGATAAAAAATTTAATTAAACCTAGATACACTCTAGTGTTGATGCTCTTTAAAAACTTGTATTGA
>NZ_JAGFNY010000102.1 GCF_019448115.1 Succinivibrio faecicola | reverse complement strand
GTGTGGTTTATGACTGGGGTGAAGTCGTAACAAGGTAACCATAGGGGAACCTGTGGTTGGATCACCTCCTTTATGATGAATCCCTGCTTCTAAGAGCCCACACAGATAGTTCGTATTGAAATAAAAAGACAAAGGATTAAGAAATGGGTCTGTAGCTCAGTTGGTTAGAGCGCACCCCTGATAAGGGTGAGGTCGATGGTCCGATTCCATTCAGACCCACCATTAAGAAAAAATCCAAAGTTTCTGTTCAAGAAGTTAGGTTTTAAAAAAAAGACTTAAGTTCTTGACCAGGAATCGGTCAAAGCTCTTTAAAAACATAAACAAGCTGAAAAAATAAACTCAATTAGTCACTGAGTAATGGAAAAGGTTTTAACAAGCAAATTGCGACTTAAGATGTTTTCCGGCAAAAGAGAACATACGACTTCAGGAGCAATCCGGGGTTGTATGGTCAAGTGAATAAGCGCACATGGTGGATGCCATGGCGTCAGGAGGCGAAGAAGGACGTGCTAATCTGCGAAAAGCACAGGCGAGCCGATAAGGGGCGCAATAACCTGTGATATCCGAATGGGGCAACCCGGCAGCAATGTCATCTATACCAAAAGGTATAGAAGCGAACCAGGGGAAGTGAAACATCTCAGTACCCTGAGGAAAAGAAATCAAAAGAGATTTCCAAAGTA
>NZ_JAGFNY010000101.1 GCF_019448115.1 Succinivibrio faecicola | reverse complement strand
TCTGCCTACATTAGTATGGCAGATCATTAACCAACCAAACCCTTCTGCTAAAATTGCTTAAGGTCTTGGGTATGATTGAAAATAGTAAAAAAGTAGAAGATCAGAAAAAGCTATTTAGAGAACTGGCCTTTATTAACATTAAAAAATGGGACACAAATGATAGTAGCTCTAATGACTGTGTTATATGGCAATATGCTAAAGCATACAAAGTTCCATTACGCGAGCAGATAGAAGCAATTGATCCTGACATTATATTTCTTTGTGGAACTGACATAGCTTTTCGAGAAATTTTTGAAGAAAAAGAGATTAACATAGAAAACGATAATGACGAAGTTTTCAATAACTTAAGTTATCTTGATGATAAAAATAAATGGTTTTACTTTGTAAAATTCAATAATAAGACTCAATTAGTAATCAATTATTATCACCCTAGTCTGAGAGCAAAAATTGCAGGTTGGATCCACTTATTAGCAGTGCAAAATATAATGAGAAATGCAATTACCTACATGAAAGCTCATGAAGGAGATAAAGATTTTAAAGATCTTCTTAAGAGATTAACCAAGTCAAAATAATCAGTCTCTGATTCTAAAGATAAGAGAATATAAGGATTGTTTTAAGCATAGAGCCATAATTTTATCCCAAACTTTGCTAGATTTTACTGATCTAGTGGAGTTTTTAGCAAAGTCCCTTTGAATTAGGGACTTTCTTA
>NZ_JAGFNY010000100.1 GCF_019448115.1 Succinivibrio faecicola | reverse complement strand
GGCTCTTTATTTGTTATTTTCTCTTCATATTCAAATAAAATACTGGCGTAGAACTTACCACTTCCTATCTGACTTACAGTTACAGATTTAAGAATATATCCATCGGGAATTTCTCGGTGTTGCTTTATTCTTACTAAGCCTGCCTTTGGAAGTTTAAGTCTTCCGTTCTTAAGTTCAATATTATTATTTACAATATTGGTTGTATAGGAACGTCTTGAATTTTTCTTTGATTTGAAATTTGGAAATCCAAACTTTGGATTATTGAAAAAATTACTGAATGCTCCCTCAAGATTGAATTGAGCATTTGCCAAAGCAAGACTATCTACTTCTTTGAAGTATGGGAAATTCTTCTTGTATTGCGCAGGTGTATTCTTGAGCATTTTCCCGGTTTGCTTGTAATGCTCAATCTTGTCTGCAAGCATTTTATTGTATATGGAGCGTGCACAGCCGAAAGTCTTTACAAAAAGCTCTTTCTGCTTGTCAGTTGGATAGATTCTAAAATAATAAGCTGTGTACATACTAATAAAATATCTTTATTTTTGCCCCTGAGTCTGAATGTATTCCTTCACTATTTCAAGTGGAGCACCTCCAGTTGTCAGAAGACAGAAACTCTGACTCCAGAACTGCTCTTGCCATAACTTTAGTCTTATTTCAGGAAACTCTTTCTTCAGCAACCTGCTGCTGGCACTTTTGTAAGCATTTATGAATTTACTAA
>NZ_JAGFNY010000099.1 GCF_019448115.1 Succinivibrio faecicola | reverse complement strand
CTGTGGGTATTGATTTAGCCGGTAGAAAGTTTCAGGTATGTTTTTATAATGAAGATAACGAGCTTGTTAACACAACCTTTGATATATATGCGTTAAGACGATTTATTGCATCCACTCATCAAAAACTGCTGATTTCTATGGAAGGATGTACAGGTTCATCCTATTGGGCTAAATATGCTATTGCTCACGGACATAAGGCAGTAGTTCTAGATGCTAGAGCAATCAAGAACAGAAAAGCTCAGAAAGATGATTTTAATGATGCCTTCTTTATTCGAGAAGCTTTATTTACCCATCATCAGACCTGTCGTATCAGGACTCAGGAAGAAATCGATTTAAAGACATTTTATGTTCAAAGGGAACAATACATAAAAAGCTTAAATGCAGTCTGCTCTAATGTAAGACAGAGACTGATTGCTGCTGGAGCATATGAGCATGTTGTAACTGGGGCTGACTCTGCACTTTTAGCTATCAAGTATTATAAGAAACAAATCAATAACAAAGCAGATGTTGGTAGCAGTTCATTAACTTTAAAAACTCTCGATAGTTTTGTTGAGGACATAAACTACCTAACTCAAAAGATTGACCGTATCAATCAGGACATTATTGATGCTAAAGCAAGAGAGTCACAAGTTGCAAATCAGTTAATGACCATACCAGGTATTGGACCTCAGTTAGCACTTCTACTGTCATTAGACATATCTGATATCAGCAGATT
>NZ_JAGFNY010000098.1 GCF_019448115.1 Succinivibrio faecicola | reverse complement strand
AGCACCTAGTGCTTTAAGCACCAGGGCTACAGATCGCTCAGGTGTTTCTGAATTAAAACTAATGCAGTGACCATTAGAGGTAACTTTGATTTCTGTGCCTAACTTAGTTGTATTACAGGTGAAAGAGGCTACGCTCTTAGGTGTATTTGCTGCAACATTGGTAGATACAGTTTCATCTTGAGCATTAGAGTTCTCTTGGATGTTAACCACTTTAACTAGCTCTTCACCTCCATCTTCTTCAGATGTGACGGTTAGAGAAGCTGATTCAATAGCTTGAGTTGATTTATATTCGTCAAAGGCTCGTTTAAATTCAACAGCCTTCATTAAATTATAAAAGTGATTAGAGCTTACTCCTAAGCCAACTTTATAGCATTTGTAAAATTCAATTCTAGATAAACCACTAAATTGCATTTCATCATAGGTTTTGCTCCAAAAAACAAAAGTATTAGCATCTGAATTATCGTTTGATGAACATTTTATAAAGTGAAGATAATTCCTCAAATGATGCTTAGACATTATTTTATGCCGATCTAAACCATTCTTTTGGCAGAACAGGCTAAGGCTAACATCATAAAAGGATTCAAATGTTCCTTTGAAAGATAGGTAATCGTCTGCAATTTTAAAATATAGGGAATATTCTAGCTTGTGCATAATTCACTCCTTACAGAAGTTTCTCAACAGGAGCAATTATGCAAGATTTTGAAAAAGCCATCATCTAGGTGATGGGGACCTTACG
>NZ_JAGFNY010000097.1 GCF_019448115.1 Succinivibrio faecicola | reverse complement strand
CTCATTGAAGGTAATAATATCCCGTCTCATGATACTTTAAGACGTGTTTTTCTTAATATTGATGCAAATGAACTTAGAGATTGCCTTGTTAATCGTATAAAAGGATTTATCAGAAAAATCGTTGATAGAGACTCAGGCAGTGATGAGAAAGTAAGGCTTTTAAGTGGTGATGGTAAAACATTTAATGGCTCTGGTCGAAAGAATTCTAAGCGTAATGTAAATGTTTTTAACATTTTAGATCCATCATCTGAACTATGCTTAACATCAATACCTTTAGATGACAAGGATTCTGAAATTCCTACATTTCAGCATGCTCTAAAATTCTTTTCTTTAAAGAACACTATGGTTACTGCAGATGCACTACACTGTCAGAGAGACACAATGTCCATAATTTTAGAGAAAGGTGGTCTTTTCACTGTAACTGTTAAAGATAACCAATCAGCTCTAAAGGAAGTCATAGTTAAGACTTTTGACAACAATAAAGATACTATCAAAAAGATAGAGTTCAACGACTGTGACTACTACATTTTTCCTATTGATTATGAACTTACTGAAGTTGAATTTTCAGGAACAAAATCCTTTATAAAAATGGTTTCTCATAAGAGAAAAGATCAGGCCGATTACAATCCAGAACCTCAGTACTTTATATCATCATCTGATAATCAACAACTCATTATGGAAACCATTGATAATCGTTGGCATATTGAAAGTGGTTACCACTGGTGGAAAGATGATTT
>NZ_JAGFNY010000096.1 GCF_019448115.1 Succinivibrio faecicola | reverse complement strand
TATGGCTAACGAATCATATATGACTGAAGATCTTAATTGTGCCTTATATGATAAAGTGAAAATGTATGATCTCTTTTGTGAAGAACTTGCCTCTATGACTCTCAAGCTTGTAAGCTACCTGAGGCAAAGAGTTAAAAGACTTTTTCAAAGATATGAACAGTTTGTATCACTGCTAGACATCTTTAAAAGAAAAGAGCCCAGGCAATCCTTTTTAATCTCAGAGCAATTCCTGCCACTTTACTTTTCAGACAGTCCCAAATACGTTCTCACCCCTTGTTATTACATAGAACTCAACAACCACATAGTTTTCGATAGCAGCTAAAAACGTTCTTTAAAATCACCTGAACATTAAATTTTTCAACGAAGGAGAATAAAAATGTCAGGGAAACAACAAGATCGCCGACAATTAGAGCCCTGGAAGATAAGAATGATATGCTCGAAATTGCTATCACCAATTCCTGGTGTGAGGAAGACTGCTCGTCATTTAGGCCTATCGACTAATACTATTATCAGCATCAGAGCAAAGATGACCGCTTTAGGTTATAGCAAGCCAGAGGAGCTTACAGCACTTTCTGATGATGAAATCATTTCAAGGTTCTATCCTAACAGTTGCCATAGCTCAGTGGTAAAGCCTAATGAGGTTGATAAAAACAACAAATACGTACCAGACTTTTTATATTTAGCAAAGGACATGCTGGAAAGGAAAAAGACTGTAGGAGAGATCTACGAAGAATATCGTGAGTTAGCTTTTAA
>NZ_JAGFNY010000095.1 GCF_019448115.1 Succinivibrio faecicola | reverse complement strand
TTTAGTTGCAAAAGCAAAGGTCGACCTAGAGATGATGGCTCATTACCAAGACCTGGTATTAAGTTACATGTTGCCTTCTCAATCATTAAGAATACCTTTGAATACATTGAAGTAACTGAAGCTGTTGGCTCTGAAAGAGACTGTGTTCACCCTGAAAGATTCAAAAACTGCCTTATCATTGCAGATAGAGGTTACATCAGTGAAGATCTTGAAAAGCGAATTACTGACTCAGGTAATCTTTTCCTTATCAGAGGAAAAGCTAATACAGCAGGTGTTATTACTGAATGCTTTGATGACAATGGTCAAAATATTACTAAGTATATTGGTAAAACCGTTAAGGCTGTTCCTGAACAAACAGGTGCAGACTTAACCGTTGTTAGCAAACTAACAGACCATAAGCTTAGAGTGGTTTTAAGACATAATCAAAATGCAAAAGCAGATGAACAACGCTCTGTTCTTAGAACTAATATTCCAAGAGAATGCCTTTGTGCAAAACAGATATTCATGCTTTACAGAGTACGCTGGTCTATTGAGCTTTTTAATAAAGCCAATAAACGTAGCAATTGCCTTCAGAGTATCAACTCTGCTGACAAGAACATCATTTTGACTTTTGTACTACTGTCATTGATTGCATCGCTTTCTAAAACTTACTGTGGTATTAAGGCTATGTTAAAGAAAAATATCCAATGGATATCTATGCTTAAACTACATAAACTCAATACAGCCTTCAGCAAGCTTTTTAGAAGTCTGCAGTCACTTAAGCTGTC
>NZ_JAGFNY010000094.1 GCF_019448115.1 Succinivibrio faecicola | reverse complement strand
AACCTGCCTTGGAGCATTAACCTCAGCGGACGCTCTGAAGTTAAGGAGCTCTTTCACGGTTGATGGAATACTGACTGTTTAAGGTAACTTTACGTTACCTCAGCTTTTTAATCATATTGCATTTGGTTTCATCAAAAGCTTGTCCTGATTTGGCTATTGCATAGGCAATACGGGCAAGTCTGTTCATTATGGCGCAGATGATGATTTTTTTAGAACGGTTCTGATTAAGTCTCTGTTTTAGCCATGATGATTCAGTACCATTTTTCATTGCCTGACTTAAATAAACCATCGCACCCATATAAAGCATCTTTTTAATGCTCTGAATACCAGACTTGCGAATACCAAGGACTGTGGTTTTACCTCCTGTACCTGTAGTTACCGGAGCCACTCCGATGAAAGCTGCAAAAGCTCTTGATGAGGAGAATCTCTCTGGATCACCCATAGCAGCATACAGTGCTACAGCTGAAAGCTTACCTATACCAGGAACTGTCTGAAGGTTAGAGCAGATTTCATTGTTTGAAGCATAAGATAAGAGATGAGAGTTAATCTCTTTTATCTTTGTCTGCAGAGACTCAATGTTACCGAGCAGACTTTCACTGAGGCAGTTTAAGTGACTGTAACTGCAGTCATCCTCTGAATGCTCTTTTTCAGTTTCAGTATTACAGAGAGCTTTTAAGGCTTCTGTTACCTTAGTTGCTGATGCTACAGAAACTGTACCTGCCACCACACCTGATTCATACAGAAAGGCATGAGCTGCATTGACCGTCTGAACAAACTGCTTGTTAAGCTGATCTC
>NZ_JAGFNY010000093.1 GCF_019448115.1 Succinivibrio faecicola | reverse complement strand
ATATCAATTTTCTCAGATGAGTCATTGATTCTGACGTACTTGTAACGTCTACCATCTTTTCCTGTAAATACAGTTCCAACCTTCTTTCTTGCATCTTCAAGTGAAAGCTCTTTGCCGTCAATATCAATACAGACTTCTTTATCTGTTACACTGACATCATCGTTTACAGGAACTTCTTTCTTTACTTTTTGTTTCTTTTCCTTGCTTGAGGAATCAATACCTTTCTTTCTCTCACTGCCTTTTCCATTGATATTCTCATTGGTTGTCTTTCTGACAGTGATGGCTTTGTTTCCAAGCTTTGCTGACAGCTTTTCTATGGTTAATGTAAGCTCAGCAATTCTCTTGGTAAGTTGTTTAATTTCAGAGGATTGGGATTCAAAAAGTACCATCAATACGCCAAACATGGCAGATAAAGCAGGATCATCAGCAACAGCTTTTTGAATCTGCTCCGATACTTCTTTAAATCTGCTATTCAGTGTATTTGAATCCACTTGCTATAATCCTTTAAAATCCTATGCAAGTATTATAGCAAACCGGTCTTACAGCCATTTTCATACACTGAATATCAAGAACTTTGAGACCTTCAAAAGATCGAAAAAGATCGCTAGGAGATCGCTACAGATCGATGGATGAAAAAGATGAAAAAGTTGTCATCTTAAAAATTGCATCGTGCTGTGATCGAGTATGAAGCGAATAGAGCCATATCTGCAAAAAAGCTAAGATAATTAAAAACGTGAACATTATCACACTGATTTTTTAAAGATCAAACAGTTCGCTTAAGGGGCTGTTTTATAATGGTCTAAAATTTTATTTCCGACCATTTAC
>NZ_JAGFNY010000092.1 GCF_019448115.1 Succinivibrio faecicola | reverse complement strand
GCAGGTAATATTTCAATTTTTGTAGAATCATATCTGCCATGATCTCGTTTATTCTGCTTATTAGTAGGTTTCTTTGATTCCCATATTTGGACATTTTTGTGCTGTCGGTTAAAAATAGCTTCTACATGAATTAGAAGCTCTTTATTACCATTTTTTCCTAGTGGAAACATATAAATGCCATTTGCTTTGATTACAGCATTAGATACTGCTGCCTGTGCATTTAAGTCATCGCACATGACTACCATTCCATCAATGGTTATTCTTGACAGAATTGGCAGAATATCGTCTCTTTCATGGTTCTTCTTGTCAGAAATTTCAAAACCTAGAGATATTCTCTGAGTGCAGTTATACAACTGAGTAACAATACCTCCTTTGCACTTTCTTTTACACTCACCTTTGCGGTAGGTACCTTTCATCTCCTGACCATCAAATCCTAAAGTATCTTTGATGTTTTCAGGTCGAGTTGCAATCTTTTCTTTATGGTAGAGGATTTGCTCTTCAATCTGTATTTTGATTTTTGTGAAGTTCTCTTCAAAGAATCTAGAGATTTGTTCAGGTCTTAACATAGACATGGCTACCTGAATCGTACTTACAGAGATCTTACCTCTGTATTTCGGAATTCCTGGAACCATTACAAACAGTTCTAGGTAATGGAGATTGTAATAGTCAGCGATCTCATCACAATCTACAATTCCCTGAACTCTAGTTATGAGTATTAGAAATATCAGTATATCTAATGGATAATGTACTTTATCAGGAGATTTTCTATAGTCACTTACTTTGCTTCTGATATCTTCAATTACAGCATATATTAGTCCAGTAGCTGT
>NZ_JAGFNY010000091.1 GCF_019448115.1 Succinivibrio faecicola | reverse complement strand
ATTGTCACAGCCCACTGAAAAAGATCTGATTTAGCTCAGTCAGTTTTGACTAAAAGTCAGCTCAATCATTTTGGATTGTTGCTTACCCAATTTTTACTGTTGCTCAGTCAATTATATTTATTGCTCATTTGGTTTTGATTTTATTCCCTAAAATTAAGGCGGTTTCAAGTTAAAACCGCCATTATTCTGTAGCTTCAAAGAGTCAACTTGTTAATATGGGAATGCATCATAATCAGATTGATACATTCTTAGTAGCTCATCAAAGGTTGGGGAATCTAAATCATTATCAGAAATGAATTCTCGTAACAACCTAATTTCCTCATTGTTTCTATAATGCCTGCAATGGAGCTCGTTAAGTTTATTGGCATCATCTTGTCTTGAAGTGTAAAGCTCCTGGATCTCGCAATTAGCAGTTTCTAGTTTAGCTTTAAGCTCCTCATTTTCAGTTAAAAGTTGTTCTAGCAACTCCTTTTGAAATGCAATGCAGTTAGCTATCGCACCGTTAAGGTTAGAAGCCATTGAATCAAGGGTGGTTTGCAACACGTAATTACTAAACATATTGTTCTCCATTAAACATAAGTGATTGTTCACGCTCATCGCTTAAACTCTTAAGCTCAAAGCTCATGGTATCTTTAATAATCTGTTCAGTAACTAACTGGCTTTTAGAGGCAATAGCTCTGAGCAGACTGTGCTTACAAATCTTATTAACTAGACGAGGAACACCAAAGGAGTAATCGTAAATAGCTTCAATAGCAGCTTTGTCAAAAAGCTCTACTTCTTCACTAGCACCTGCATATTTAAGGTGGGCTTTAATGTAACCTTCAATCTCA
>NZ_JAGFNY010000090.1 GCF_019448115.1 Succinivibrio faecicola | reverse complement strand
GCTATCTTAGTAGTAGCAGCAACAGACGGTCCTATGCCACAGACACGTGAGCACATTCTATTAGCTCGTCAGGTAGGCGTACCATACATCGTAGTATTCTTAAACAAGTGCGATATGGTAGACGACGAAGAGTTATTAGAGTTAGTTGAGATGGATATCCGTGATCTGTTAAATCAGTATCAGTTCCCAGGCGACGACACTCCAATCATCCGTGGTTCAGCATTAGGCGCATTAAACGGTGAAGAGAAGTGGGAAAAGGCTGTATTAGAGTTAGCAGAGACCTTAGACTCATACATCCCAGATCCAAAGCGTGATATCGATGATCCATTCTTATTACCAATCGAAGATATCTTCTCAATTTCAGGTCGTGGTACAGTAGTAACAGGCCGTGTTGAGCGTGGTATTGTACACGTAGGTGATGAAGTAGAAATCGTTGGTATTCGTCCAACCACCAAGACCACAGTAACTGGCGTAGAAATGTTCCGCAAGTTATTAGACGAAGGTCGTGCTGGTGATAACGTAGGTATCTTATTACGTGGTACTAAGCGTGATGAAGTAGAGCGTGGACAGGTATTAGCAGTACCAGGCTCAATCACACCACACACCAAGTTCACAGGTCAGGTATACGTATTATCAAAGGATGAAGGTGGTCGTCATACTCCATTCTTCAAGGGCTACCGTCCACAGTTCTTCTTCCGTACAACCGATATTACCGGTACAATCGAGTTACAGGAAGGCGTAGAGATGGTAATGCCAGGTGATAACACCGATATGTCAGTAACCTTAATCCACCCAGTAGCTATGGCTGAGGGTGAGAGATTCGCTATCCGTGAGGGTGGTCGTACTGTAGGTGCTGGTGTTGTTGGTAAGATCATCGAGTAATA
>NZ_JAGFNY010000089.1 GCF_019448115.1 Succinivibrio faecicola | reverse complement strand
ATGTTTAAAGCACGTTTGATAATATCAACCACTAAGTCGTTCTTCTTGGTTCTAGCTTGCTCTCTAATTCTATGAGCACAAGTACGTTTATCAACGGTCTTAACATGATTTGAAACGATTAGTTCATCTTTACCTGAGGTTACTAAGGTTGCTGATACTGGAATAAAGGAATTACCATCAGTCCAACCTATTTGTAAGTCAGCAAAGCCTATTACTTGTCTTGCAAATACATGATCAAACAATCTTCCAGCAAGCTCTGTTTTATAAGCCTTTGGTCTTTCTAGCATTGAATCATCAAGTACAAAACACTTAATTCTATCGCTACCTGTAAGAGGCTCTATAAGCTCAATAGCTTCCTTTGAGCAACGCATGAGATGTTTCTCCCAATTGAGAGAATCTCTTTTTAAAAAGCGATAAATCGCATGATCTGAACAAGTAGGAGTTTCTCTTGTTTGATCGTAGTATCTGTATAAGTTCTCATGACCTTTTAGCTTTGAGTACAAGACGGTTGAGATAATATCATCAACAGAAGCACCGTTACGCTTTTTAAAGCCACAGCTTTTTAGATGCTTGAATACACCAAGACGTTGCGATACAGATTGAAAGCTTGTTAGGCAATTGTTTGAAGCTACAGTTTGAGGTATCATATTCATGGTGCAAAATTCCTGTTTTAATTGATGTTTTAGGCGATGGATATTATAACATATTTTGCACCTAACATATTGATTTATAACAATATATTATCTATACAACTAGCCTCTACTTAGCTTAACATTTCTGCTAAATCTTAATCAAAATTGTATTTTTAAAGAGCAACAGCAGTGCTAGACTGCGGTTTTATCAATTTTTATACTTCTAAAGTTCTATTTTTGAACTGCAGAAGTAGAG
>NZ_JAGFNY010000088.1 GCF_019448115.1 Succinivibrio faecicola | reverse complement strand
TCAAAAAAGAGCGAAAGGTGCTCAATACCAAGGCTGCAGAAGAAACTTAGAGATGATTGCTCTATAGCTGTAGATGGACTTATTGAGTATTTGTCAAAAAATTAGAAAATTGAAGATGGCGTATCATCTGAACTTACAATTCATGCGTACGCCCTGAAAAAAATTTGAAAAGGCCTTAAGAATGGAAATATTGAAAGTTTATAAAACTAAAAGAATAGGTGGTTTAATCTGTTGTCACCCATCCACACACACACTCATTTGAACAAAATACTATTGGAGAGGCTTTTTACAAGGGATATAATCCATTTTTAACAACACCATTTATTCCTTTCTTTTATCTAGTCCAAGCCTTCTATCCAATTCATCTATTTTAGCTTTTGCTTCAGGGTATTTTTTTGCTAGATCTTCATTCATTTTCTCAGTTGCCAAATAGGCTGCTTCAGCCACATTTGCCACAGCAGATATTGTATGGTTTGTAATTTTTAGTAGGGCCAAGATTCCACCACCAATCATACTAGATAAAGATTCCTCTTTAGAATGTTGCATTTCTGATTCTTTAGCTTGTTCTCTACTATTTGAGTATTTCATATATTAAACTCCTATTTATGATAGCATTCTAGTTACATTGTAATTATAGCTTTCTAAGCATTAATAGCCACAGTATTATAAATACTAGAATACTTCATTGAAACATCTATAATGTGATATCTGCTCAAAAATAAGCTCAAATTATGATGGCAGATTAGTGATAGATCAGATGTATCTGACACTTATTTATTATTAAATCCAAAAAATAATTTTCATAATGTTTATTTCTATTCATCAACATATATCAACTTATTGTGATAATGAACGCCTTTTATCTTACATAACAATGAAAGCTGTTATTTCTTCGATTTTTTTAATACATGTTTTATATCTATATAATAATTGAAAAAAAAAAGTGGGGCTCTCTTGTTGTACTGTTTATTTTTTTATTGAATGAGTAACTTATAAAATTGAGAGTATAATTTTAATGTATATATTAACTCTACTTCTGCAGTTCAAAAATAGAACTTTAGAAGTATAAAAATTGATAAAACCGCAGTCTAGCACTGCTGTT
>NZ_JAGFNY010000087.1 GCF_019448115.1 Succinivibrio faecicola | reverse complement strand
CCATTTTCTTCGTCTTTGTTTTCTATTAAAAAAGTATCCTTAATGTATTTATATTCTGATGAAAGAGGTTTGTTTTCCTGAAGCATTTTTGCAACTTTTGCAATATTACTGTGAATTGTTTTTTCATGTGCATTGTATATTTCACGACTGTAATAAATATGAACAAACATCAATTCCTTTTCTCTAGGAGTTCTCTTACAGTTGTGTTTAAAATTGATTGGATAGCTCCAATTAATTTCAGTTGTGTATACGTTATTACCAATAGATTCATCATATGTTATTGGGTCAAACAAATGAATTCTGGCTTCGTTAAATAAGTTTTTGCAAACTGCAAAACTGGTTCTCATGTTGAGCAGAAATGAAACCTTGGACTGATAGAAACGATGAATGTTTCTGATATTAGAATATCCTTTATCAGCAACAAGAACGGCATTATTATTGAGTTCAAGCCTACTCATTTCATTAAGGTAATGTTTAACAGTAGACATATCAGGAATATTACCACTGTATGTTCTGTAATATACAGGCTCACCTGTTAGCTGATTAACAACCATTAGAACGTTAATTTGTGGTGTTTTATCTCCATCCTTGTTATGACCGTATTCAGCCTTTGATAAATTCTGAGAATAAGTAGATATTGAAGTAGAATCCAAAGCATAATATTCAGTTTTATTATTATCATCATCTCTGAGCTTTGTAAAACTGCTGAGTTTTGACATAAACTGGTCAATTTTATCTGAAGTGATATTCTGAAAAAGCCTACAAATTGCAGAAGCTGTCATTGTTTTTTGCCAAGGAAGACGATGTGTATCAGCAAATACTTCATATCGAGATGTTACATTTGAATCAGAAATGTTCAAGAAATAGGCTAAGGATAGGATCTTTTTGTTGATATTATTAGTTCCAAATGTTTCTTTTAAAGCCTTAGATAAAGGTGTATCAGCAATCAGATTATCAAATACCCAAGTAGCACCTGCAGCATAACGCTTTGCATTAAGTGCTTCTTTAATGGATATAAGCTTTTCTGTATCTTCAATCTGTTTGAATTCAATGGTACCTTTCCCGTTACGAAATGCTATGAAATCATTAAGTTCTGGATGTTGCTCAATAAAATCATCTTTCCAAACTATTTCACCAAGAGATG
>NZ_JAGFNY010000086.1 GCF_019448115.1 Succinivibrio faecicola | reverse complement strand
CAATTGCGATTTCTAATAAAAACCAGTTTGATAGGAATATCACCTTTGGTTTTTACAATTGCACTGCAAATGATGTCACCTGATTTTTTATTAGGAATAGCCTTAAATAGCTTATGCAGATCAAGCAGCTGTCCTTGGTATTGATAACGTTGTCTAAGTGGTTTTACCATTCCAATAACATCGAGTCCGATATCCTTGATTTCTTTAATGAAAGGCTCTGTTGTAAACCATGAATCCATCAAAACATAGTCAGCGCTTATTCCTGTGTTCTGGCTCTGTTTGATGAGATTAACAGCAACGTTAGGCTTTCTGCTCATTGCTTCAACCCTGCGTTTATAGCCACTAGTTCTCTTATCAATAGAATCAGTAGCTTCACAGTAGCGATTCTCCTCTTTAGGGGTAGATAAAAGTGCTGAGGCTACAGGAACATAACTGACACCATCAGACCAACCTAACTGAAGGCAGTTAAAACCTTTAATAAAAGTCTTAGATACATGATCATACTGTCTTGATAAAAGCTCAACCTCTTTGCCCTTTCTGCTTTCAAGCATGGAGTCATCAAGGATTAGGCAATAGCGTCTATCAGCGTCAGATAGTTTCGTAAAGGAATCAATAACCTCTTTAGCTAACTTAAGATTAAGCAATCTCCAGTTGTTTCTTTCGTTAGAGAGGAATCTGTATATGCTACTTTTAGAAGTACAGACTGGTACTCTGTCTGAGTGTCCAAAATTTCCATAAATAGATTTGTTTGACCTATAAAAGCAAGAGCTTAAGAGCATGAAAACAATGTCTGATACAGAAGCTCCAAAGCCATTGCGTTTTTTGAATCCTGCACCCTTGAGTAAGGAAGGCATCTTTAATTTACGAAAAACTAAAGACAAAGCATTATTTAAATTGTCATAAGACATATTTTGAGATATCATATTCATGGTGTGTTTTTGATGTTATCTGTTTGATTTTTCTAGTAATATTATAACATTTTTAACACACCCATTCTATTCTATCTCATTGATTTTACAAATAATTTTGTATTATTAATGCCTCAAAAATACAGACCTTTTAAGTGCTTAAATCAATACATGTTTTTAAAGAGCATCAACGCTAGAGTGCATCTAGGTTTGTTTTAAATTTCCATGTGGGAAACTAGAGTT
>NZ_JAGFNY010000085.1 GCF_019448115.1 Succinivibrio faecicola | reverse complement strand
TAATAACTTAGAGATTTAAAATAACTATTTAATTTTAAATAAGATCTTCGGCGTTTTGCTAAAGATCTTGGGTAAGAAAAACAATTGCTACTTTATTGATAAATCATCTTACATCAAGATGGTTTTTGAATACTCATCTTCAGTTATTCTTTTTGCAAGACCAAGAGGTTTTGGTAAAACTCTTTTAATGGATATGTTTGCTTCATTTTTAACTATTGCTGAAGATGGAAATGACAACAAAGAATTTAAGGAAAAAATCTTTTATGGTCTTGAGATTCTAAAAGACAAAGAATTTACAGATAAATACCTAGGACAGTTCCCTGTTATTGTTACTTCTCTTAAAAGTGCTTATGGAGAGAATTTTGAACAAGCCTATGATTCATTAGCACGTATCGTAGTATGGTTATTTTCTGATTTCGACTTTTTATTAAACAGTAAGAATCTGTCAAAAGATGAGATTGAAAACTATAGCAAATATCTAGATAGAGGATTTCTGTGTGATATAAATTCAATAGGATATGTAAAAGATGCTTTGGAATTTCTATCAACATGTCTTTATAAGCACTATAAAAAGAAAGTCATACTGTTAATCGATGATTATGATATGCCTTTAGCTAAGGCATACGAGAATGGATATCATAACGAGATGTTGACATTGATGAGTTCTTTTTTCAATGTTATGGAAAATAATCATCAAGACACTGAAGGTTATGAAAATCCAATCGAAAAGATAATTCTCACTGGCTGGTTAAATGCTGATTTGAGTGTTGCCAACAATATATCAGTAGATACAATATTGTCTGATAACCAAATTTTTGATTCTATGTTAGGTTTTTCAAAGGAAGAGACAGAAAAGATCTTAAAGGATCATGATCTTTATGAGTATTTTCCTTTAGTGAAAAAGAATTATGGCGGCTACATGTTCAATGAACAGGAAATGTTCAGTCCATTTAATATAATAAGCTTTGTACATGATGCATTAATGCACAAATCACAAGGTTATAAAGTCTATGCACCAAACTTTTGGATAAACTCTGCATCAAGCGACGCCTTATTGCCATATGTTGGCTACCTAATACAAAATGATACTGAGAATATGCAAAAGCTGATGGATGGCGAATGTATAGAAACGTAAGGTCCCCATCACCTAGATGATGGCTTTTTCAAAATCTTGCATAATTGCTCCTGTTGAGAAACTTCTGTAAGG
>NZ_JAGFNY010000084.1 GCF_019448115.1 Succinivibrio faecicola | reverse complement strand
AGATCATTTTGAGAGGCATCATCAAGTTGAAATTGAACTAACTCCTTTGCTATAAAACGCTATTGGTATAATAGCAACAGTAGAAAAGAGAAAGGTGAATCAATGGATTTCAACGAGTTAAAAGAAAATGCTGAGCAGATTTGCAAGGAGCTAAAAGATAAAGCTCCAGCAGATTTATCTGCACTTGCGCTCTCGTTGTCAGCCATAATAAAAATGATGATAACCATGGTCTCTGGACTTATGGAACAAAATGAAAAGCAAGCTACTACCAATTCAAACTTACTGGGAACAATAAAAGACTTGCAAGAAACCATAAAAGAGCTACAGCGAAAGCTGAATATGGATTCTCACAACAGCTCAAAACCACCATCAAGTGATGGCTATAAGAAAGCAAAGAAAGACAGAAGCTTAAGAGAGAAGACTGGTAGAAAGACTGGAGGACAGAAAGGTCATAAAGGTGTGAATATGAAGCTTCCTCATGAACCAGATGAGGTAAAGATTCATTTACCAGAAAAATGTAAAACCTGTCCTTATCTTTCCTCATGCACAGCAAATGGACATGTATTTGAGTGTACAGAAAAGAGATACGTAGTAGAAGCTGTAATAAAAACAAATGTTATTGAGCATCAGATTGTAAAAGCATTAGACTGCCCATGTGGAGAGGTAAAGCTTAAGGGTGAATTTCCTGAGAATGTGAAGGGCTATATTCAGTATGGAGATAGCTTTACTGCAATATCAGGACTTTTAAGTACCTTTGGGGCAGTAAGTACAGAAAGAATTCAGACCTTAATAGACGGAATGTTCAATGTAAGTCTATCAGAAGGAACAATCTGCTCAATGATTAAAAAATGTGCTCTTAAGGTAAAGCCTGTAGTGCAGAAAATCAGAGAGTGTTTAATAGACTCTGATGTGGTCAATTTCGATGAAACAGGAGTTAGAGTTGAAGGCTCTACTCAATGGGTACATAACTCATCAAATGAAAAATACACGTACCTTACTGTAAATCAAAAAAGAGGCAAAATAGGTATAGAAGATAATGGTGTGATAACCAAATTCAAAGGCACCGCTGTTCATGACTGTTGGGGCTCATATTGGAAGTTTGACAATGTCAGCCATGCTGTATGCTGTGTTCATCTGTTAAGAGAGTTAATTTCCATAAGTGAGAATAATCCATCTCATATATGGGCAAACAGACTGAAAAACCTGCTTTTGACTATGAAATCAGCTAAA
>NZ_JAGFNY010000083.1 GCF_019448115.1 Succinivibrio faecicola | reverse complement strand
GATCAAACTATAATACAATCAGGACACTGTTATATTCGTAACTGCTAAAAAGTGGGGAATTTGATGCGTAACTGCTATTGCTCTTTTATGTGCTGTTTCTGCTGTTTACGTTGTATGCAATAATGCAAACTTACTGAAGTTTTGTGTTTCTGTTATTTTATGCATCTTATCAATAGGACTATATCAGTCTTATGTAAATGTTTTTTTATCCTTATTTGTTATAGTTCTGATCATTAAATTAGCTAATGGATGTAATGCAGTCACAGTAATAAAAATAGGCATTGTGTTCTTTTTAATTGCTCTAATTGCTACAATTCTCTATTTGTGCATTTGGAAAATGCTGATGAATGCACACCAATTGAATATACCAGACGATTACAACAGTCTGTCAAAAGTAAATTATTCTTCTATAGAAGAGCTTTCTTTTTATATAAAAAGAGCAATCATCAACCTAAAAAACTCTCTTTTAGAGGTCAACAGTTTTAACCTCATAAAAGTGCGAAACTTCAATATATTATGCTTGATAATTCTTTTGTTAGGAGCAGTAAAAGCTGTATTACTAGCAAAGGGATTTTTAGGAAAAATTTTAACAGCTATACTATGCATCCTGTTTGTACTTTGTCTTAATATTGCAAATATAGCTTCAAAAGATGTTTTCCATCAACTTATGATTTTTTCTTTCTGCCTTATCAATGTTGTTGCATTTGTTATTTTACTAAAAAGCAAAAATAAGATATTCATAAACATATTCATGATATGGCTTGCTGTAGTTTCTTTTCATTGCTGTAATTTTTATAACACCATATCAATGATGAAAGTAATTGAACTAGATTCCACATATGCTCATTTTTCTAGAATAATACAAAGAATTGAATCAATTGAAAATTTTGACAGTAATAAAGACACCGTTGTAATGGAGCCTTTAATAAAAAGTGAGTATTTTAATAAGACTAATGGTAGCTGTTTTAATGGATATAAGTTTTTAAATGGTTTAGGGGCAAATACTGCAGGGACATATAATACAGCTATGTTTGCTTCATATTTCAGTTTAGGACTGAATACTGTAACACTTAAAGATCAATCAGACATTTATTCACTTAAATTAACAACAGATCAAATTAATATGATTAACAGTATGGAACCTTATCCTGCTAAAAGTTCAGTAAAAAGAATCGGTAATTATATTTTTGCTTACCTAAGACCTTAAGACATTATTGTCAAAAGGGTTAGGTTGGTTAACGATCTGCCATACTAACAATGGTAGATC
>NZ_JAGFNY010000082.1 GCF_019448115.1 Succinivibrio faecicola | reverse complement strand
TTTTAAAACTACCTCAGAGCCTTTTAGTAAAGGTTATTTCTCAAGACGTATTGCCAGTGAAGTAAAAGATTTAACCGCCCATGATAACTTTTACTTAGCTCAAGACTTCAAATATGGAGAGACCATTCAAATTGACTTTACAGGTGATACCTACGACCTAATGACTTATAACGGTCAGATCAAGTGTTGGATCATGGTTATAACCTGGCCTGCTAGCTACTATACCTATGCTGAGTTCGTAACAGGTCAAACTACAACTGAAAGCTGTAGAGTGATAAGTAACGCTATCAGATATTGGGGCAACAGAATACCTTTAGTTGCAGTTACCGACAATGCAAAAGCCTTTGTTATCACGCATAAAGGTTCACATGTTGAATTAAATGCAGCCTTTGCAGACTTTATGTCAAGACTCAGTATCTGCGTTGATGCAGCCCCTGTAAGAAAACCTCAGGTAAAGTCATGCTGTGAGTATGAGGTTATGCAGGTTCAAAATTTGTGTAAACGAAATGAGCTTGTTAGATCTTTTAGTAAGAAAGCCACTATTGATGAGCATAGTAAGTTCTTACAAGAGAATGTTGAGAAAATTATCAATGAAGGCCCTTTCAGAAAAAGCCTTGAAAAAACACGAGGTTTCCTTTTTAGAACCTATGAGTTACCAGCTGCAAGGTGTGCATCAGAAATACCACCATATGCTCAGGAGTACACCAGTGTGGTTGTACCTCGTTCTTATTTAATTACAGTGAAAGAGCACGAGTATTCAGTACCATACACCTACATCAAGGAGAGTGTGGACGTCTTTATCAACAACGACACCATTGTAGTTAAGTATAAAGGTAAAGAGATAGCAAGACACCTGCGTGATGATAAGCCCGGTAGAACCTGTGATCCTGCCCATATGCCACCAAAGCATAAATCTATTGCACTGAATAATGAACTGATGGGCTCACAGGAAAAAATCATAAAGATGGCAAGCGAGTTTTCTCCTGAGTTGTTGCGATTCTGTAATGCAAAGTTCATGGTAACCGAAAGTGAACATGCCAATAAGGCTAATGCCATTAAGACCTGCCAAGGTGTGATTTCATTTTATGTTAAGAATTCAAACAAGGACTTAGTAAACCTAAGCCTTCTCGAGATGCTGAAATGCCCACCTAAAATGTGGAACACGCCATGTCTGAAAACCATTTTTCTGAACAAGTGCAATGAGTATTTTGAAAATCAAAAAAAGCCACAACAGGCTCCTGCACAGATTGTCAGAGCTACAAGTGCGCAAGCTCACCTTAGAGACTATAAAGGTGCAGATGCCATCAATGGCAGTTTCAGTTCAAATTCAAGCTTTAGTACAACATTCTCAACTCA
>NZ_JAGFNY010000081.1 GCF_019448115.1 Succinivibrio faecicola | reverse complement strand
TTTTTTACTCTTTTTTTACATTTCGCTTTCTTATGCGATTCTCTGCAGTAATTTCTTTTTTTACAGAGAGCAATTTTTAATATAGTTCAGATTTTCTGTTTGTCAAATATGATCTTTGAATTTACACTTCCCATTATATATTTCATCTACAAGACGGAAGTCTTCTGACGCACAAACAGGACAGTCTGGATTGTGAGCAGGTAGTTTCAGAACATTTGATTCAAGAGTCAATGCGTTGTACATATACATTTTTCCTACAAGCAATTGCCCTTTTCCAAGAAGAAATTTAATTACTTCAAGTGCCTGCATTGAGCCAATTACTCCTGCAACAGCACCAATTACACCAACATCACGACAGGAACTTACACTATCAAAATCGTCTGGTTGTGAAAAAATACATCTGTAGCATGGCCCCTGTCCTGGAACATAGGTCATAAGCTGACCTGTAAATCCAAGTATGCCACCGTGGACGAAAGGCTTTTTAGACAAGACACATGAATCGTTTATAAGAAACTTGGTTCTTGCGCTGTCAGTACAGTCCACAACAATATCGTATGGTTCAATAAGTTTAATAATATTTTTTGCGCTTACCTTTTCTTCAAAAGTGATAATACTAATTTCTGGATTCAGTTTTTCTAAAGCACTCTTAGCTGACGAAGTTTTATTTAATCCAATAGTATCTGTTGAATGAACGAACTGACGCTGCAGATTACTCAAATCTACCTTATCAAAATCAGCAATACAGATAGTTCCGATTCCTGCAGCTGCAAGATAAAACAATACAGGAGATCCCAAACCACCTGCACCGATAACTAGCACTTTTGAACTTAAAAGCTTTTGCTGTCCTTTAAGACCAATCTGTTTCAATAAAAGCTGCCTTGAATATCTTTGAATCTGTAGATCTGAAAGCTGCATTAGAATACCTATTCTGACAGTGTTTCAACTAACTTTTTAACATAAATGATCTTTGAGCCATCTTCTAATGATGATGACGAAATGATCTGCTGACCATCTTTTTTTAAAGTTCTGGATATATTATTAAACGGCTCTCCATCATTCAAATGGATTTTCAATACAGCACCGATATTCATTTCTTCAAGTTTTAAAGATGCTTTTAGAAAAGTAATTGGGCACTGATCTTTTGTAATATCAAGAAAGTCGTCAAAATCTGAAGAATTCATTTTATTTCCTACTGAATATATAGGTTATAAAATGTACTACAGTTGCATTAAATTTACTAGATAGAAAAGCAAAAAACCGCAATCAAATGATTGCGGTTTCTCTAAAAGGGATGCCTGGCAGTGACCTACTCTCACACAAACGTACGTTGCACTACCATCGGCGTAACTGCATTTCACTTCT
>NZ_JAGFNY010000080.1 GCF_019448115.1 Succinivibrio faecicola | reverse complement strand
CCTAATCTAGTAACGCTTAAATTAGGCTTTTGTGTGTTATGATGAAGGAGTTAACTTAAAAGGCAGAAATGGAGGTTGCTTTTTACCATCTCCGCCTTTGTATTTAGCTTATCTTATAACCACAGGCTTTGAGTTCATTGGTTCTGAGTTCAAGCCTTTGGTTTAAGGTAATGTTATCCAACTCAAGTCGCTGACATCTCTTTTCTAAATCAATCTCGGATCTCTTACTTTCAACAAGTTCAGTTACTGCTTTATCGTATCTTTCTCTGATAGATTGAAGCATTGCAACTAACTCAGCGTTCTTGACCTGAAGCTTACATATAAAACCTGCATCTTCTTTTCTGGAAAACTTAGACATGCAGTTGACGTAAATACACAGCAATTCTAATAACTCATGTGTAGAGGTATTAGGATCTGCAAGCTTTATTAATGCATCAGCAGTCAGCTCTTTGCCGTCCTTATAGAGATATTCTATGATTGAATCAATTGTAATGTAGTTATGGTTAAAGACCGACATGTTTACTTATTTCCCTTAATCTCTTTATCTGAACCTCTCCATGACTTGCCTTTTAGCTCAATATATATATCATTGTGCCTAAATAACCTGTCAGCTAAAGCGTCTCTTATTGGGCTAGGATCAATTGCTTCAGGCAGACTTTTGAACATCAATTGTGAAGTGATAATGGTAGAGCCTGACATATATCTGATATCAGCAATCTCGTTTAACTTTACAGCCTGGCTGTCATTAATCTTAATTAGGCCGTAATCATCGATAACTAATACCTTGATTTTGCGTAAGCTCTCTTTGAATCTGATAAAGGCTAAGTCATCGAGTCCATCTATTTTTGCAAGTAAGTCACTTAGTCTATAAACTTTTGCACTATAGCCTTTATCCATTGCCTCCATTGCAGCAGCTATAGCTAAACTTGATTTACCAGTACCAGTAGGTCCAGTAATAATGATGTTTAATAACTTCTCAATATAATCTGTTTGAGAGAGGATTTCTATGTGATCGGCAGTAAGACCTCTTTCCTGACTTGCACTTAATTGACTGGTCCAAATTGGATAACGAATTAAAGAGTTCCTGTATAAAGATTTAAAGCGTGCTATTTTGGCGTACTTTTTCTGCTCTTCAAAGCATTTATCCAGCCTTTCATCAAAGGGCATATTGTTATAAATAAGAGGATTACTAAACTGTTGTTCAAGCTCTGAAACAAAGCCTGCAAGCTTGCATGATTTTGCCTTATCAATTAAGACCTTTTGGCTGTCTAACATTACATAATTGGTTGGTGCTGATACATCTATACCTGACATATTATTTTTCCTTTAAAAATCTATAAAGTTAATTCAACTGGTCTTCATCTGACTGAGT
>NZ_JAGFNY010000079.1 GCF_019448115.1 Succinivibrio faecicola | reverse complement strand
GCATCAGCAGCGCTAGACTGCTTGTATTAAACTTTTGTACTCTAATTTCTCACTTTTTGAAGTGCAGAAGTAGAGTATTAATTAAATTATTGGTATAAACTCGAATATAGAATCAGCAATTATGGATACATCTATTTTTACAAATTATCTAAAACTGATATTTGGTAATAAAGCTAGTTTCAGAAAAGATCAGCTTGAGGCTATTATTTCTACTGTTAATAATCATTTTACTTTAGTTGTAGAAAAAACAGGATGGGGTAAAAGTTTAGTTTATTTTTTAGCAACTAAATATTTTCGTGATAATGGCTATGGACCGACTATAATTGTCAGTCCTTTAAAAGCTCTTATGAGAAATCAGATTGAGGCTGCAAGTAAACTTAATTTGCGGGCAGAAATGATTTCAGGAGAATTTTTTAAAAGAGAAAATGAAAATAAAAAATATGAAATTTTAACAAGTCTAAATAATAACAAGATTGATATATTATACGTAACACCAGAGCAGTTGAATAAAAATGATCTTTATAATCTTTTGATAGCAAATATAACTCAAGAATTAGCTCTTTTTGTTATAGATGAAGTTCATTGTGTTTCTGAATGGGGACATGACTTTAGACCTGATTTCTGTTCACTAAAATATTTTGTTGAGAGCTCAATTGTTAACAATAAAAAAATCCATATTTTAGCAACAACTGCAACCGCAAATGATATGGTTATAGAGGATCTTTGCAACCAGTTTAACTGTGAAATCACCACAATAAGAGGTGAATTATGTAGAGATTCTTTACATCTTTGTGTTTTGCCTGAGATGAGCTTGTCGCATAAATATGCATGGATCCTTGAATATCTTCAAAATCATTCAGGCTCTGGAATTATATATGCTTTAACAATTAAGGATTGTGATTTGCTCGCTCAATTTCTTAGTGTTAATAATATAGTTGCATTTTCGTACCATTCAGAAAACGGTGATGAAAAAAACAGATGGATTGAAGAAAAATTTTTTAATAATGAAATTAAAGTATTAGTAGCAACTTCAGCTTTAGGCATGGGATACGATAAACCTGATGTAGCCTTTGTAATACATCTTCAGAAAGCAAAATCAATGCTAGAGTATTATCAGCAAATTGGAAGAGCTGGTCGAGATATTGCCAAAGCAGATGTCATTCTTATGAGGTCCCCAAAAGATGATAATTGTCTTGATTTCTTTATAAAAAATGCATTCCCTGAACCTACAATTATGAGAGAAATTTTGAGTTTTATTGAAACCCAAAATATCGTTAAAAGACAAAACATTCTTGAGTGTTTTAATATCAGCGTAAGTTCATGTGATAAAATTTTAAAGCATTTGCTAGCCAGAAAACTGATTAGAAAAGATGGAAGTATATGGCGAAATTATTAAAGCACACTAAGATCACAATTTGATTATGTTTATGCCTTAATACTTGCAATCAAATCACTC
>NZ_JAGFNY010000078.1 GCF_019448115.1 Succinivibrio faecicola | reverse complement strand
CGGTAGTTCAGATGGTTAGAATGCCTGCCTGTCACGCAGGAGGTCGCGGGTTCGATCCCCGTCCGTTCCGCCAACTTACCATCAAAGATAAATAAGATTACCTAAGGTAATCTTTTTTTTGCTCTATAGATATAGCTTATTTCTATATCTAGTTATACATAAATAATATCTTTCTATTCTTAAAGTAATATTTGTTTTGTTGTATTATCTATCTAATTAGAAATCTTTATTTTAGGAGATTTTATGCCAATAAATATCCCTAATGATCTACCAGCAAAAGCAGTTTTAAATTCTGAGCAGGTTTTCGTAATGACAGAGGATAGATCCTCTCATCAGGATATTCGTCCTCTTAATCTGCTTTTTTTAAATTTAATGCCCAAGAAGATTAATACAGAGATTCAATATCTCAGAAAGTTATCTAACACTCCTCTTCAGGTTAATATTACTTTTTTAAGAGTGGATGATCATATTTCAAAAAATACTCCACAAGTCCATATTGATACTTTTTATAAAAGTTTTGATGAAATTTCATCAAAGAATTTTGACGGTATGATTGTTACTGGAGCTGCTTTAGATCAGGTACAGTTTCAGGATGTTAACTATTTTGACAAGCTTAAAAAGATCATTTTGTGGAGCACTAAGCATGTTACATCTACATTATTTTCATGCTGGGGAGTAGCTGCCGCGCTTAAAGTGTTTTACAACATTGATATTATGATAATGAAAGATAAGCTATCTGGTATTTATGACGTAAATTTAAGCGATCAAATTGATACTCTCACTAGAGGATTTGATGATACCTTCAAAGCTCCTATTTCAAGATTCTGCGATTTTCCTTTAAACGTTATCCAGGATAGAACAGATATCAATATTCTTGCATCTAGTGATGAAATTGGTCTGTACCTTGGCGTATCTCCTGATAAAAAACAGGTATATGTATCTGGTCATCCAGAATATGATCTTATGACTCTTTCTGATGAATATCATCGCGATCTTGAAGCTAATTTGCAACCAGAAATTCCTGTTAATTATTATCCAAAGAATGATCCCAATAAATCTCCATTATGTACGTGGAGAGGGCATTCTTCTTTATTGTTTGCAAACTGGTTGAATTACTACGTATATCAAGAAACTCCTTTCGATTTTTAACAGAATGATGTGGTGACAAGGAATTCTCTACCTCTACAGGTAGGGGAGATGTCACTATAAGGAGTAGCATATGCTACTCTTTATTTATCTATTATTCAGATCCTACTTTAAGTTAGATGAAATCATTTTCTAACCTAATATAGTATCATCATTTTTCTGTAATACTAATGGAGCGCAAAATATTGAATAACATTTAAGTAATTCTTATAAAAAAGAGACTATTTTGCGTTAAAATACCATAAATTTTTGTAAATGGTCGGAAATAAAATTTTAGACCATTATAAAACAGCCCCTTAAGCGAACTGTTTGATCTTTAAAAAATCAG
>NZ_JAGFNY010000077.1 GCF_019448115.1 Succinivibrio faecicola | reverse complement strand
TATCTTGATGATTCATCAGTTAAAGCTATCTACTGCTATGGCATCAGTTTCTATAACAAGCAGTGTGAAGTTTCTTGTACAAAGGTGAAATAAATGCTCATCAAACAGTGTTCAGTTAGATGAACACTGTTTATTGAATGCTTAATCTGTATTTAATTTTGGCTATATTTTTCAAATTTCTGTTTTCTCTTGTTTAGGAAAACAGCACAAAACAGAAGAATGATACCCGAAATTATATAAACTGATTTGAAGGATATGAGGGTTACCATAACACCTCCAATTACAGGTCCTAAGGCACCGCCAAGCATCTGAGATGAGAAAAGAATACCAAAAGCCTGTCCTCTGTTGTTATCTCTTGTATTTGTAACAAGAATTGAGTTAGCAAGAGGAAAAATTCCTGAAAAGCCAAGTCCTACTAAAAACTGTGTTAAAGCAAAGTATTTAACATCATCAGGAACAGCTTGAACAAGCATAAATGATCCTGCAAATGTTAAAGCAAGAACAAGAGATTTTGCAAAGCCTGCTCTTTGACCGAATCTGCCCCATAGCGGTGATGCAATAGCACCTGCAAGTCCACCTAAAGAGAGTATAAGACCGGTTATTAAAACGGCATTATCTGCATGATTTGTTAGTTTATCAACATACAAGGCTACTATAGGCTGAATCTGCAAAAGTACAAAATTACAGAGAAATACCACTATAAGAAGGCTTAGTATATTTTTGTTAGACAAGATCTCTTTTATTGCAGAATCTTCTTTTGCCTTTTTGGTTTTCTCTTCTTTTGTATCAGGCTCCTTGATAATGAAAACAGCACAAAGTGTAATAAACATGAGTACAGATGATCCAATAAAAAATGAATTTCTCATGCCCACAAGATTAGAGAGTAGCCCTCCTAATAGAGGCCCTGCAACCTGTCCTAAGATCATAGAGCTTTGCATAAGACCCATGCTTATACCAAGCCTGTTTTTTGGTACATAAGCAGATGTAAGAACCAGTAAAGCAGGCCACAGACCTGCTGCAAATCCCTGAAACGCTCTCATTAAAAACATCTGTTCAGGTGTTTTTACAATTCCACCAATAAAGTAGGAAACTGACAGTAAAAAGGCTGCTCTTATAACCATTGGTTTTTTACCAATTCTGTCTGAGAGTTTTCCCCAAAGAGGAGCTGCAAAGGCAGAAATTGCAAATGTAACAGCAAAGCATGCACCTGACCACATACTTACGTTATCAGATGATGCATTTAATTCATTTATAAGATATACAGGCAAAAACGGTATAAGCATGGTATAGCTTGAACTCATAAGACAGGCACATACCACAAGAATTGAAAGAAGGAGTTTCCAGTTCATAATATTTTGATAATGACAATTGATATATAAATGATATATCCAATTGTATTGATTATCAATTATGAAGAATTTTTAAGAATGTATATTTTTAAACAAATGTTCTTTGCAGAAAAATATAGGTGTTAAGTGATTATGTGGAAAATCTTTTAGTTATGACGCAAAGATCTTGAATTGATCGATCACTTTATCTTGATTTAATCGATCAGAAGATC
>NZ_JAGFNY010000075.1 GCF_019448115.1 Succinivibrio faecicola | reverse complement strand
CATACCTAGGACCTTAAGCCGATTTAGCATGAGGTCTGTTAGTGTTAACGATCTGCCACAATAACATAGGTAGATCTTTAAATAATACACTGTCTCGATTAGATGGCTTTGACCTTTTACAGTACAGAGCTATGTCATCGAGAAGTTCTTTAACAATTTGATATACAGTAGATAATCCTTTGTTTTGTAAGGATTGGAATAGCTTGTTAAAACCGAAATTTAGATTATGAAGCTTTAGCATTGATAACCATTCTATTTTATTGTTGATTCTGGCTTTATGACCTAAATAGGTTTTGATAAATGAAACCATTAGCGAAAGGAGAATAAACAAAAGGATGATGTTCTTGTTAGCAGAGTTAATACTCTGAAGACAGGAGCTTTGTTTATTTGCCTTATTGAATAATTCAATAGACCAACGAATTCGATAAAGCAAATAAATCTGTCTTGCACATAATCTGTCTTTAGGAATGTTTGTTCTAAGAACAGAGCGAGTTTCAGATTCTTCATCTTTGTTATGATGTCTTATCACAACCCTAAGGTTATTACCTTTCGTTGTTTTAATGGTTAAATCAGCATTGGTGGTTAAAGGCAAATCTTTAATAGTTTTATCAATGAGATTAGAAAGCTCTTCCCCTGAGTCTGAATAAGCAGAATTGATTATTCCTGTTGTGTTATTTCTTCCCCTAATAAGGAAGAAATTACCAGAGTCAGCAATTCTCTGTTCAAGCTCTTCATCAATGTAACCTCTGTCAGCAATAATAAGAGTATTTTTGAATTTCTCTGGATAGACACAGGCTCTCTCAGAGCCAACAGCTTCAGTGATTTCAAAATACTCAAAGGTCTGCTTAACCATAGAGAAAGCGATATGAAGCTTAAGTCCTGGTCTTGCTGTAGTTCCATCTAAATGAGGTCTTCCTTTACCCTTACAGTAGAAGTTATTAGCACAGGAATATGATAAATCAATTTCAGTTCCATCAATCAAAATAATGTCATTAACCTTTAACTGCTTAAGAAGTTTGCTAAGGTTTTCAGGCAAAGCTTTCTTGATTTTCTTTATAAATGAGCTAGCAGAAGGTAATGTCATAATCTCAGATAAAAGACTTTTCATGACATCAAGTGTCTTTTCATTCTGCAACTGCTTATGAATACACTTATGACTCATAGATTTTTCAGGATTGAGTCTGTTATAGCTGTCATGTAAAGAGCATAAGGTGAACTCAGATTTTTTGGTTGATGAGCACATTAAATTAGCTGCATTTAACAGATAGTCTGATAAAGAGAAAAGTCTTTCTCTTACAATAGCTCCATTAGTTCTAGCTAAATCAGAAATGTGGTCTTTAGATAAAACTGATGTAAGAGAAGTTGCTTGAAATGTTGACTTTGGTTCAATAATAAGTGATAATTTTTGCATGGGATTTGTTTGTTATCTAATTGATTTTACACACATTTATTATATCACAAACAATCCCATTTTTATTATCAAATCCCTTAAAAATCAGCATTTTATACAAAAGTTACAAAAGTCCAAATTTCTGGAAAAACAGAGTCCAAAATCCCCAAAAAGAGATATCTAAATACCTCATTTATGGGGCTTGTATACCAAATTGTTAAAGAACTTATGCTTACTGAAAGTAAATTCTGTAAACATTGAAAATCAATTAATGATTTTCTACTTATGTTTTAAAAAGATCTTCTGATACTTTTATCTAAAGATCTTAGGTATGAT
>NZ_JAGFNY010000074.1 GCF_019448115.1 Succinivibrio faecicola | reverse complement strand
AGATCTACCTATGTTATTGTGGCAGATCGTTAACACTAACAGACCTCATGCTAAATCGGCTTAAGGTCCTAGGTATGTTATAAAATTGATCCTATTTTTCTCCCCGTGATTGACGGATCACTTTCGTGATTTTTAACATTTTTAATGCAGCATCCATAAGACTTTTAAAATTAGGATACATAAGCCTCTTAAGAGCAACCTCCCTATGATTTTCTGGCATATGTTCAAGTTTTATGTGGTTAGTGCCGTCATTAGTAATAGTATGAGTAGCAATCTCTTTTAAATCGTGACAGATTTTTAACTGATTACCACATATAGAGGCACTAACGTACTCTCCAGCATACTGATATGGTACAGAATACCTTTCTCCTTTGACCTTAACTGTATAGTCAAGGCCAACCTTGATAAAAGGTATGTGCTCATAGAACTCAGGGATGGTACATTCTAACTTACGTGATTTGGCGATTTCATAGGTTTTAAAAAGGTATTCCCTGGTTCTGGTGCTGTCATTTCTGAATTTGGCTTTGTTTATATACTTATCAACAAGACCGATTAACTGTCTGTTAACTTCTTCTAAAGACAGGTGAGGATCATGTGATATTGCAGGAAGAACATTGTTCTGTACCATGTTAACCATAGCTTCAACACAGGATTTTTCTGTAGGAGAATAAGGATTTGAGGTAGTGACAGAAATTTTGAATTGTTTCATGTAGTGATGGAATGAATCATTAAAAATTGTCTCAGCACCAACCGTATGTTTAACAACAGCAGCTGTTCCATTGTCAAATTGCAGATTATATGGAATGTATCCAAAGTACTGAAAAGCTTTTCCTATAGCCTCACAGGTACATTTAGTTGTCTGTCCAGGCACCACCATGGCAAAGGTCATGTATGAGGCTGCCCATGTCATCACAAAAACAGAACCATGGCGGAGATGCTGCTTTGAATCAAAGTAAGGCCAGGTTTGTCCGCAGTAATCAATACAGACCTCGTAACCATAAGGATGATCCTGTGTCATGTATATCTTTGCGCCTTTGAGCTTTTTTAACTCATTTCCAAGCTTTGCATAAAAGTCACTTGAGCTGACAGGCTTTTTACCAATTGATTCGCATTTATCAAGGTACTCGTTAAAACAGAATTTCCTGGTAACCTTAGCATCAATGACTTCATTTGCTATTTCCTTAAAATCTGGAATATAAGTATCTGGTTTGGCTCTGCCCACAATAATTACATCGCCATCTTTAAGATCAATCATGCCTGGATATATGCGTCTGGCAAGCTCACTTTCACTTAGTTCAGCCAAAGCTCTGCATCCATCAATACCCTTATAGAATCCTTCTTTTTCAAGACGATGCTTAAAGATAGATACAGTACTTGGGGAAACACCATATTTATTGGCTATGTCTCTATGTTTGAAACCACCTAGGATCTCCATACATATAGCCGTCATTGTTCTTAATTTCATCGAAAATATCCTAAAAAAAACGTCACATGACGCAAATTTATTGACGACAAAATTTTTATAGAGTTGAGATGAAAAAATTACAATTTATTGATATTGGAAAACCGTTCAGAATTATTGGAAAAATATGCAAAGATATCGAAAGAGAGTTCCGTTTTAAAGGAATTAATGTGAATTTTATTGGAATGCTGATCGATTATATTGGAATTGCGTTTATATTTAAGTGGAATTTGCACTGTGGGTATTGATTTAGCCGGTAGAAAGTTTCAGGTATGTTTTTATAATGAAGATAACGAGCTTGTTAACACAACC
>NZ_JAGFNY010000073.1 GCF_019448115.1 Succinivibrio faecicola | reverse complement strand
TTACTTGAATTTATAAAAAAGTATTTACTGTATCAAGATCTGGATTTGAGTGTTACTAGTTTTTGTTTTGGTTGTTATTCAATTAGATTTTTTGTGTTACTAGAATTTTAGAAAAGTTTTGTATGTCGCAAGAAAAAGTGGGCTGTATGTATCAGCATTTGAGTTGCAATTGTTACTCGATTAAGAAGTTTTGTGTACCAAGAATTTAGTTTTTGATGTCACTCAAATGCTGTAAAAATCCAGTTATAAGGTTGAAGGTATTGATATGTCCGATCTTCTTCAGGCTGATCTTGCTTTAAATGATGGTGAAGTGGATTTCAACGTTGAACAGCACACTGCATATGCAAAGAACTTCAATGCAAATCAGGATGGTCATCTCGTAACATTAACTCCTATTCCAACAGTACCTGCTGGTATCTATCCTGGCAGCAAAGCTACATTAGACAGTGTAGCTGATGGTGACGTAATTGCAATTCCTAATGATGCTTCAAATACAGCTAGAGCCTATAACATTCTTGCAAAGATAGGCTGGATTGAACTTGATAAGAGTGTTGATCCTAGCAAGGTTACAAAAGAGGATATTGTAAAGAATCCTAAGAACCTTGAGTTTGTTGAGATGAAGTCACTGAACATTCCTGCAGTTGCATCAGATTTTGCTTTTGTTGTGATTACAGGCTCTGTTGTATATAACGCAAAAATCGATCCTTCAACTGTACTTGCTCAGGAAGATGTTGCAGAGCATCTTTTACTGCAGCTTGTAGTACATGAGAAGAATAAGGATGCAATCTGGGCTCAGGATATCAAAAAAGCTTATCAGTCAGCTGAGTTTAAAGAGTATCTAGATAAGAACAACAATGGTCTTTGGTTTGTTCCAAAATACTAATAGAAAAGAATAGTCTGATATTAGGTTAGATAATTGAAGGCAATTTGTAAGTTTGCTTAGAATCTTTGGAAATTAGCAAATTTAAGAAATAAAAGGAAATAAAAAAGGATATTTTATTGTCTCTCGTAGTGGAGGATAAAATATCCTTTTTGTGTTTTACATAACCTTTTTTCATTTGCTTCTTTCGGTCTGTAAATACTGTCGCTTGGTTTATCATAAGCGAATATTCCTGAACAAAATTCCTTTGTTTTATCTTTTTCTTTTTCATTTTGTTAATCTCCAATTAGACATTATAAAGAGACCTTTGCGAACGTAAATTCGTGGATTTATCGTCTAAACTGTAGGTGTTTAAACGTTTTTACAGAATACGGATTTACCACATACATTAGGAAGGTCATTTGAGAAATATAATATATATAAAAATGGATGTCCATAGTTCAAATTTCACAATACCTTGATATGAGCGTGGATAAGGAATTGAAACAGACAAACACTTTTTGCAAACACAGATTAAAGAAGATGCATTTAATGGTACTTCAAATATATAAGCAAGATAATGCGTATGAGTGAGATGTTGATGTGATCTGTGTTTATGAAACTAGAGATCTATAACATGCACCATAAGTTAAAAGACAAGGTGTAAAGAGCGTTATCTTGACCTTATATTTAATCATATTGAAGATAGTTGATACTTTGATGCTCATCTCTTACCACACAGAACAAGGTTGATTTAAAAAAAGACCTCTTTTTTCAGTAAATGTATGAACAATTGAGTGAATTTTTCTCTTAGTCTGACAATTTGAATTAAATATAAAATCAGCTAAAATACATATAGTTACTATATATTCTGGATATAAAAATGACCGAAAAGACATTCAAACCATTGCCACTTGGCAATGAGGA
>NZ_JAGFNY010000072.1 GCF_019448115.1 Succinivibrio faecicola | reverse complement strand
TACGGTGACCAAATGAAACGGACTTTGATCACAGTTTAACCAAGGTTGTAATTCACTTACAATCTGCTTTTTAAAAAACGAATTCTTTTGAGCTAAGGATCACGGTGTACAATTTTTTTGTGATTCAAGGATCATGGTGTGATAATTTTCTGGATTTTTGAGGATAAATCTGATCAAATAATGATAGTTTAGGATTTGGAAAAACAATTATGGAAAGCGAATTCATTGTATCTGAAAAATTAGAGGAGCTTGCACGCTCTTCTAATCGCTTTTCATCACCTGTTAAACCTCAAATTGATTATGAGCAGGAATATATCGAAGTATTCAGAGCTTTTGGATTAAGTGAATTCGAAATTGAAGATCAGCTTGATAAATGGGAACTTGCAAAAATAAAAGCAGAACGCTTTTATAAACGTAATCCAAAGTATCAAATTATCTACAACATCCTTGATAACATTTACAACGAAGTTAAGGATGTTGATACAAGGGATCAAGAACTAATTACATATAACATTGCTGTTGTTCTCTTTGTTGTATTATTAGCAGGAATGTGCAACTGTAATGATGATGCAGAAATTGCAGAATTCTGGTTTTTCAACAACATGGAGTTGCAGTATTTAATTCCTGGAATGCCTTCACCAAAACACATGATTTCAGATGAAACTGTGAGAACTATTCGTAAACTTGTTCCTGAAGATGTTATGCACTCGATTTTTATCAAATACTTCAATGAGATAAAAACATGTATAGCTGAGATGATTCTGAACAAAGACTATGACTCACAGCATTACAGAAAGACTCTTGGTGGAGATGGTCAGGAGCTAAGAGCAACCTTTAGAGAAGGCTCTTTAAGTCGCAAGCAAAAAGGCGGTCATGGAGTTAGCATCTATGATTGTGACAATCAAACTGTTGTAGGTTTTAAGACTGTACACAAGAAAAATCAGGAAGTACAAGCCTTCATTGATATTCTTGATAAAATCACCATTGAAGAAGATGCAATATTCTATGCAGATGCATTAAACCTCAGAGATATTCTCATAGGATATTTAGATTCTAGAAAAATCGATTGGCTCTTTCCTGTTAAATCAAATAACGGAAATAAATGGCTAAGAGATGCAATAAAAACAGCATTCAATGACAATTCAGAAAACAGTGAATTGTTCACACATGATTCTTTAGAAAAAATATCAGGAAGACTAGAAGAAACATCATTTATGATGTTGAATGCAGAAATGGTTCCAGATGAAATCAGAAAACATTACGGTAATGCAGCTACAATCATCAAGGTTCTAAAAAAGACATCTAAATATTGTGCCCGTAATACGACTCCTGATAAACAGCCAAGAGCTGTAAAAACAGAACGATATTACATTTCATCACTTGAGCCAACTCATGAAAACTTCCGACAGTTGATTCATTCCATAGGTGTTCGCTGGTATTTTGAAACACATCATAATACTTTGGATTGTTTCTTCCTTCAGGATAATCAGGCGTTATGCAATAAAGACAATATCTGTGCTACAGTTGCGAAGAACAAAATTCTTTACAATGTAACATCCTATGCACGACAAAGACTGTCACAAGAAGGATTTAGAAGAACTCGATTCAGAACAGAAACATCTGAAAAACGAAAACCTTTATCCTTTAAAATGACGCGTCAGGCTCTTGCTAGTGATATATACCTAGCATTTAAAGTACTAATAGATTACTTCATGGAGAATAATTGCATCAAGTCGGATGCTTAAAATTATTTGCTCAGTTCTGAATAAATCATCCAAAATTACCAACAAATAAAAGAGCCAATCC
>NZ_JAGFNY010000071.1 GCF_019448115.1 Succinivibrio faecicola | reverse complement strand
GATAACACCACCGGACGTGCGGGTCTCGCATCACGGCGGTTTCAACAACTATAGATTCCATCATAGAACAGGTCTGAAAGTAAGCTCCATCCCTCATCTTTGATGGTTTTGTTTGTTAGTGCTCTACATAGGATGAACGAGCCAGCAATTCTCCAATAAGACTTTGAGCTATTACCCCATTGATAAGCCTTATCTTTGTTTATACCTAGTTTCTCAAGTTCTTTAATCCTAGTACTAATCTTCTTCCATGTCTTCCAATACATTTGTCTGATTCTACGTCTTGTCCATCCGTCAATAGTTGTGACGAGTGATTTGCGTATACCTAGACGGAAGTAGTTGAACCATCCTCTTAAAACGGTATTAAGTTCTGTTTTGGTGGTGCTCCATCCTTTGGGACACCTCCTATCTGTCAGTGCCTTTATCTTGACTTTGAGCTTGGCTAAAGATTTCCTATGTACTGAAGCATGCCATTTTGTCGTTTCATCATTCTTCAGTTTCCTTTTAATGAAAGTGTAACCTAGGAATTTGACATCCTCCGACAGATGACATATTTTAGTTTTATCCTTGTTTATATTAAGAAAGAGTTTCTTTTCAATAAACTTCGTTATGCTTTCATAGGTTCTTTGTGCTGCTCTCTGACTCTTGCACATAATCATCATATCATCAGCATATCTGACAAAGTGATGGCCTCTCTTGTCTAATTCTTTATCAAGTTCATTCAAGAGAATATTTGCGAGAACGGGACTTACAGGACCGCCTTGAGGGGTTCCTATGGTTGGCGTTGTTATCTTTCCTTCATCCATAATCTTCGCTCTTAGGAATTTATGGATAAGTGAGATTACTCTACCATCCTTTATGGTTTCTGATAGCACTTGCAGTAGTTTGGAATGATTTACTGTGTCGAAGAATTTTGCCAAGTCTAGGTCAATTACGTATTCATATCCATCGTTTGCATTTGCTATCACTTTCCTAATAGCATCATGTGCACTTCGGTTTGGTCTGAATCCATAACTGTTATCTGAGAATATTGGTTCGAATTCTCGGCTCAGCTCTTGTGCTACTGCTTGTTGCACTAATCGGTCAATGACTCTAGGAATACCAAGTGGTCTCTTTTCGCCATTGTCCTTAGGAATATACACTCGCATTACAGGATGCTGTCTGTATTTTCCACTTTGGATGCGATTTGTTAGCTCGTGAGGATGTGACCTTATCCAAGGCTCTAGTTCGTCTACAGTCATATCGTCAATGCCGGCAGTGCCTTTATTTGATACAACCTGTCTGAACGCCTTGTTAAGGTTATCCTTTTCAAGTATCGATTCTAGAGTAATCACATCTATTCCTTCACCTACTCGTGATCTTCATCCCTCATGACCCCTTTTTCAACCTTTGTTTTACTCTTCGTCATATTCCGTGACTTATGCATCAACAATTTAGGTACACCTTATGGTTTTCTGCTTGCCGTCTTCAGGTTTGTCAATTTACTTTCAGCGGTTGTTGATTCAAGCCTTCGGTATATACTTCATACCTACTATGCTCTCTGCTGACTTCTCATCATTCGTTGTTACTACTTATTCGCTGATGAGACCTCCACGGGTAAGTACGTCAACTTTCCTCTCATGCACCCACCTCATTTACTACGCAGACTTTAACGGTCGGACTTTGGATTTCTGTTTCTATTGCAACATCATCCGTCTGCTAAGCCTTGTATGAGATTTCTGTTCGTTGGGTCGAGATTTTGCTAGATCTTCTTTCAGCCTACATCTCACGATGTACACCTTGATTTTCGCTATGATCTTGGCTCCGCACCTGATCTCAGGACTTGCACCTGTTAGCTAACGTACATGCCGTGCACACAAT
>NZ_JAGFNY010000070.1 GCF_019448115.1 Succinivibrio faecicola | reverse complement strand
ACATGTTTTTAAAGAGCATCAACGCTAGAGTGCATCTAGGTTTGTTTTAAATTTCCATGTGGGAAACTAGAGTTTATTAGAAATAACAAATTCCATTACCAACATATCAGTTATAAAATCATACCCAAGATATACGTTCTCAAAATTATGTCGGCATTTATAACTACTTAAGTTACTGTATGGAGATTTTATATTTTTATCTATTTCTTTTCCCACTGATGCAGCACCACAATTTACACATACAGAAAAACCATCTCCCATATAGCCTTTATTAAGCATTATTATTCTCTGATTACTTCTCGTAGACACTTTAATATTTTTTAATGCATCTATTTGTTTTATTTCTTCTTGAGCAGGGACTGTTGAGTAAATGGGTGGTATTATGGAAGTGAATTTTTCATCCAATTCTGATGCGTATATTTCAGTGCCGTTTTTTGGAGCAAACCCCCATGGAATCAGCATGTTTATGCTTGATTCAGGGATGGTATTATGGCAGTAAGGACAGAAATTTTTATCATAATTTACACCAAACCAACCGCACTTTGAGCAGTGACTTAATCTTTTTTTATAATTTTGATCCTCAAAATAATCTTGAATAATAGAAGATTTTTTATTTTTTCCAAATCTTAGTGGACTATACAATGCTCCGATTTGGTATAACTTTTTATCAACAACAAGAGCTCTGCCTGGAGCGAATTCTCCAATAGCGACATCCAAACTTCTATCAATTCTATAAAGCAACTTGTTATTACTGCCAGTTATATATGTACTAACAACATTCTTTGGAAAAGAATATGTAGGGATAATGCCTTCTTCATATAAGGCATCTAACATTGTTTGAGAAAAAAACTTATTATCAGATGCGTATAAGTCAGGATGCTTTATATATTTATTATATAATTGCTCTATATCATGCAATAAATGTTGTTTATATTCTGTTTCATCAAAAACATATTTATTAGGAAATAGATAATTTTTATCATTAAAATTATAATTATTTACGAATGAAGAAAAGTTTTGATACATCTCTGAAAAAAAATCTTCAACGGATAGTTGATGTATACTTGTTTTTTGATTAGTAGCAAAATTTTGTAGTACAAGAATATTTAAATGCCTTTCTATAAGTTTTTTACTTTCTGTATCAATCCACGGTGTACGAGGATCTCCTGCAAACATAGGTGCAGGATTTTTATAATACAAATTATCATGAGGAGCGTCTTCACAAAAGGTTAGAATTGTTGAAAGACTTGCTCCCCTTCGTCCAGCTCGACCTGCTCTTTGCTGATAGTTTTCTCTTGTAGGAGGTACATTTCTTAACCCCACAGCTATAAGCGAACCTATATCAATACCAACTTCCATTGTAGTTGTGCTACTTAATATATCTACAGGTGTTTCATTATCATGAATAATGTCTTGAAATCTCAGCTCATATTCTTCAGTTTTAGATAAAAGATCATCTCGTTGATCTTTATAAGATAATTGAGCTGTATGTTCTTCTATGTTTAAAGAAAATAACTGTTTATCTTTGTTATCTAAAACTTCGTTTATAGGGGTGCTCCAGAATTTGAGTGCTTTTATATCATTTTTGTCTAAAATATGAACGCATTCACTTTCACAATTAGGGCATTTTTTTAATAAAAGAAATGGATTGATATCAGAGCAATTATCACATCTATACCACACGTGTTCTCTATTTAAAACTGGTTTTACTGTGCTAGTGTTAATATACAATTTGTTTGGGTTTTCTTTATTGCTTTCCAAAAAAACACCTAAAGCATTTTTTAGAGTTTTTTCTAATTTGCTATTGTTCTTCAGATTCAAAATATTTTTTATTGGTTTAGAGAATTCCCAATTGTTTTTTAATAGACCTATTTTATCGTTGTCATAAAAGCGTCGTACATAATGTCTGACATCATCATTTATTGTATGATCAAGTGCCGCATGTTCATCCAATACAGATTTTATCCATGCATAGAAAATATCTTCAAAATAACTTTCTTCATCTTCTGAAAATTGTATTTCATTGTCACAGCCCACTGAAAAAGATCTGATTTAGCTCAGTCAGTTTTGACTAAAAGTCAGCTCAATCATTTTGGATT
>NZ_JAGFNY010000069.1 GCF_019448115.1 Succinivibrio faecicola | reverse complement strand
CAAAGGCAAACTAGAATTTAAACAAGCAGAGATGAAAGAAAAAAAGAAATGTATTAGATCAAACTATAATACAATCAAGATACTGTTATATTCGGAACCACTAAAAAAGTGGGGAATTTGATGCGTAACTGCTACTATTTTGTAAACGGTTACATACTTTTTAAAAAATTCATGTTATTATATAAATGCTTCACAAGAGGAGATAATTATGTCTGCTTTAAATTCGCTGAATCCAAAACTTGAAACACTATGCAACAAAAACGGAATGTGCGTTACTGTAATGGATATTGGCGCTACCATTGTTTCAATAAAGGTGCCAGTAGATGGTGAAGATAAACGTGAAGTTCTGCTAGGTCTTGAAGATCCATCTCAATGGCTTACACAACAATGTTTCTTTAATGCAACAATAGGTCGTTTTGCAAACAGAATTGCAAACTCAAAATTCACTATTGATGGTGTTGAATACAAATTGGATTCTGGTGCAAAGCACTGCCTGCACGGTGGTATTGAAGGATTTGACAAGAGACGCTTTACATTACTATCAAAAACTGACAACTCATTAACTTATGTTATCAGTTCTCCTGATATGGATATGGGTTTTCCTGGTAATTTCGAGCTGACTGTTGTTTTCTCACTAAATGACAGTAATGAACTTGATATGCATTACATAGGAAAAACCGATAAGAAGACTTATGCATGTATAACAAATCATGCATATTTCAATCTTAATGGAAAGAATTCATCTGTTCTGAATCATACATTGAAGATTGATTCAGATTCATTCTTACCTCTTGATGAAACATCAATACCAACTGGAGAGGTTAGAAAAGTAGAGAACACAGCTTTTGACTTCAGAAAGCCCAAAACAATTGGACAGGATTTTAGAAAGGATGATCAGATGGCAGCATGTCTTGGATATGACCATCCATTCTTAATTGATGGTGATTTAAATAAATCATTTATCAAACTAACATCAGAAGATGGCAAATTATCTCTGGAAGTTGCAACAGATTATCCTGCTTTCCAGCTTTATTCTGGAAACTATATAAACGAAGGTACAAACAGAATTATTGCAAGAGATGATGGTCAGGTGTACAAGAATCAGAGTGGTTTATGCATTGAGCCTGAATTCTATCCAGACTGTCCACATATGCCACAGTTTTCTCATTTAAATCCCATAATAACTCCTAACACTCCTTTAGATAGACATATAGTCTACAAGTTTAAATAGTAGAGCTTCAAATTAATCGTTCATATATCTTACCTGACACAGGTCTTCTGTGTCAGGATTTTTTTATTTAAAAAAAATAATTTTCTTAATATTTACTATACTTAATTTGAACTTATCAACAAAAGGATTTTTATGCTTGAAATAAATACAGAAGCTCCTGAATTTTCACTTAAGGATCAGAACGGAAAATTACACACTTTATCTGATTATTTAGGAAATAAAGTTCTACTCTACTTTTATTCGAAAGATAATACACCTGGATGAACTAAGCAGGCGTGCTCATATTCTCTGCTACATAAGGAATTTGAAAAATTCAACACCATAATAATCGGCATCAGCAAGGACAGTGTTAAATCACATAAAAATTTTGAGAGTAAACATGATCTTTCTATTACGCTTTTAAGTGACGAATCCACTCAGGTAATATCAGCTTATGATGCATGGAAAGAAAAGAAAAATTACGGAAAAACCTATATGGGAACGGTGCGTACAACCTATCTTATAGATGAAAAAGGAAAGATTATATTTGCAAGCGACAAGGTAAAAGCAGCTGAAGATGCTGCAAAGATGCTTTTGGAAGTTGAGAAGACTAAACAACCATAAATGATATGATTGGTGCCTGGGGTGGGATATAAATAAAATAAATAACCAATTGATTATACAAAATAAAGTGCTCATATTTTTGATAAAGTCACTCGAAGTCACTCGCAAACGTGTCGAATATGTACTCGATCGTGTCTCTACAGAAAATAAAAAAAATCACCCCTCTGTAAGCAATTTTAACAGAGAGGTGAACTTCCCAAACTTTGCAAATCTAGATAGACGATCAAAGTAAGATATATACAAAAAGTTAAAAAAAACGCATAAGAATGCAT
>NZ_JAGFNY010000068.1 GCF_019448115.1 Succinivibrio faecicola | reverse complement strand
CTCGGTAGTTTGACACTTTGCTATTCTAATTATTAATCCCTTCATTAATTAATCTCTTCATTTTCAAATAATAAAATCTAAATATATGTCAAATTTTTATTGCATAAATGTAGTATTATTGGGGTAATATGTGATATAATAATGACATATGTATCTGTTGAGGTCATTATGAAGCTAAATATCTCTAAAAGTAAAAACGCTACTATCTACTATGTTTCTGAGTCTTACCGTAAACCTAACGGTATCTCTACTAGTCGTAATGTTCTAAGACTCGGTACTGAAACTGAACTTAGAGAAAAGCTTGGTCCTGATGCTGATATTAAAGAATGGTGTAAAGCTGAAATTAAAAAACTTAATGATGCAGCTAAAGCTAAGAAGCCAATTCCTATTCAGCTTACAATTACTCCTGATACACCTTATGAAAAAGATGTTCAGCGTTCTTTTAATGTCGGATATCTTTTCTTACAAAAATTTCTTTATGGCATGGGCATTGATGAAATTGCTAATGAGATTAAATCAAGACACTCATTCAGGTTCGATCTTGAAAGGATAATGGCTGATTTAATCTATGCAAGAATACTTGATCCTAAATCAAAGCTCAGTACATATGATTTCTGCTTAAAAACTCTTTTAGAGAGACCTAATTACGAACTACATGATGTTTACAGAGCATTAGATATCATTAGTGAAGAATCTGATTTTATTCAATCAAAACTCTATCAGCATTCATCAAAACAATGTCAGAGAGACTCATCAGTGTTGTTCTATGACTGCACAAATTATTACTTTGAGATCACTGAAGAATCAGGCATGCGCAAGTATGGTCATTCAAAGGAAAATAGACCTAATCCTATAGTACAAATGGGAATGTTTATCGACAGAAGTGGTATTCCTCTGGCATTTGACATATTCGATGGAAATAAAAACGAGCAGCTATCTTTAAGACCTTTAGAAAAAAAGATCATTAATGATTATGCTCTTCCTAATAAGCAAATAATAGTTTGTACTGATGCAGGCCTAGCATCTTTTGATAACAAGGTGTTTAATGCAAAAGTTCATCTTATCAATGATGGTCAAAATCAGGTTAAGACTGATTTCATTACTATTGATCCAATAAAAAAGATGGATAAAGAAGAACAAGCATGGGCTTTATCACGTGGTCGTTCACTGAAAAAAGATCCTCTAAAAGAAGATGAAAATCCTAATATTGTATTATCTCAGCTAGAACGCGACGGTTGGAAATGTGAAGGAGTTCCAGGTACATTCTCACTAGATGATATTGATGAAACCGATCCTAATTTATACAACAAGATATTTTATAAAGAGAAATATGTAATTAAGAAGGGCGGTTCAAAATCAGAAAATAAAGGAAAGCAGCTAGAAGAAAGGATCATTGTTTCTTACTCCATAAAGTACAAACACTTTATGGAGCATAAACGAACATGCGAATTAGAAAGAGCACAGAAACTAATCAATTCTAAGAATTGCAAACGTATCGACTTAAATACCAAAAACGATATTCGCAGATACATAAAAAAAGTATCAGTCGATAAAAAAACAGGAATAGAAGCAAACAATGTACGCGATAACTATTTTTTAGATGAGGACGTAATAGCACAAGAGTCTAGATTTGATGGATTCTATGCAGTATCAACAACAATATCAAAAGACAAGTTGCCAGTAAGTGAAATCATAAATATCAATCGTGGAAGATGGGAGATTGAGGAGTCATTTATGTTGATGAAGTCAGAGCTTAAATCTCGTCCAGTCTACTTACAAAATGATAATCGCATAAAAGCACATTTCACAACTTGTTTTATGGCACTTGTACTGTTCAGAATTCTAGAAAAGAAAATTACAGAAAAGCTAAAAAAGACAGTACCAGCAGGACAAATAATGAATACCCTCAGAAATATGAATATAACATCAATTGATAAGTACTATACTGGCGCTTTCACAAGAACTGCAGTAACCGATACACTGCACGAATTGACAGATATGAGATTTGATTGTGAATTGATTACAAAAGGCAGTGTTGACAGGTATGTAAAAAAATCAAAAAAAATTTAAAAAATTTTTTAACAGTTACTAAATAATGCTACATAAATAATCAATAACATATTGATTTATAAAAGTATTTACATAATAACTGTCAAACTCGAGA
>NZ_JAGFNY010000067.1 GCF_019448115.1 Succinivibrio faecicola | reverse complement strand
AGTGCAAGCTTTAGCGAAAGGATCGCTTTTAGCTTTTACATAAGTACTACCTCTAAGCTCGATTCTACCTTCACTTAATTTAGTCATGATGGTGTCAATGCGATCCATAAGCTTACGTACTGGACCATTAGTTCTGCATTCAACTCTAGCTTTAAAGTCTGCTTCTGAATCTGAATTCATACTAGATTCATAGCTATAAATCTTGGATAAGGCTTCAAGCACAGTAAACAAGAGAATAGTTGGATTTTCATCTTTAAAATCTTTGGTTAATTTCGCAATTGCTAAAGGTATTTCTAGTTCATTTAGCTCATCAGCAAAACCTTTAGGATCGATAGCCTTGATAATCTCACGCCTAAAGTGAATTAAGCAGGATTGATGCTTTGCATTAGGATGCTCATCTTTAAGGAGAGCATCGTATCCAGGATAACCGTCAGTACAAATTGTTTTAAACTTGTAATCCTTGGTAATAAGCTCTTTTATCGCATCTTTTGAGCGGTTTCTTAAGTAGTAATACAAACAGAACTGCTCTTTAGCAAATCTTGGGGCGGTAAGAGCTAAGACGTAATTCTTTGAGTCAATTTCGAGAGAGGTTACATCAGCTGGTGCCTGTTTTTTACCTTGAGCTTCTAAACAATCAAATGGAGTTTCATCTACTTGAATGGTATCAGCCCTTTTAGCTGCATTCTCAACCATATCAAATAAAGGTTTGATGTAGATATCTGCAAAGTCGTGCATGTTGTAATAGAAGGTGTCATTACCAAAGCCTTGTATACGACCTAGAGCTGATACAAACTTATTTAATGGAATGCCATTAACACAAGCATAGCCTATATCAATGCAAGTTTCGCAACTTAACTGGCGGTTAGGGATTACAGGTACATTTTGCTCTTCACTGATAGCGATATGTACATGACCACACTTATTACAAATTGCTGCATCATGTAAGTTCTCTGTATCCTGTAACAGCTGTTGAGCTCTGTTAATGTGAGAGTATAACTTATCTTTTAGTTGACCAATATTTTCTAAAGTACCACCACAATGACAGGTGTTTTTATCTAGTTTTGCATTAGTTACCTTGTCAGGATTACGTGGCTTAGATACTCTTCCTTTTGACTTAGTTTTAGCTTTTTCAACTCTTTTCTTAGCAGGTGTCTTTGAAATATCAATAGCTGCTTGCTTAGTTTCGCTTAGTTGCTCTTTAACCTCCTCAGATACACTACCTAAAACTTTATTTAGCATAGTAGATGCTTTGGAGATTTGGGTTATAGAGTTTCCAAGAGAGCCTGCTATATTAGCTTGCTCTTCTTTAGCTTTTTCTAAATCAACATCGCCTTGTGGTGGAATATTACCGTTAAGATCTTTACCTGTAGGTGCCATAGGTGTTTGTAAGAAATAGGACTTTGCTAAATTTGCCCATTTAAATAGATTGTCAGCTGTAAACGCAATTTGCTCAGTTAAATCTTTGATAAGTAAATCGTCAATGTTAAAGCAGTACTTGTTTAACTCTTTAGCTATCAGCGAAGTGCTATGAAGGTATTCTTTTAAAATAGGGGCTACAACTTCTTTAAAGTTAGCTATTTGGGCATCTTTATCTTCGATGGTTTTGAGTAACTGAGCGTTTTTAGAACGCTCCTTTTGCAGCATTTCCATAAGCTCTTCGTAAGTTGGTTGTTTTGTGTTACTCATTTTAAATTTAGCCCTTTTTTATCTAAGTTTTGATGTATTTTAACAGTTGTAAAATCATAGATAAATAGCCCTAAATTCGCATCAGAATGCGCTATAACGAGCCTCTTATTTGGTGAGACTGTTTCTTCATTGAGGGGTAAATTTCGATCTGTAGTGATCAGCAAAGATCCTTCTAGATCATTTTTAGGCATGGGTAATTGAGCCTAAAAAAGAGGGATTTTTAGGCTTATTTTGAAGGTCAAATTTATTTAAAAGTGTGATGTAAATCACCATGATTTTTGGCTATTTATACAAAAAGTGCTCCCTCTTAAAGTCGATATCATTACCATCAAGGTATTTTAATAATTTGTCCTTGGTAAGAGCTCTTGATGCAGCCCCATCAGCATCTGCCATTAAGCGTTGATAACAACCAGAATGTAGTTTTCTTGAGATCATTAAACTACCTTTATCGTCACTATGGATGATTTTGGCGATGTTCCTGCGCTTAGAAACAAATACCACCCAATCATTACCTTTACTAACATCAATGCTTAGGTACTTTAGTGCCATAGCACTAAGCCTATCAAAGCCACTTCTTAAATC
>NZ_JAGFNY010000066.1 GCF_019448115.1 Succinivibrio faecicola | reverse complement strand
GATCTTCTGATCGATTAAATCAAGATAAAGTGATCGATCAATTCAAGATCTTTGCGTCATAACTAAAAGATTTTCCAAGCAGATTTAAAACAGCCAGAGCTCTACAGGCATACTTTGGTCTGTTTACTGCTCATTCTGGCAGTGGTGGTAAGATTGAAATGGGAAAGATGTCTCGTAACGGTGATCCTGTGGTTAAGAGAATGCTTTACCAGGCTGTTCTTACTTTATTACACTGTGGTAATAAGCTTCAAATATCTCCACGCTCAGAATATATCCAAAGAATGTATTCAAGAAATACAGTTGCCTTTAAACGTGGAGTTATCAGCATATGTGCCAAAATCATAAGAGTTGTCTTTGGAGTTCTCCATCATGGCACTGCTTATGATCCACAAATAGATGACTCACTTGGAAATAAGAAAGCAAGAATTCATGCTTACTCAAACAGATGCTTAACCAAAGTAAGTGCTGATGCCCTGCTTCAAGAACTGTATGGTTATACCGAAGCTACTTTAGATTAAGCTCCAATAAGGACAAAGGGTTTAAAACAATTTACTTTTTTTACAAAGTATGCAGTAACTCTCTCAAAGCACCTATACCTTAGATTTCTCCAAGATGCATTACCAATAATAGCAGTACTAAGTTACATGCTTCTAATAGAATTTGGCACTGGAGTTCAAGATACATTATTTGATCTAACATGTAGAAATAGCAGTAAAGACTGACTCATGATCATAGAAACTTTAAACAAAGAATGGTCAACCTGAGATTTGAGACTGTATAGCTTTAATTGAAGGAGCACTTTATAGGTTAGGACTTTCTTTTTAGCTGAACTTAAAATAAATGTGGATTAGGTTCCACGAAATATTTTTTACCCAAAATAACCTAATAAGAAATAATATAATTCCTTTATAATAAAGGAGTTAGCAAAGAATTGTCAGATATAATATGGCGACAAAAATAATTCAAAAAGATGTTGACTTCCACGATGTCACCATATAGTAGGCAAATCTTCTGACTCCAAAAGCCTTTCGACAATAAGTAAAAAACTTATTGTTTGCTTTTAGCTCTATAATCTGTCCTACAATCATTCTTTCTATTACCTGTCAGTTTCTGCTGCTTCTTTTAATCTATCTAATAATTTCTTATTCTTTTTACTTCCGCTTCCGTACAATCTTGCTGAAAATACTGTTATGATTTCAAGAACATCTTTTGCTAAATCCTCTTCAAAACTTGGCTTATCTTCTCCTCGATTTATAATAACCACCTCTACACCTTTAGCTTCACAAATTGAGAATATAAGCTCTGCTCCAAATCTTAATAATCTATCCTTGTGCGTCAATACCAGTCTTTTTACTTCATTATTTAAGATCTTATTGATTAAAGAAGTCAGTCCTTTCTTATAATAATTCATTCCTGATCCTAGATCAGTTATCATTTCAAACTGATAACCATGCTCAGCACAGTATAATTCAAGAACCTGAGCCTGTCTTTTTAAATCATCTTTCTGATCGTGACTGCTTACTCTAGCATAAGCGACTGTATATCTGTTATCACTTTGAACTGGTATTTCTTTACCAGATAATTGAAGAATATGTTCAAGGTTGTATCGTCTTGTTCCACCAGGAGAAATACTATCAGGCTTTAATTTACCTGACTTTTCCCAATTTCTTAACGTTTGAACATGAACTCCTAATATTTTTGCTGCTTGTCCTATTGAAATAATCTTGTTCATAAATCTAAATCTAAAAAAATAATTTTAGATATTATAAACTATTTATATTTTTAATAAAACTGTTAATTACCCTTTTTATAGGTTCATTTTTTGCTCTTATTCTTTCATTCTTACTTGTTCTGACAAGAGAAGGTGGAATAAAGGAAAACAAAGTAGTGTTCTTTGTTTTAAATTCTGTAATCAATGTTGTCCGTTCAGTACCTTTTATTATTCTTTTAGTTTTTATTCTTCCTGTAACAAAGGCGATTGTAGGCACAAGAATTGGTACAACTGCAGCATTAGTTCCTCTTACAACCTTCATTACACCTTATTTATCAAGATTGTTTGAAAACTCTCTGTTAGGTGTAAACAAAGGCATTATTGAAGCTGCAAAGGCAATGGGAGCAAGTACCTTTGAAATAATCGTTCATTTCATTCTGCCAGAGGCAAAATCATCACTGATTCTGTCAGTCACCATTGGCACCATAACATTACTTGGTGCTACAGCAATGGCAGGTGTCATCGGCGGTGGCGGTGTAGGCGATCTTGCACTTACATATGGTTATGAGCGAATGAATTTCCCTTTAATGCTCTTTACAGTAATAGTTTTAGTCGTTTTCGTTCAGATAATTCAGTCTGTTGGAAACTTCCTGGCAGCAAAAGCCAGAGGACATAAATAATAAAAATTGGAGAAAATCATGAAATTTAAAACTTTATCTATAGTTGCTTTAGCTACTTTATTAGTATCAACATCATCATATGGCTTTGATAAGGATCATCCTGTATTGAAGTTTAGTAAATCACAAGGTCCATACTCAGAGCTATTCATTTCTGGTGTGCAGCCAATTCTTGAAAAGGAAGGTTATTGGAAATAAACCTCATTTAATCACAAAATGAACCTAGATCAGGTAACACTTGAAACAAAATTCTTGATACACACGAA
>NZ_JAGFNY010000065.1 GCF_019448115.1 Succinivibrio faecicola | reverse complement strand
TTGGACTTTCATATGAACTAAAGGACTATGCCAAAGTTCAATACTGCCCCTACTGCAATCATAAGCTACAACCATATTGTCATCATGTAAAGATCGTAAAAGCTTTAACAGAAGAGAGCGATGTGTTATTTAGCTTAGGCTACGAATTCAAGAGCTACCCTGTATCTTTACCTAGGATGATGTGCTCTAATGCTCATTGTTCTGAGAAGTTAAATCGCTACAGAGAACGCCATAATGACAAATTCCCTGACAATTTAGAAGACGAGATAAACATAACTCACGTTCTGTTTGTGGATTTATACACACCGTTCTATGCTGTAGTGGCACAAATTGCTAATAGGATTGTAGAGCTAGCTTTAGGTCAAAGTCCAACATCTGTGGAAGATGAAGCAATCATAGATTTATATCCTTGCCAAAAATACAATCTAATACTTCGGTATTACGAGAAAATCACCAAGCTTCTAGATCTCGTATGGTATAGAGCCAAGTTCAATGCAAAAAGCAAGTACCTTAGACTACATAAGCCAGGAGCTCATCGAGATATAGTCTTAAGAACAGAAAAATTCGCTAAGCTAAAAATCAAGAAATTCACTCATCGCCTAAAAATTCTGCTTAATCATTTTGTACTGTCTTTAACAACATACTCTCAATTGAGAACCAGATCTCCTCCCCATAAAATTCCTCCTACGAACGCATAAATATGCTTTTTTAGGAGATTTAATGACTAAAAAGAGACTAAATACCAAAGATGTTGTCATGAAAAGGACCGCTATCTTAGCTCCGATATTGAGCCTAAATCCTAGCAAGGAGCAATATCAATTAGAGCTAAGACAGAAGATTAAAGAGGTAGCCCTTGAGAATAACCTCAGTGCTAATACTGTTAAGAATTGGCTTAAACGTTATCAAGCTGATGCCACCCACGGTTTATGTCCAAGATATCGTGGTAGTAATACTAAAGCTGCTACCAATCAGCAGGTACATGACTGTGTCGAGAAGTTGTGTGAACTTAGAGTGGCTAATGAATACTTATCAGTACAGGATTTAATTGACTGTTTAGAATCTGAGCATCCTAATTGGAAAGGTTTATTAAAACGCTCAACTGCACAAAGATATCTACAAGCTAAAGGACTTAGTAAAGCAGATTTAGCCAACACTGAAAAATTAGCAAAAGGTAAGTACTATAACCGCTTCCAACACGATGAGCCTTTAGATTTAGTTCAAGGAGATATTAAATATGGACCTTCATCTAATGTCTACGATGAAGATGGTCTACTAGTTAAGGTGTATCTAGTAGCTTGGATTGATGATAGAACCCGTAAGATTTTATCAGCAGGCTTTTTTACCAACCAAATGCAATATACCGTAAACTCCACCATGCGAGCTCTTATCACCAAATATGGTCGTCCTCGTGCTGTATACATGGATAATGGTAAGGTTTACGTATCTCATTCCTTATCTTTTATTTTTAAGAGTCTAGGCATCAAAGAAAAACATGCTCCGATAAGAGCTGCAGCGGCCAAAGGGAAAATTGAACGCTTTAACCGAACAATTGACTCATTATTCAATCAAATAAAAGCTTTTCCACGTATTAGTTTTAATAAGTGTAATGAGCTTTGTCAGGCTTGGATTGAAGACTACAACAATAAGGTTCATTCAGCTTTAAACGGTAAGACTCCTAATGAAGTCTTTAATGCATTGTATGACAAGCAAAGAGCTTTATTTCCTCCTGCAGAGCTTATGGATTCCGCCTTTTTAACCACCACCATGCGTAAGATTAAAAAGGATGGCACTATCTCTGTATTCGGTAAGACTTGGGTAATACCAGATCACATAGCCTGTGTGCATTCGGAAGTTGAAGTTATTACTGCAAGAACCGGTGCTCCTTTAGAAGCACCAGAGTTATTACTTGAGAATTTATCCTCTCTACCTTTAAAAGAGTTAACGATGAATGCCTATGGTAATAGAGGTGATAGCCCTAATAGGGCAAAGCCAGACTATGAGGTTAAAGAAGAAAATAAGGGAGCTTTACTTAAAAAGATTGCCCGTGAAAAGCAAAAAGCTGAAGGTTCATTCACTACAGAAGAAGAGTTCCAACAGCAATTTGCAAGTGAGCTTGAACAAGATATCAAAGTATCCCCAGCAGTTGCTCAAAAACAAGCTAAGCAAAAGAAAAAAGCTCACAAGAAAGAACAAGGCGCTGGTACTACAAGTACAGCAGCAACCACCACTGCATCTAATTTATCCACCACATTAAGTATCGATCCTTTAGATGTATTCTCAACCTTAACCAGTAAGGAGTCACAAGCATGAGTTATATCCAAGATGCCTTTAATTTAACAAGGGAGCCCTTTCAGAAAAATATTTCAAGGGAATGTCTCTTTCAAAGTAAGTCCATGAGAAATGCCTTAAATAGATTGCAAGTTGCAGTTGAAACTCAAAGCTTTGCTGTATTTACAGGTGAAGTAGGACTTGGCAAAACCACAGCCATAAGATGTTTAAAAGAATCTCTTAAAGACTCTGAGTATGAGTTTTTATACATCTCAGATAGCAAGGTTAGCCCTAAGTGGTTGTATTCCACCTTTTTAGCTCAACTTGGAGTAGAGCCAAGACTATATAACGGTAACTGCAAGAGATTATTCCTCAATCAACTTAAGATGATCCGCGATACCCAGCATAAGAAAGTAATTGCTGTAGCTGATGAATGTCACCTCTGGTCTTATGACGTACTTGAGGAGTTAAGGTTCCTTTTAAATGAGGACTTTGATTCTAAGAATCCTTTAACTCTAATTCTAGTAGGTCAAAATGAGTTATGGGAAAAGCTCAACATGATTAGATGTAGAGCCATCCGCCAGCGTGTGGATTTTAATATCTACGTTTGTAATTTAGATAAGA
>NZ_JAGFNY010000064.1 GCF_019448115.1 Succinivibrio faecicola | reverse complement strand
ATGCCTGGCAGTGACCTACTCTCACACAAACGTACGTTGCACTACCATCGGCGTAACTGCATTTCACTTCTGTGTTCGGAATGGGAACAGGTGGTTCTACAGCACTATGGCCGCCAGGCAAATTGGGTATAAAACATAAAACAAGCTATAAGGAAAAGTAAAATTGCAAACTCCAGATGCCTTCCGGGGTTGTATGGTCAAGACGTTCAGAGCATTAGTACTGGCAAGCTTCACTCCTCACAGAGCTTCCACATCCAGCCTATCAACGTCGTAGTCTTCAACGGTCTTTATTGACTTATAGTCAGGGATGACTCATCTTGGGGCCTGCTTCCCGCTTAGATGCTTTCAGCGGTTATCAGTTCCGAGCTTGGCTGCCGGGCCGTGCCATTGGCATGACAACCCGTAAACCAGAGGCTCGTTCACTCCGGTCCTCTCGTACTAGGAGCAATCCCCCTCAATCATCCAACGCCCGCGGTAGATAGGGACCAAACTGTCTCACGACGTTTTGAACCCAGCTCGCGTACCACTTTAAATGGCGAACAGCCATACCCTTGGGACCAACTTCAGCCCCAGGATGTGATGAGCCGACATCGAGGTGCCAAACACCGCCGTCGATATGAACTCTTGGGCGGTATCAGCCTGTTATCCCCAGAGTACCTTTTATCCGTTGAGCGATGGCCCGTCCATATGGAACCACCGGATCACTATGACCTGCTTTCGCACCTGCTCGAGTTGTTGCTCTCGCAGTCAAGCCGGCTTATGCCATTGCACTGACCTCACGGTTTCCGACCGTGATCAGCCGACCTTCGTGCTCCTCCGTTACTCTTTGGGAGGAGACCGCCCCAGTCAAACTTCCCACCAGACACTGTCCTTAAGGTTGTACCTTACAGTTAGAACTTCAAAACTATCAGGGCGGTATTTCAAGGTTGACTCCATACATACTGGCGTACGTACTTCAATGTCTCCCGCCTATCCTACACAAATAGGTTCAAAGTTCAGTGTCAAGCTGCAGTAAAGGTTCACGGGGTCTTTCCGTCTAGCCGCGGGTACACTGCATCTTCACAGCGATTTCGGTTTCACTGGGTCTCGGGTGGAGACAGCGTGGCCATGGTTACACCATTCGTGCAGGTCGGAACTTGCCCGACAAGGAATTTCGCTACCTTAGGACCGTTATAGTTACGGCCGCCGTTTACCGGGGCTTCACTCAGATGCTTCGATTGCTCTGACATCATCATTTAACCTTCCGGCACCGGGCAGGTGTCACACCCTATACTTCCACTTTCATGTTTGCAGAGTGCTATGTTTTTGTTAAACAGTCCCAGCCACCATTTCTCTGCGGCTGTAATTCGCTTAAAGAGTAAATCTTCTCACAATTCACAGCGTACCTTCTCCCGAAGTTACGGTACAATTTTGCCTAGTTCCTTCACCCGAGTTCTCCCAAGCGCCTTGGTATCTTCTACCCGACCACCTGTGTCGGTTTGGGGTACGGACTCATAATATCTATAGTTTAGTGGCTTTTCCTGGAAGCTTGGACCCAGTTACTTCATACCCGTAGGTACTTCGTCTCGGCTCTCAGATTATTGATAGTCGTCTTTTATCCCGTCTATCTACCTACCGCCTTTCACCTGGACTACCATCGCCAGGCTAACCTTACCTTCTCCGTCACCACTTCACAATATTACAAGGTACGGGAATATTAACCCGTTTCCCTTCGACTACGATTTTCATCCTCGCCTTAGGCTCCGACTAACCCTGCCCCGTTTAACGTTGGACAGGAAACCTTGGTCTTCCGGCGAACGAGCATTTAACTCGTTTTATCGTTACTTGCGTCAGCATTCGCACTTGTGATACCTCCAGCATACCTTCCGATACACCTTCTCAGGCTTACACAACGCTCCCCTACCACTCATACTTGCGTATGAATCCGCAGCTTCGGTGTCTGATTTGAGCCCCGTTACATCTTCCGCGCAGGCCGACTCGACCAGTGAGCTATTACGCTTTCTTTTAATGATGGCTGCTTCTAAGCCAACATCCTGGCTGTCTATGCCTTCCCACATCGTTTCCCACTTAATCAGAACTTTGGGACCTTAGCTGGCGGTCCGGGTTGTTTCCCTCTTCACAATGAACGTTAGCACCCACTGTGTGTCCCCTGCTTACAACTGTATGGTATTCGTAGTTTGCAATAGGTCGGTAGTTCGCAATGAACCCCTTCCTATAACAGTGCTCTACCCCCATACGCCCCTGCAGGACGCTACCTAAATAGCTTTCGGGGAGAACCAGCTATCACCGGGTTTGATTGGCCTTTCACCCCTAGTCCCAGATCATCCTCTGGCTTTGCAACGACAGTAGGTTCGGCCCTCCGGCAGGTGTTACCCTGCTTTCAGCCTGTCCAGGACTAGATCACTCGGTTTCGGGTCTACCTGCATCAACTTCTCGCCCTTTTAAGACTCGGTTTCCCTACGGCTCCCTCATTTAAGTTAACCTTGCTAATACAGATAACTCGCTGACCCATTATACAAAAGGTACGCAGTCACTCTTTCGAGCTCCCACTGCTTGTACGCACACGGTTTCAGATTCTATTTCACTCCCCTTACAGGGGTTCTTTTCGCCTTTCCCTCACGGTACTGGTTCACTATCGGTCGTCAGGTAGTATTTAGCCTTAGAGGATGGTCCCCCTATGTTCAGACAGGATACCACGTGTCCCGCCCTACTCAACGCTCATCATATATCCACTTACGTATACGAGAGTATCACTCTGTCTCCTCTGCCTTTCCATGCAGTTCTACTTGTACATATATGACTTTTGGGCTCTTTCCATTTCGCTCGCCGCTACTTTGGAAATCTCTTTTGATTTCTTTTCCTCAGGGTACTGAGATGTTTCACTTCCCCTGGTTCGCTTCTATACCT
>NZ_JAGFNY010000063.1 GCF_019448115.1 Succinivibrio faecicola | reverse complement strand
AGAGACTATAAAGGTGCAGATGCCATCAATGGCAGTTTCAGTTCAAATTCAAGCTTTAGTACAACATTCTCAACTCATGTTAAAAATCACGAAAGTGATCCGCCGATCTCACGCGAAGTTGATCCGTCTTTTGTACCTAAAAATCAGGATCATCTTGAAGGGAATTTTTGAACCAATTCAGAGTTTTCTTTTCTCTAATCCAAGGTCAAAATGATCCTACCTTATTTTATTTTTTTTACAATACCTGATCCTTCAATATCAGCATTTGATCCTTCAATATTAAAAAGTGATCCGAAAGTATATGTATTGGAAATTATAAAAAAATGCTGCCAACTAAACTGACAGCATTATTTTAGGGGGAGGGATTAGTCTAGATTTGCTCTTCTTGATACACCAGGCATTACTAACGTAAAGTTATTTCTTCCTGCCCTTTCAATTATGGATTCACTTAGTGCTGTTTCACCAAGTGTTTCTCTCCAGCCAACCATGCTTTTTTGAGAGCCTATAATTGTTGTTTTCTTTCCAAAACGAGCATTTAGAATATCGAATAGAATTGCTTGTTCTTCCTCATCGTATTCAAATAAACAGAAATCATCAAGCATTAATACCGTCTTTCCGGATAAGGTTTTTATCTTTGTATAGTATGATGCAGAGCCTCTAGAAAGTTTAATGGAGTTTATCAATTCATTCGTATTGTAAAATACAACGGTTTTTCCATGAGAGCAGGCTAGACAACCTATCAATGACATAAAAAAGGTTTTTCCCGTACCAGAACCACCTAATACATTTAGATTCTGTCCCATTTCAATAAAGTTAAGAGTGAGCATTGATGCTACTTTTGATCTAAACTCATTTGAATCTCTTTCATCGTTGAAATTCCAATCACTTATCGTGACGTGCAAAGGCAATCTGCTTGTTTTTAGAAGTGCTTCCTGTCGTCTCTTATCTCTATGATTTATTTCGGCTTCTAGTAAAGATTTAAGTACTATAGAGCAAGGTGTTTTATCTAAATAAGCTGGATCATTATTTAATATTCTGAATGATTCTATTGCACCTTTTAAATCAAGTTTATTCATTAAATCAATTATGGTTTGCTGCATAATAGGTTACTCCATTTGGTAAAGACTCAGAGCCATTTAAAAAAGTTGCAGGTAAATTATTCGGTTCTACAGTTTTTTCTTTGACAAAAAAAGACCAGTCAAGCATAGAAATTTCACCAGTAGTAACTTTTTTTACAAGCTCTATATAGTGCTCTTTGCTATATACAAAATCACAGTCAGTACTGGTACTTGGCTTATATTTTTGGGCTTTCCATTTATTGATAATAGAGCTTGATTTTAGACCGTCACCTGACTTTAACAGTTCACCTATAAGTTCATCTAGCTTTGTATAATAATCTTTCTTACCCTTCGGTAAGGACATCACCTCTACAGCAAATTTTGCTTTGTTTGCATCGTGATTTCTTCTTTTGTAAAGACAATCAAGCCATAAAACTGTATTCGGACCAATATGTTCAGCCCATTCCCGCAGAAAGCTCTTTTGGGGGAGAGAAAAGCCGTCATATATGATATGATTCTCAAGGGAGAAGTTCTCCTTCGATGACAGTCCTGGAGTATTATCTTTTCGCGGATAAGATGTAATCATCGTTGAACAGTGAAATATTTTTACTTCAGAACTTGATATTTCAACATCAACTTTTGCTCCAATCCACTTACTAGCGACGGCGTATTGGTGACCAATAATATCCAGTCTTGATGTGCTTGGGACTGTCATTGTATACATTTTATTGAAACTGTAATCCCATGACTTTGGATGCAGCATTGACTTTATTTCTTCATCAAACATTTCCTGTCTAGTCTTCTGACAACCAATAACCTTGTGATTGTTGATAATGTCAATATGACCAGAAAAGTAATCATTTAATTCCTTGATGCTTCTACAGTATTTGCCTTCTTGAGCATCTGCTCTTAATGAAGCAAGTATTCTTCTGGTTACTATCTTTACATGTGCTTCACAGCAACCTTTATCAGTAGGTGTATAAGGTCTACAAGTAATAACTTCAAAGTTATAGAACCTAGCAAGCTGTTCAAAATATTTGTTAATCTCACCTTCATATTTGCTTGCCTTTACAACAGCCCCTTTAAAATTATCAACTGTTAATGTCTGAGGCACTGCATTCCATGTTTTAAAGCATTGACTGATAGCTTTGCATACAGTTTCACTTTGCTGATTTTCAATTGCCTGTGCGTAAAGCATTCTTGAGTGAGGAAGTACAATTACAATAACATCAGCATAGTGAATGGTATTGTCCTCCCCCATATAAGGTGCTTTTGCTCCAGTAAAATCAACTTCTGCAGTAAATCCTGGTTTGTGTTGTTTTCTGAATACAGGTGTTACCTTTGACTTTTTATACTCGCACATAAGTCTTTGTGCATGTGTCATTGATACAAGCACTTTTCCTTGTTTTGCTGCTTCCTGTTTGTTTTCTTCAGAGAAGTAGCTTCTCTCTAGCAATAAACTCATTGTTATCTGAGTTTTTCTTGAACTTGATGTGCTATTAGTTTGTGCAACATTATCAAGGTATTCTTGATATATCTTTGGACAATCAGGATACAGAAATTTATCCTGTAAATTTCCTTCAGCGTTTTTTACAGATGCTTTTCTTTTTTTGTACCAAAGTTCTAAAACTTCCTTGGCGGTTAACAGTCCTAAATTCTTTTCACTGAATGTGGCGTCTTCTTTCACCTTTCGCTTCATACGAACTGCAACACCATGAGACAGACCATATTGGTTTTCTAATTGAGTTGATGTTAGTTTTGACGCTTCTATCAGAAGCTTTTTTAAAGATGTTCCATCCATTATTCTTTTTCCTTTTTTTAAATGAAAAGAGTTCTTTCGAATGTAATTTATTCTTGGCATTGTTCCTCCTAAAAAAATGAACAATCAAGAATAAACAATGATTCAAATTTATGGATAGAGAAAAGAAAAATTTTTCTGAATTCTGCTTATTTCACAAAGCAAAAATTTGGGGAGAAAAAATTATAAAATTGATCCTGTTTTTCTCCCTGAGATCGGCGGATCACTTTCGTGATTTTTAACACTCAGTCAGATGAAGACCAGTTGAATTAACTTTATAGATTTTTAAAGGAAAAATAATATGTCAGGTATAGATGTAT
>NZ_JAGFNY010000062.1 GCF_019448115.1 Succinivibrio faecicola | reverse complement strand
ACACCACTTATCCCGACTTTATGATTATACCGAAAAACATCAAAATCGGCTTAGTTACGCCCATCAGTACATAAAAAGTCGGGATAACTTTTACATAAGTCCATACAGTCTCTTGAAAACTACATCATCATTATCAAATGTAAAATCAACTGCAGAACTGATGATTGTATTAAAGTCTGAAGTTGCTTTTTCAACTGCATCTTGTTTCATCCTAACATCAGCATTTGCATAATATTTTATGGTTGTTTCCATCTGTGTATGACCTAACCACTCTGAAAGCAGTGGCATTGGCATCCCATGTCGATAAAGATGCATTGCTCTAGAATGTCTAAACATATGTACATATAAATGTTCTGGCACCTCAGAGCATTTATTTCTTGCGATTTCACCGTATTTTTTTATGAATTTCGATACATTATCCTGTGACATTTGATTTTGTACCCCTTTTCTTGTCACATAAAAAAGGAACACTGTATCGCTACTGCCATTATGGAAAAGTTCTATATACTTGTTCAAATGATCTACTGTTTTTTGCATTAATGGGACTAAACGGGTTTTACCTCCTTTCCCTGTAAGTACAACATATCTTTCGTTATCGTTAATATGTAAATCCTGAAGCTTTAAATCAAGGATTTCTTGTATGCGGGCTGCACTGTCATATAACAGGATCATTAATGTAAGATCTCGAATGCCTTTTATGGTGGATGTCTCAGGTGTCGCCAGTATTGCCTCCAATGCCTTTTCTGAAAAAAATTCAATCTCATGATCAGGCACTTTCTTGACCGGTATTAAAGATATTTCATGATAGGATGAAATAAAAATAGAATCTTTTTCTGATGCATACCTGAAAAAACGACGGATTGCCGCTAGCCTCTGGTTTCTGCTTGTTACAGAACAATGACATTCATCTTCCAAAAACTCTAGAAAGTCTTCAAGTAATTCTCTGGTTGCAAACGAAAAATCAAAGCTATCAAGTTTAATTTTTAGTTTTTGACATGAGTAGTCCAGATACATATTCAAGGCTGTCTTGTATGAACGTATCGTATTGAAACTGGCAGCTTTCTGCTTTGGTAGGTAAACTATCAGAAAATCTCGCAGTATCTGATAGAACACTTTTGAGTCTTTAGTCATGAGCACACCTCCGGAATCAGAGTTTGGAAATATTCCAAGTTAATAGCAGATGATTTTAAAAGTCTTTCTGGCAGTAAATGTATGTAGTAGGCTGTATGCTTATAGTCACTGTGTCCCATATAGGAACTTAAGTATGGGAGCGCTGTATAAAGGTCTTCACTATTGTCAATCCATTCTTGTAGAACAGTTGTAGCGAAACGATGGCGAAGATCATATATTCTAACTTTGGCGTCTTTATTTTCAGGAAAGGCTTGTGCCCATATTTTAAGAAACTGTTGTGTCAGCCACTTTGATGAATAAGCTTCTCCTGTTATTGATGGAAACATTAACTCTGAATCAGGAAACAGAATATCTCTTTTCGAGATATATTTTTTACATAAGTTAGAAAGATCCTCTGCCATTGGAATCAAGCGTTCCTTATGACTCTTGTTTTTCCTTATAAATAGCGTGCATCGGTTAGTATCAATATCTTTCCTGTATAATTCACGACCTTCATTTGGCCTAAGTCCACAAAAATATATCAACCTAAAAATAACTGAAATAATATCTCCATATAATGGATTTTTGGAGTTTGATTTCTGTTTATCACAGGTTCGAAATAAAGTTCGCAGTTCTTCATCCGTAAAAAGATATGGGGTATATCTGTGTGTGGAAGGAACAAGATCCATCGATAGAATTGTGTCACATTTACCTATGGCGTATAGGTATTTTGTAAATTCTCTTGCGGCAGTTATTCTTCGACGAAATCCTTCTGCTTTCTCTGTATCTCTTTGTATACACCAAGGCAGAATATCAGAAATCGACAATGTTTCACTAACATTGACTTTTTTATCTATATACCTAGCTAGATCATTCAAAAAATACGAATAAGTCCGCCTTGAATAGCCAAGACTTTCTTTATATAGAAGCATATCTTCTATCTGTTTTTCAAGAAATTTCATGAGCACCTCCTAATGACTTCATTGAAAGTGCACACTTCTTAAGTCCATATAAATCAAGTGAAATATATTGTCTAGTAGCTCGAATTGACTGATGTCCTAGAACTTGTGAAACGGTGGTAACAGGAACTCCTTTTGCAACCATAGAGGTACCAACAGCTCTCCGGATACCATGAAACGTTTTTCCGTCATTTACGATATGGCTTATTCCTGCTTTTTTAAGATACTTTCGAAAAATACATGCAATAGATACTCCATCCTTAAACGCATCATATGGAGCACAGCTTCTTAGAAATACATTTTTGCAAGTAGATTCTGGACGTTCATTAAGAATGTAATCAGCAAGAGCATCACGGACAGGTGATTGCAACGGAAGAACAACAATCTTGTTTGTTTTTCCTTGTAAAACATGTAATTCTAGTTCTTTCCAATGGATATCAGTCAATGTTAGCGAAGCTATATCTCCTGCGCGTAGACCTGTTGTTAAGGCAAGAGATAAAATTGCAAAATCACGTTTACCTGGAGCTTTTTTTCTGTTGACTTGATTGATAATTAAAATCATATCTTCGTTTGGCATTGCAGGCTTAACTTTGTGGTCACGGCATCTTGGGGAGGAAAGAAGTAGCCAATAATTATCAGTTTTATAACCTTTTAGGGAAAGAAACTGATGAAGTTTTTTCATTGTTGAAATAACTTCATCCATGCTCCCTGCTTTTGTTTCATGAATCTGAGAAAGAAAATCACGGATATCTCCTGCAGATATACCATTTAAGTCATTTATATTTCTGTTTTTTAAAAAAACAAAAAAACGAGAAACTATGCTTTTGATGATTCTTAAAGAATGTTTATTATTAGGTAGGCTTTCAATGAAATTTTTCAAGATTTCTGTAAAGAAGGAGGGTAAATCTCTAGATTTTTGGGGGAGAAAAATCTTCCATTCAAATGTACCTGTTTCATGAATTTCATTAAGAATACAGATCCCCCGCCGCCTAAAATTTAATGATTTTCTAGAGATAGCATGATCTTGAAATAGCTTATCTGCTTCATTAAGCAGTTGTTTCATGATTTCTGGTTGAAAAATGGTACAGCCTCTTTCTTCATAGGCTTTGATGATTGGGGCGAAACTCCTTGCTTGATAAGCACGTATTGTTGAACGTGATAATCTTAGCGATTCAAGTATTTCATTTGCTTTGGCAATGATGTCAAAAATATTTTTTTCCATAATGAGTGTCTCCTTTATGAATTAAGGCTACTTCATTATAGAATGAAAAGTTATCCCGACTTTTTATGTATTGATGGGCGTAACTAAGCCGATTTTGATGTTTTTCGGTATAATCATAAAGTCGGGATAAGTGGTGT
>NZ_JAGFNY010000061.1 GCF_019448115.1 Succinivibrio faecicola | reverse complement strand
ATCGTCTTGGTCTTGTGAAAAGAATTACGGATGCTGAATTTTCAAAAACTTTCTTTATGTAGGAGGATTTATCTATATAATAGTAATTCTCTGTTCTAAGTTCAGAGAATTCCTCTGTACCAAATGGCAGTTTTTTGAAATTCTTATCACACATATTCTTTATCCGTATTTAATATCAATACCTAATTCTAATAAAGATTAATGTGCTTGTCTAGAACACATGTAACATAATTATCGGTATTAGAATTCACTTAATATATCATTTATAAATCGTTTTCTTAACTGTTTTAAATGAATATGCTGATTGAAAATGATTGATAAAATCAAGTTAGGAAATATGCAATGAATTGGTGATATTATCCTGTATTTTTGAAGTGATGCGTTTTATTGTTAAATGATCAATGCAATAAATTGAATGTTTGATATAACCAAGGCTTTGATTAAAAAAGAAGGAACAATTCTATTTTTGAACTGTTTTACAAGATCTTAGGTGAGCAAAAAAACAAACCTGAAACAGATGTTTCAGGCTGTAATTTAAATTATCTGCCTTATTATCTGGCACGGAATGTGATACGACCTTTTGTCAGATCGTATGGTGTTAACTGAACGGTAACCTTATCGCCAGTTAAAATTCTGATGTAGTTTTTACGCATCTTGCCAGAAATATGAGCCATAACAATATGACCGTTTTCAAGCTCAACACGGAACATAGTATTTGGAAGGGTCTCAAGGATGGTACCCTGCATTTCAATGCTTTCTTCTTTTGCCATATAAAAGAGTAATACCTGATTTAATTAAACAAAACCGATTATCAAAAAACAGAACAACGTTAATTGAATAATCCGTATAACAAAGTATCATGATGATTTTTGATACTTGCTTTAAGCCTTTTAACTATCCTAAGGCCTAAATTTGCGCATTATTATACAATAAAACAATTTTAATTTACCGATTTTTTTCTTAATCTTGCTTTTTAGAGCATAAATTTGAATATACGATCTTAGTGTAATGTCATTTTGTTTATAAAATTTTATGTTGCATCGATACTATGTTTTTTGCTCTGGATAAAATTGGTCAGCTTTGTTTTTCTACCTGTAAAAAAAGATATAAAAAAACTGTCTTATGCATCATATTTTGTATAGATTTGTAATAATGTTTTGCTCAAACAGAATATTATGGTATCGTTTGCACTAAGTATACAGAATTCATAAAAAAACGGAGTAAGGTATGACCTTGAAAAAAGTAGCAATCACAGGCATGGGTATTGTCTCATCTATTGGTACTGGACTAGATGCTGTTTTAAAAGCATTAAAAGAAGGTAAGTCTGGCATCAAGTTTGCTCAGGAATTTGCACAAAAACAGATGCGCTCTCAGGTTGCAGGTCTGGTTGATCTTGACCTTAAAGATGTTATTGACAGAAGAGTATTCAGATTTATGGGCGAGGCTGCAGGTTATGCATATGTTGCAATGCAAGAAGCAATTAAAAATGCAGGCCTTGAGCAAAGTGACGTAAGCAATGAGAGAACTGGTCTTTTTGTAGGCTCTGGTGGTGGTGATACTTGTGCAATTGTTGAAGCTGCAGATACCTTAAGAGAAAAAGGTATTAAAAGAGTAGGTCCTTATGCTGTACCAAAGGCTATGAGTTCAACTACATCTGCTAATCTTGCAACAGCATTCAAGATTAAAGGTGCATCCTTAACCGTATCATCAGCATGTTCTACCTCAGCTCACTGTATTGCACTTGCCTGTGATGAGATTGCTCTTGGCAGACACGATATTATGTTTGCAGGTGGCGGTGAGTCAGCCCACTGGTCAATTTCTTGTCTTTTTGATGGAATGGGGGCTTTATCTAAAGCTTTTAATGAAACACCTGAAAAGGCATCAAGACCTTATGATTCTGGAAGAGATGGTTTTGTAATCGGTGCTGGTGGTGGTATTTTAGTTCTAGAAGAGCTTGAGCATGCTAAAAAGCGTGGTGCAAATATCATTGCTGTTGTTGAAGGCTACGGTGCTACATCTGATGGTTATGATATGGTAGCTCCATCAGGCGAAGGTGCTTATCGCTGTATGAAACAGGCTCTTGCAACAGCAAATGGTCCTGTTGACTACATCAATACTCATGGTACTGCAACAGTACTTGGTGATATCAAGGAGCTTGAGGCAATAGGTAAGGTATTTACAGACAAGTGTCCTGCAATATCATCAACAAAATCAATGACAGGTCATGCTTTAGGTGCTGCTGGCGTAAATGAGGCTATCTTCTCATTACTGATGATGTCTAATAACTTTATTGCTCCATCAATCAATATTGATACCTTAGATGATGCAGCAAAGGGTTTTGATATCGTTGCAAATACCGCAAGAGATGCAAAACTCAACAGAATTATGTCAAATTCTTTTGGTTTTGGCGGTACAAATGCCTCCCTAATCCTTGCTAAGTACAACTAAAATGGCAAAAGATACATTACGTCTTGATAAGGCTGTTTGTCACAATTTTGATCTGACACGCTCTGTAGCTGTCAAACTTATAAGACAGGGGTTGTGTGAGGTTGAAGGTGAAGTTGTAACCGATCCTTCTTTAAAAATTGCATCAAATGCAGCCATCAGTCTTGATGGTTGTCAGATGAGTGCAGATGAGGGCTTTAAAAAGCAGATATACATGCTCAATAAGCCTGATGGTTATGTCTGTGCTGACAGAGATAATAATAATCCTGTTGTTATAAATATCTTTTCAGATATTCCAAAGTTTACAAAGATGCACTGTGTAGGTCGACTTGATATTGATACAACAGGTCTGCTTCTTGTAACAGATGATGGTGATCTTAATCATCAGATTACATCACCAAAATATCTTGTAACAAAGACATATCTTGCTACAACTAAAGATAAGATCAGTGAAAAGGATATCGCTCTTTTTGCAAAGGGACTTAAGCATCCTGAGGAAAAAAGCAGATATAAAGAGGCTTTACTTGAAATTGTTTCTGATAATGTTGCTTTAGTCACTGTTACAGAAGGTCGTTTTCATGAGGTAAAAAGACTTTTTGAATGTGTTGATAATGAGGTGATAGAGCTTAAAAGACTTTATATTGGATCACTTTGTCTTGATGAAACGCTTTCAGAAGGAGATTACAGACCCCTTGAAGATGGTGAAATTGAAAAATTGTTTGAACCTTATAAAGCATATTCAGATGCCTTTTTGAAAAAGTAGAGCTGAATTTTTAAAGTTAAATATAACATCAAAAGAGAATATGAATATCAGACATATTCTCTTTTTTTATTTTCTCAAAATAATGACTTTTTTCTAAATAAATCCATATTGTCTGTGATTTAAAATATATATATTTATTTCTAGACAATAAAATTTAACTTTATCTAGCAAGAATTCCCCCGCCTCTATAGGCGGTTGGGATGAATTGCTCCAATAGTGGCTGTAAATAATATTGAATTATATTAAAATATAATTAGACGATATATTGTGAATAGGTTATTATTCGATGG
>NZ_JAGFNY010000060.1 GCF_019448115.1 Succinivibrio faecicola | reverse complement strand
TCTTATGCGTTTTTTTTTAACTTTTTGTATATATCTTACTTTGATCGTCTATCTAGATTTGCAAAGTTTGGGTTTTATGGCTCTTATTTTTTCGACCACCTCGAAGATTATCAAATATTCATTGAATATCATACCTAAAAGCTTATCTAGAATGCTCTTTAATCTATAACCAGACTTATCTTCAGAGTTCAGAAAAAACAACTCCTCATCATTTTTAATAAAAGTGTGATAATTTACTATCAAAACACCTATAAACGTGTGATTATATTATCCTAAAACAGTTATAAAAACGTGATCGTTTATAATTACTCACTTATATAGAATACAATTTTCTTTTTATATAGACCTTATAAATAACCACTTTAACACATAAATTACTTCTGCAAAATATATTTACACAAGTCATTTTCTTATTGCTATAATTATTTAATAATTGTGTGATTTTTTAGGTAAAATACTATATAAAAGTGTGATGATAGACTTATGGAACGATTGGTATTAAATAAATTGCTAGAGTGGAAGAACTCTGAATTCAGGAAGCCACTACTTCTTAAAGGCGTACGACAGGTTGGCAAAACTTGGATTTTAAAAGAGTTCGGTAAACGTTATTATAAAAACACCGCTTACTTCAACTTTGATGAGAGTCCTGAGTACAAACAATTTTTTGAAACCACCAAGGATGTTAAGCGGATCCTAGATAATCTAATCATGGCTAGCGGTCAAGATATTGAGAAGAATAATACCTTAATTATATTCGACGAGATTCAAGACTGTCCTAATGTTATCAATTCTCTAAAATATTTCTGCGAGAATGCACCAGAATACCATTTAGCTTGTGCGGGCTCTCTTCTTGGTGTTGCATTAGCTAAACCTTCATCTTTTCCTGTAGGTAAAGTTATTTTTTTACAAATAAATCCGATGTCGTTCACTGAGTTTTTAATGGCAAATAACGATTTGAACTTAGTAAATTTCATGGACTCAATTGATGAGATCACTCCAATTGCTGATGCATTTTTTAACCCTCTTTATGAGAAATTAAAGATGTACTTTGTAACAGGTGGTATGCCAGAGTCTGTGCTCATGTGGACAGAAAATAAAAAAGTTCAAAAAATACAAGAGGCTCTATCAAACATACTCCAATCTTATGAAGCAGATTTTGGTAAACATCCTAATGTAAATGAATTTCCAAAAATCACTTTGATATTTAAATCTATTCCGTCTCAACTAGCCAAAGAAAACAAAAAGTTCCTATTTAAAGTAGTAAAAGAAGGTGCTAGGGCAAGAGAATATGAGGATGCATTACAGTGGCTTGTGAATGGTCAATTAGTCCATAAGATCTACAGATGTAATAAACCAAACCTCCCTATAGCAGCCTATGACGATTTGTCAGCTTTTAAAATCTATCTTTCTGATGTAGGGCTTTTAAGACGACTTTCACAACTTGATCCTAGCGCATTTATTGAAGGTAATAGATTGTTTACAGAGTTTAAAGGAGCTTTAAGTGAAAACTATGTCTTACAAGCATTAGTAAATCAGTTTGAAGTTACACCAAGATATTGGTCTCAAAACAATCCACCTTATGAAGTAGATTTTTTAATTCAGAGAGCAAACGATATTTTTCCAATTGAAGTTAAAGCAGATACAAACACTAAAGCTACTAGCTTAAAAAAGTACAAGGAATTATTTAAAGAGCAAACCAAGCTTAGAGTACGTTTCTCATTAGACAATTTAAGACTAGATGAGGATATGCTAAATATTCCGCTGTTTCTTGCAGATAAAGCTGATAAGTTAATTTCTCTAGCATTAAAGCAAAGACAACTTTAAGAGATTGTTGTCTTATTAAAGCATGAGTTTCAAGCAACCTTTCGTGCATTTTAAGATATGCACGAAAGCAAAATACCTGTTTGTCAAGCTTTGATTATCAACAAATTAAATCAGACCGATATTCCTTTTGTAAAACTCATCATAAGCTTGTTGTAGCTTTACAAGAGATTGATGATCTTTACCTCCAACAGCTTTCCCGTCAATCTCATAAGCACCAATGCAAAAGCCACCAGAGCTACTTACAATGATTTCATCTGCGTTAAATAATTCATCTAAAGTGAAGGCTTTAATCTTAGTCTTTAAACCAACTGTTGGAGCTAGTTTCAAAAGATGCTTTAGAGTTACACCTGGTAGGATGTAGTTATCTAACTCGTGAGTTTGTAGCACACCATCCTTTAGTATTAGTACATTAGAATGAGCACACTCTGTGACAATGCCTTTTCTGTGGAATACAGTCTCAAAGCAGTTCTTTTCTACACAACGCTGAGCTACCATGACATTTGGTATTAAGTTTAAAGTCTTAATATTGCAATGCTCATATCTGGTGTCTTCCATGGTGATTAAGCGAGCACGAGTATCAAAAGGTACCAGCTCAAGTGGAACTGATATTATCAAAAGATTTGGTTTTACCTCTTTTGGTGGAAAGGCATGAGAGCGAACACCACAACCACGAGTGCACTGCCAGTAGATCATGCCATGATCACACTCATTAGCTTCTATACACTTGTTAAGCTCTATAGTTAATTCCTCACGACTCATCTTAAACTCAATTTCTAAGAGCTTACAGCTATTGTAAAATCTATCTAAGTGATCGTTTAGTGCAAAGATATGCTGATTACAAAAGGTTGTAGCGTCATAACAGCCATCACCAAAGTAAATAGATCTATCTGACATAGGGATGGTCATTTCCTCATATGGACCAATCTTGCCGTTGTAGTATCCGACATATTTCATTTGCACTCACCTATACTGACAAAGATGACTACAAGTCATCTTTGTACATCTTAAAACTAAAGAAAGTTATATTACCAAAACCAAAGGCAATTACAAAGATTATAGTGCCAGATGTTTTAGATTTAGTTAACTTAAGAAAATAAATTATGCTTTTGTAGTTACAATGTGCAAAGATGGCATTTATATGCGGTTTTATTGAATATTTATTTTTATTTGATGTGCGGTGAAAAAACTTTACTTTTTACACTTTTAAACAAATACAAAGGCTAAAGTAAGCTTTAGGTAGGACTTTAGCCTTAGGATTTCATCTTACCTGATAGTCTCATGACAACTTCATGGTAACCTACAATTAACTACAGCAAATAAATCTTTGACTGTAGCAAGTGCAGTATTTTTCTTGTTCGAAAATAGACTTAATTTAATGCAATAATCTAACATCCACCAAGAGTTAATTGACGTTACTTTATTCTATAGTAATTAGATTTGTCTATCACAGGCGCTTCTCCTTCAATTGAGAAATATAAAAATCTTGGAGTTCAGACATCTTAATTACGCTTAGTAATCTATTAACGGTATCGTGGGAGATGTTATGATCTGGAAAGCCAGGAATGCTTTCTTTTAGAAAGTCTCTGTTGTCTTCCCAATAATCAGCAACCGCAACACAGCTATTGTTGCCACATACCCAAGCGATGATAATGCCAAAAAGAGTCGGCAATAAAGGATATTTCACCTTTACCTTTTGTCTTGTATCAGTAACGACGAGTTTCCCCATCATTACCTCTACTGCGTCTCTTAATGCCATTAAACTCTTTCCTACAATTATCAACTACAGTGATTGTAGCTAAAGAGGAAATGAATTAATAGATCTAAATTGTATGCGCTTTTGCGATTGAATTTTTAAAGAACACCTTGCTGCTATGAGCTTTGGTTTGCACAAATTATTGTTAAAATTTCATGCGTAGCCCCTGATCTAAGTGTGAGCAACCTCTCACTTTTAGTATAAAAAAAAAGCTACGGTGACCAAATGAAGCGGACATTGGTCACATTTGTCTAAAATTATAAATGGCTGTAGTTAGCGTACAGTCTGCT
>NZ_JAGFNY010000059.1 GCF_019448115.1 Succinivibrio faecicola | reverse complement strand
TGGAAAATCTTTTAGTTATGACGCAAAGATCTTGAATTGATCGATCACTTTATCTTGATTTAATCGATCAGAAGATCTTCTTCTTTATGACGCACTTCTCATAATGCTTCTTGTCATCTCAATATTCTTTATAAGATCCAAAAAAAATTACTATTCTTGAAATAAGAGCTTTGCTTGAGGGAAGAGGCTGTTTAGATAGTTTCTTATTGGGTCTGAATTAATTAAAAAAGGTCGTGTTCCCCCTTTTGTTTCGCGACAAAAGAACACGACCTGACATAAAAGTCATGATCATATTACCACAAGGAACTTTCAGAATTGTTAAAGAGAATGTTTTTCTATCAAGAATTGTGCTCTTGGTTGGCTTTTTAAAGTTATGCTCGATGCTTAATTGCGAGAAAATTTATATACACGGTTATATAACAAGGATTGTCAAGCAGATAGGAATAAATGAAAAGACATTTCTTATACCAAGAATTATCTGTAAGGGTGGAAACCCTGTACAACGAACCCATGTACTGTTGCCTGACTTTATCCTTCCTTACTGCAACTATTCAGTAAAGACGCTCTGTATAGTTTTTTCAAATGAAATCCCAATAAACACCGTCGAGAAAATATCAAAAGAAGAATGGGATAAGCTAGTTTCAATAATTAGTAGAAAATCCCTAAACGACAAGATCGAGTACATTATTCGAGCTAAGCATAAATTAAAAAAAAGATATAAAGAGATTGGAAGTACACATATTTTTATTAATAAAGTCCAAGTACCCCCAAAAATGCTCTCAATCCCCATCAAAATCGCAAGATTTTATTACCTTTTAACTTCTGAAAAACACAGGTGTATCAACGTTCAGCAGTACTTCAGCCACACGATTTACCAATTTGACACCAGTTGATCCATAAAATTGCTCCTGTCCATTAAATAAAGGAGCTTTTTATGAACAAAACTAGCCAAAATTCAGGATATCTGAGGTTTCCTCAGTTGAAACAGGCCTGCATAAGGTTACTAACATCAACTGATTCATGTAGGTTTATTGCTCGTTCACTTAAGGTGTCCCCAAGCACGATTATCAGACTCAAGAATAAGCTTGAAAGTCAAGAAATCAGTAACAGTGACGAAATATCAAGGATGTCTCCCAAAGAGCTTTATGAAAAAGTCTATCCAAGAAAACAGCAGGATGTTAGAAATGACAGTCAGAATAAATATCTACCTGACTTTGAAAAACTCACTTCTGTGATGATTGAGAAAAAGCTGAATATTACTCAGCTGTATGCTCTATATGAATCAGAGGCTTTAAGTAAGGAACTACAGCCACTGAGTCTGTCATATTTTTCTGCCAGAATAAAAATTGCAAGAGACTTAATTGAATCTGATAGTCCTGAGTTTTATTATGCACAGACGTTTCCTTATGGTCTGTACGCTCAGCTTGATTATACAGGTGACAAGTATGAGCTTTTAACCTATAACGGCAGAATTACATGTTGGATCATGGCCATTGCTTTTCCTGCAAGTTACTACGTTTACGCAGGATTTGTGACAGCTCAGAGTACAGCAGAAAGTTGCAGAGTATTATGTGAAGGTTTTAGATACCTAGGAAATCGCCATCCAAGTATTTTAACAGTAGACAATGCACGTTGTTGGTGTACACAGCATAAACCACATGCAGAAGCTGTAATAAATGAAAATTTCGCATGCTATCTGCAGGAAATGGGCATGTGTGCAGAAGCTGCACCTCCATATACTCCACAACGTAAAAGCTGTGCAGAGCACTCAGTCGGAAGAATTCAGTCTGTTATGTCTAGTTTGAAGCACGAATTTGCTACTACGTTGCGTACATTGCAAGAGCATAACAAGATCCTTATGGAAAAAGTTGAGGCTCTAATTAACAAAGGTCCTTTCAGACGAAGTACAACTTTGACCAGAGACTACCTTTTCAAAACTTATGAACTGCCTTTACTAATACCTGAGAAGAAAATTCCTGAATATATGGGCGAACCTATATCAGTGGTTGTTCCTGGCTCTTACATGGTAACAGTCCAAGCACATCAGTATTCTGTTCCATACTTATATATCAAGAAACGTGTAGATATTTATTTAACCAATGATCTGGTGATAATTAAACATGAGGGCAAGGAAATAGCTCGTCACCTACGGACAGATGGAGAGGGGATCACTGCCGTTGAAGGTCACAAACCGAGCCTACATCAGAAAATTGATGCAAACAACAGGATTTATGCATCACTGGATGACGTTACGTCAATATCAAAAGCTTTAGATGACGGCGTCAATAGATTCTGTCTTTCAAAGATTGAGTATGACAAAAATAACTGTCGAGCAGAATCAGTCACAATAAAAACCTGCAGGGCTGTCATAAATGGATACAAGCGTTGCTTTTTCAAACAGTTGTACTCTGAAGCCTGCATATCTGTCCTTAATCTGGAGCCTTATAAATGGAGCTCCTACTCAGTAGCAGAAATGTATAAGGAACTTCAGAATGAATATAACAAAAACCAAAAAATTCAGCATCAGGAAGAGTTTGAAATATTCAGACCCACAGAGCCAGATGATGCACATTTAAGAGATTTCGATAGTTTTGAACCTGATGTACATGGAGAACAGTCATGAAAGAAAAAACTGTACTTTTACCAGAGCAGCGTGAACTTATCGCACTAGCACAGAGACTGGAACTTGATGGAGTGGTAGATGAGCTTTACGAGCAGTTTGGCAGTCCTGAGATGTATACAGATATGACGTTTGAAGATAAGCTGAAAAGATGTCTTGAGTCTCATGAGGAGCATGTTGCACACAAAAGATTTAACAAATTATTCAGAAATTCAAGAGTCCGCAAACGCATATACCTCAAACAGTTTGCTCCAGATCCTTCAAGAGGTTTCGAAAGCACGATGCTTTTAAAACTAAAAGACTGTGATTATATCAACAAGGGTATAAATATTGTGATAAGCGGAGCCTCTGGCACGGGTAAAACAGCACTTGCTTGTGCAGCTGCAGTTGAAGCAATGAGTAAAGGGTATAGTGTAATGTTTTACCGCTTCAATGATTTTATGACCATGGTAAATTCTAAGGATGGACCTTCGTTCATAAGATTCAGGGATAGAATAAAAAACATTGACCTTATAGTTTTCGATGACTGGGGGCTATCTAAAATTCCAGACAACATAGTTTGTGCTTTAAATGAAATTGCAGAATGCAGATACGGAATAGGTTCTACCATTATCACCTCTCAGCTAGGAAAGAATTCATTAAAGAAGGTCATTGATCCATCACCAATTAGGGACGCACTGGCAGATAGATTAATGAGAGATTCTGATATGGAAATTACCCTAAAAGGTGCATCATGGAGAGGCACCAATGAAGAAATTAAAGGAGAGCAAAATGATTAGTAATGCAAATGTAACAGCTGTTATCAATGCAGCATATAACAAGGATTTTCCATTATCTGCAGGAAAACTATTGGAACTTGTCAATTCTGATATGAGTACATATGAGCTTTTGGATGTAATCTGCGATTTCATCAACTCTATGAGTATTATTGAGCATAAAAAAGACGTGACAACACTGTGTCAAATGAAAACGAAGATGAAAGAGTTAACCTCAAAGATTAGATCTCTACAGGAGAATTACAATGATGCGATGAATCAGCTACTAAAAACAAAAGAAGAAGTATTAAGCATGCAGGCTGAAAAAGGAAAAATTCTTATTCAGAACAGTCTGTTGAGTTGTGAAAAAGAAGCACTAAAAAGTCAGATTGAAAGAAATAAGCTTTTGATGTAACAACCTTAATGGCATGGTAACCCAAAAAACTATGCCATTTTTTTATTCAAAGCGATCTGTTAAGAATAAGATTCTCTGATCGCCTATGACAAGATCTGATGATCGATGACAACAAGATCTATGCGTCAAAATTGCAATTTATTCCA
>NZ_JAGFNY010000058.1 GCF_019448115.1 Succinivibrio faecicola | reverse complement strand
GTGATTTGATTGCAAGTATTAAGGCATAAACATAATCAAATTGTGATCTTAGTGTGCTTTAATAATTTCGCCATAATTTTCAATACCTTTTGATGAAAACAGTTCATGAGCGGCATTTGCAATTGCCTGTCTGTGAACAGTAGGCTCCTCTTTCTTTCTTCTGGCCATTAATCCTTTACAACCTCTATGTATTTATCAAGATCTCTACGCAGACGGTGGTTTTGTAAATATTTTTCTGCATAACCGACTCTTAATATCATATCAGTATCTGTATGTTTGTTTAGAATTTTATTGATTCTGTTTATACTATCTTTATATTCAACAGGAGCACTTATTGGGTGAACCTCAACATTGTTGTCTGTCAGGAACATCCATAATTCCATAAGCTCCATTCCTTGTATTACTTTAGATTTAAAGTCGTCACCATAACTTTCGAGTAAAACAAAAGCCTGAGCGCTGTCTATCTGTTTGTTAATAATGCTGACAGTCTGTTTTGAAAATGTTTCAGTTAAAACAGTACTTGAGTTAACAAAAAGGTAATAGAAAAACTTTTTTAGTCCTCTCAAACCTAGCTGTTCGGCATCGAGGCCATCCTGTTTTTCTTTAGATTCATCATCTGAAAATCTCATATATGATGCAAGCTCTGCTACAGCCATTTTATCGTAGGTCTGACGTTTTACTGCATCTTTTATGAGAGGCTTTAGGTCGTTATAGGATTTATCTGATTTTTGTAAAAGAATAGCATTATCTGATACAGCAGATAATTTAGTAACAAGATCTTTATCAAGCATCCTGTCTGAAAATATCTGCTTATCAGAATGTCTTTTAGTTAAAGAATCAAGAATATCATGGTTAATATCTCCTGTATTTTCCTTTGAAAATGTAACTAAAACTTGTTTTGAATCTTCTTGTATGTTTGTGATTGTTTTGTAATTGAATGCTTTAAACGCCATCTCTAATGCTTTTACATAGCAACCAATAGAGATGTAACTTTCTCTGTTTTTCTTATCGATGACTTTTAATGTTCTTGAGTCATCTAAAGTTATATAAATTGCATTGATTGATGGGTTTATCCTTACCTTCCACATCTGTGCATTATGGGAACTTGGGGCAAGTGATGCATAATACAGAACATTCTGTATGCGATCATCGATGCCCTCGAGATTTTTGCTTGTTTTTGGTGTAAATTCTGATGCAATAAATTCTATATATGCAATGAATGCACAAACTGCAGATATCAGAATTCCACATATAAGCAAAAGGTAATGAGTTTTCATTGTGTCTTGAAATCTTTTGTATAATTAAACCGTTGGTCTAATTATTTTTTAACTAGATGAATAATAAAGGAAAATAGTTAAAAATAATAAAGCCCCGGTATGCTATGTGTCATACAGGGGCTTTGAAAGTAACAAGACGTGAATTTCTACTTTCTTGTGCCAGTTAGTAAGGCCCATCCGTCCTTATCTTTAACTTTGTTCATAATGAAATCTTTTGAGTATGCCTCAATTACTTCATCTGCTTGTTCTGTCAGGATTCCAGAAAGTGCAAGTAAACCGCCTGATGCTGTCAGATCAGCAATTACAGGCTCTAATTGTGCCAGTGGCCCTGCAAGAATATTTGCTACAGTTATCTGTGATTTTGGAAGTTCAAGTTTCTTGTCTGTACCCATGACAAGTTCTAATCTGTCATCAACATCATTTCTTTTTGCATTTTCTAAAGAAGCCTGCAAAGCCTGCTCATCGATATCAACACCCATAGCTTTTTTAGCACCAAGCTTTAATGCAGCAATAGCAAGAATACCTGAGCCACAGCCATAATCTAAAACGAGTTTATCTTTCAGATCAAGAGAATCAAGATAACCAAGACATAGTGCAGTAGTAGGATGTGTGCCTGTACCAAATGCAAGACCAGGATCGAGCATAACAACAACAGAGTTTTCTTCTTCAACCTTTAACCAAGAAGGGCAGATCCACAGATGAGAGCCAAACTTTAATGGTTTAAACTGATCCATCCAAGCACGGATCCAGTTTTTATCCTCCAGGTGTGTTGCAGCCATAGGAATATGATCGCCTAAAATTGCTTTTAGTTTTGCAAGAATAGGTTCAGGATCGGTTCCCTTATCTAAAAGACCTGTAACCTCTGTGTTTGGCCATAAGCGTCTTTCACCTGGTTTGGGTTCTAGGATAGGAGAATCTTCAGCATCTGTATAGCTTACTGCCAGAGCACCTAACTGTTCTAACAGTTCTGCAACAGCATCAGAAAAGCTGTTTGTTGTTCTGATTTTGATCTGTATCCAGTCATTATTCTGTGTCACCGGTTTTCTCCTTTAGGGAATGGACATATTGGGAAATATTGAATTCTTTTGCGACCTCATTATCATCACTAATATAGTTTAGTTCATTAGCAATAATGTTTCTTATTCTAAGTTCGATGATATTTGCATCCTGTTTCAGGCTTAGTCTAATTTCATTCTTTGATCTTAAAAATCCGACTCTTCGTTTGCCAAGAACAAGCAGACCATGCTGGGAAATTTTAGAAAAGTCTTTAACTTTTACGTACAGATCTTCACCAATCATCATAACTGACTGCAGATTGCTTCTGCCGCCTAGATTTTTTAAAAGACCGATAAGCAGCAGTTCAGGTGAATCTATCTGATTTAGCTTAAAGCCAGCTGTCTGGTTTCTGTATTTAAATTTTACTCTCAGGTAATTGAGCATACTGATTTTAGAGAGTACTGACTGAAAGACTACGGGAATAGCAATGGCAAAGAAAATAGCTGAAAAATCATTCACATGCATATTCATTAAAGCCATATTCCTAAAGATTATGTCAGGTATATAAAGTTGCTCAAAACCAGTTAATGCTGGGATCTGAAGATATAGACAGACAAAGAAAACAAAAATTGAACTTAATATAAGAACAAGCATTGTTCCTGGATAAAACATCAAGATGATTGCAAGTTCAAGGCTGATGCAGGTTCCATTCTTCGCTGTTAGACATGTTATTAGAGCAAGAAATAGCAGGAATAACCTTGAGAATCCGTCTTCGAATGCTGCTTTTGCAAAAATAACTGCAGGAAATGAAATCATGTTTACGAGAATAACACTATTAAGAATAGCATTAGTTGTCATAGATTCAGACTGCATTGAAGCTAAGTTATTCAAAAGTGGACTGAATCCTAAAGTAAGCATTACTTCATAAATAGGTACGTAAATGCACGCTAGCATCGAGTCAACAAATACAGAAGTAAAAGTAATTACGATTGAGTGTTCAATATTTCTTACAAGAACCACAAATATGAGCAGCATCAGTGAAGGTGTAATAATGATACCTAAAGCTTTTCTTAAAAGAGAACCGAATTTTAAAGTATCAACCTCTGCTTCAGCATCAGAATTTGGCAACAAGAAAAGAGCTGCTGACAGAGATGCTACTACCCAGGGTGTGGGTTGTGGAAATAAGGTTGGATAGAACGTGATACATACTGAACTAATCAGTACATAGTTAAAACCAATTGCAACAAGCTGATAAAAACGGTTTATACATGGAATAAGACAGGCTACAGCTATTGCGAAAAATCCTGGTAAAACATTTCTTGATAAAGTGAGAAGAATGGCTTGAAGATTATAGTTAAGCCCTGTAGGAATTCGTCTGTCAAAAGCAAAGGCGATTATTGCCAAAAGACCTAATGGTAATAGCAAAAAAAGAGCGCGTTGCTTATAGATATTCTGTTTCATTTCTGTCTCATTTATATGTTTGCTAAATTTTAGCAAATTTATTAGGTAATCTGTAAAAATATAACGAGTTTTGCTGTTTTTGAAAAGTAATCTATAATTTCAAACATAATCCTTTTGAATTAAGTAATTTCATTATTTCCTCAAAGTTCCTGTTGATTCTGTTTTTAGTCGTGCGGTGGCTCATGGTTAAACAAATGACAGAGGTCGAAGTTCGGGACTTTGCACTCAGGATTCTTTGGTTAGAAGATAAAGAAGTGGTAAATAACACTACTTGTCTTAAGGCTCATTATTTGCCACGTTTCCTTGAGTCTCAGGCCGCAAAGAAGCGTGCAGCTTATGTTAAAACAGCTACTTTTTCGTAGCTACCCTAACACATCCTCATTTTAAGGTGGTAGCTTTTAATAATCGAGGTTTTACCTTTAAGGCTAACTTCGATGACAATCAATGATTGCTCCTCAAGGGTCTGCCTTGTTTTAAGGAGTAATAACTCTACTTCTGCAGTTCAAAAATAGAACTTTAGAAGTATAAAAATTGATAAAACCGCAGTCTAGCACTGCTGTTGCT
>NZ_JAGFNY010000057.1 GCF_019448115.1 Succinivibrio faecicola | reverse complement strand
TAAACACGAATTATGCATCCAATGTTTATACTTTGTTCAAAAGTGTGAACTTAGTGCTGATCCATAATTTCGCCATATTGAACTATATAGTTGGCCTTCAAATGAAAGAATCAATTCTTTTTCGAGAATAATGACAACTCCTGTTTTTGTAGCGTTCAAAAAGGTTCTGGAAAGTTTAGATTTTAAATTTAGTGAGGTATAAAATGGAGTACTTTGCAACAAACGTCCACAGAATTCTTAAAGATTCACTAAAAAATTACATTCTTTCCCAATATTTTGGAAAATCCCCGCTAATATTTGATGCTGTCGAAAGAGCCTTAGATGGTGATGAAGTAATTGCACAGGATCCATATATAGAATCTAGTCCTTCATATAAATCTGTAGAAGATGGATTACAAAAATCCCATAAACTTCCTCAATGGCTAAAAGATTTCTTTTCTGATTTGATTGAGTACAAATTAGGAGTATATAAGACTCCATTTTATCACCAGATTCAAGCCTTAGAATCATTCATCCAAGAACAAGATTTATTTGTTGCAACAGGAACCGGCTCAGGAAAAACAGAATGTTTTATGTGGCCATTAGTGACAAAGCTTGTAACTGAGGCTAAAACTGCCCCTAAACAATGGAACGAAATTCGAGGAATAAGAACCATCATTCTTTATCCAATGAACGCACTTGTTGGAGATCAATTAAGCCGATTAAGAAGATTAATGATGGATAAATCTGATCATTTTGTAACAGCATTTAGAAAAGCATCATTTTTTAACTCAAGAAGGCCTCAGTTTGGCATGTATACTGGAAGAACCCCATTCCCTGGAGATAAACCAATAAGTGGAGATGATAAAAGACTAGCTGATAATTTAAGTAATTTTGTGGCAGATGAAGAACACAATAAAAATTCAGATTTTATCAATGATCTAGCAAAACAAGGACGTGTCCCTGCAAAAAAAAACTTGCTGACTTTTATTGAGAGCTTAAAGAAATCAAAGCATCAAACATCAGATGATGATTCAGAATTAATTACAAGATTTGAAATGCAGAATAATTGCCCAGATATTCTCATTACAAATTATTCAATGTTAGAACTTATCCTACTAAGACCAATAGAGAATAAAATATGGCAAGATACTAAAAATTGGCTACAGTCAGATAAGAATAACAAGTTACTGTTTGTTATTGATGAAGCTCATATGTATAGAGGCTCCTTCGGAGGAGAGGTTGCTCTTTTGATAAGAAGACTGATGGCAAAACTCGATATTGATAGAGATAGAATTCAGTTTATCTTAACAACTGCTAGTATGCCCAAAAACTGTGACAATGAAATAAATGAATTTGCAGATAAATTAACTTCTGCCAAGAATAAACTTCGATTTAAGTACTTTGCCGGTGTTAGAGAAGAAACTATTGAATCAGCAATCTTTGATATCCCTGTAGGTAAATATAAAAAATTTAGAGAAAAAATTTTTGAAAAAACAGATCTTTTAAATCTAGATTCTGAAAAGGGAATTGAGCTTGTAACTGATTTCTTTCAAGGCTGTTTTGATAAACCTCTTCATTTTTCTAACAAGAGCGATATTGAGATATGGCTTTTCTATAATTTACATAAATTCTCCCCTTTTTCTAGACTATTCAACGAATGTAGAGGACAAGCAAAATCATTAAGAGATCTTTCAATAAACATTTTTAGGGAAGGTCTATTATCGGATGCATCTGAAGAAGATCGCAGATTAGCACTATCAGTTCTGTTATTAATCGCTCCTTTAGCTAAGAATGAACATGGGATTACTCTATTTCCAGCAAGAATGCACATGTTATTCAGAGGAATAAAAGGTGTATACGCTTGTACTAATCCTAATTGCAAACATGCTGTTTCCAATGAAAAATTTTCATTAGGCAAGATCTATCTAAATGAAGGTCGATATCATTGTATAGAATGCGATTCAAATGTATACGAATTGTATTATGACAGACGTTGTGGAGCACTATATCTCAAAGGATTCATTGATAAAAATTTTATTTCTACATGCGAATTCAAAGATTCATTTTTCTTATGGACAACTACAAACAGATATTCAAAAGATAAATTAACAGAAATTCATTTCTATATTCCAGAGAAAGATTTTGTTCAAAAGAGCAATTATAAATTTTGCTATTTAGATTATAAAACTGGTTTTATCCATCTACATAAAACAGATGATAATAAAAATTCATTATTAAAACTTATGTATTATTACCCCAAGAATCAAAATAATAATGATATTTTTACATTTCATTGTTGTCCTCACTGTAATCATAATTTTTCTGTTTCTCAGTTATCCTCTTTTAAGACAATAGGAAATATGGCTTTTAATGAGCTAATAAAACAGCAATTTATATTGCAACCACCAGTAGAAAGCAAAAAAATTGAAAAATTTCCTAACGAGGGAAGAAAGGTTCTTCTGTTTTCGGACAGTCGTGCTAGAGCAGCAAGACTGGCATTAGACATGTCCAATTCTTCAAATTTCACCATATTAAGGCAGTTATTTGCACTTGCTGTGGATAAAATGCAAGAGGAAGCAAAAAAGAAAGAGTCAAAAGATCACAACTATTCTTTATTTAATATTTATGGTTTTCTGTGCAATGAAATAGCCAAAAAAAATGTTTTTGTATTTAATGGTGACAGCAGAAAAAAGCTGATAGCAGATAGTATTGAATATAAAAATCAAACTGTTAATAGATACTCATCAGGTGAAATTAAATCCAAAACATTAAATGATGCTCCTAAAGAAATGCAAGAGTATCTATTAAGGTTATTTGCCGGAAAATATAATACATTTTACGATACAGCTATTATGTGGTTAGCTCCTACGCAATCAGCAAAAAATGAGTATTTCAAAAGAATTTATGATGAAATTGTCACAGCCCACTGAAAAAGATCTTATTTAGCTCATTTGATTTTTATCAGATCTTTTAAAACCTTCCAATTTAGCTTAATCATTTTGTTTAACAGCTCATTCAAATTATTCTTTTGCTTATCTGTTTTTGATTATTGCTTAGTCATTTTTGCTAGAAGCTCGGTCATTTTGCAGGGCGTACGCATGAATTGTAAGTTCAGATGATACGCCTTGCCTCATTTTTTAATTTTTTGACAAATACTCAATAAGACCATCTACAGCTATAGAGCAATCATCTCTAAGTTTCTTCTGCAGCCTTGGTATTGAGCACCTTTCGCTCTTTTTTGAAAAGCGTGGTTGTACTATCTTCAGCACATTCAACGCTATCTTGTTGAGCAAAATTCTGTTTCTTGCATATTCTCTGCTTTTTACTTGCATCAAATCCTGTCCAAAATCCATATCAAGACACCAATGCAGAGAGTTTTCTATATGCCAATGTTCTCTGATACATCTATAGAGAGTCTTTGCTAAATCAGGAGACTCAGGATTTATTGAGCATAGGTAGTATCTGACTAAAGACTCTTTTTCAATTCCGTATTTTTTGTCATGACTGAAAGTAGTTGCTCTGACAATACATTCACAATCTTCTTTCCAATCTCCAAGAACTCTTTGTTTTATGAAGTTCGCTGGTAGTACATCTACTCTGCGAGTCTCAACTCTTCCATGCTCTAGCTCTGTTTCTGACTCATAACTCTTTAATTCACAGTCATAATCAAGTAGTCTTTCTTTTTCAAGTAATGGTACTTCTGAATCATCAATTCCTTCAAAGGCATTCATTACTGCTTTTTGTAGTTTTTCGTGATTTCCTTTAAGTGCTAGACAGTACTCTCCATCCTGACTAATAATCGCATTTGCTACTGAACGCTGTGTGTTTAATGCATCTGCTGTTACAACACATCCTGAAAGGGAGAACATCTGTAGCAATCTGACACACGATTTGTTTTCATTCTCTTTATCCTGTACCTCATCCTGAGCTAGACTAATCTTGTTTGTTGAATCATACAAGGTTACATAATAAAGCTTGTTATACTGTCTTCTATCCTTAGGAGATTTTTCCCCTTTTTCTGCTTCATATATCATTGCTCGTGGAGTCTGACCATCAAGGCTCAAGCACCTTGTCTCTTCTTGATTACTTGCAAGTTTGTTTGCAAATTCTGTCAGAAAACCATGTAGTTCTGATATTTTTACCATTTTTAGAAGTCTTAACACTGTGTCATGAGACATACTCTCTTCTTCGGAAAGTCCTTCTATAATCTGTGCTAAGTACTTCTTTTTTGCACTTAAAAAGTCCGATACTTCCACAGCATTCTTGCAGTTACAACACCATGCTATTACTATGGCAAATAATGCTGGTAGCAAAGGAAATTTTACTTTTGACTGCTGTCTGTAGTCTGTAACTTTTATTTGTTTCATGAGTGAACTTACTGTCTCTTTTACTGAATGGTATGTAGAGAACGGCGATACACGGACGCTCGCTAATCTCTAGGTACTTCAGTCAAAGCTCAATCATCCTA
>NZ_JAGFNY010000056.1 GCF_019448115.1 Succinivibrio faecicola | reverse complement strand
AAAGTAGTTATCATTGAGATAAAAGCATCAAAAAATGATGATGACTTAAAACAGGATACTAATGATGCTCTTTTACAAATAGAAAAGAAAAAGTATTACGAGCCATTCTTAAAGAAAGACAGCATAAATACTATCTATTGCTATGGCATCAGTTTCTATAACAAGCAGTGTGAAGTTTCTTGCAAAAAAATTAAATAGCCCAATCAATAAATTCTTTATCAAAAATAACAGCATTTAAATTGAGTTATTATGAATTTGAAACAATGGAATATTAACCTAAAATAAAGCAAGTAAACAAAAATACGGATAAATACTATGGTTGATGAATGCTTCAAAAAACTACCATTTGGTACAGAGGAATTCTCTGAACTTAGAACAGAGGATTACTATTTTATAGATAAATCCTCCTACATAAAGAAAGTTTTTGAAAATTCAGCATCCGTTATTCTTTTTACAAGACCAAGACGCTTTGGTAAAACTCTTTTAATGGATATGTTCAAATCTTTTTTAAGAGTTGCACCTGATGGTTCTTCTAACAGAGAGTATAAAGAAAAACTCTTTGCGGGTTTAGAAATTCTAAAGGACAAAGAGTTTACAGATAAATACCTAGGACAGTTTCCTGTAATAAGTTTTTCACTAAAAGGAGTTTTTGGTAAGGATTATAATGCTGCATATGAAGCATTAGCGTTTACTCTGTCAAATTTGTTTAAAGACTTTCTTTTTTTAAATGACAGCGAAAAACTATTAGATTCAGAAAAAGAAAGTTTAAAATTACTACAGGACTTCAATTATTTAAGTACCCCTAAAGCTGAAAAATATATAGTAAGCTCATTAGAATTCCTATCAAGCTGTTTATACAAACACTTTTCAAAAAAGGTAATTATCCTGATTGATGAGTATGATGTACCTTTAGCAAAAGCATCAGAGAATGGTTACCACAAAGAAATGGTGACACTGATAAGTTCATTTTTCAATGTCATGAAAAGTAATCTTCTAGGCGATGAAGGTAATGGCAGTCCAATTAAAAAGATAGTTCTTACAGGCTGTTTAAAGGTAGTAAAAAACAGCATCTTTACAGGTGTAAACAACCTTTATGTGAATACAATTCTGTCTGAAAGTCCATCTTTTGATTCAATGATAGGTTTTACAAAAGAAGAGACAGTACAGATATTAAAGGATTATGAGCTTGATGATTACTTCCCTTTTGTAAAAGAGAATTATGATGGCTACAGATTCAATAAAAAGGAAATGTTCAGTCCTTGGGTTTTAGTATCATTCATAGACTATGCAATAAAAAGAAAAGCAAGTAGCAACCCGATGATTGCACCAAATTTCTGGATAAACTCAACCTCAAGTAATGCATTATTGTCATATGTTGGATATCTTACAGATGAAGATAATGAGAATATGCAAAAGCTTATGGATGGTGAGTGTATAGAGACAACCATCAATGATTCAATGAACTATGATGATTTATCAATGCACAAAGCTGAGGATTTCTACACATTATTACTTTTTACAGGATATCTTACAGTAGATAGCTACAGAACAGAGAATATTTCTGGATATGATAAGACCATCTATTCACTTAGAATTCCAAACCTTGAAATAAGAGAATGCTTTATACAAAATATTAAAGCTCACTTTGATGCAGTAGTAAATCAAGGAGAGAATAAGGCAAAGCTTATAGCAAATGCTCTGTTTGAAGGTGATTTCACAGTTGCAAAAAAGCATATAGATAGTCTTTTAAACAGCTACGTATCAATAAGAGACTTTGCAACAAAGGCAAAACCTGAGAACTTCTATCATGGATTCTTATCAGGAGTATTTACAAACTGTTCTAACTTCATAACTGACTTTAAATCAAACAGTGAATCAGGTGATGGTTATGCAGATTTAAAGTTTGTGAATAAAACAGGTGATAAAGCAGTTATTCTAGAGATTAAAGCATCTTCTAAAATCGAATCTGTTATAGAAGATGCAAATCATGCTATAAAACAAATAGAAGATAAAGGATATGCAAAAACTTATACAACTAATCCTTTTATAAATGAAATTTATGGCATTGGCATCAGTTTCTATAACAAGCAGTGCTATATTGCTTGCAAAAAGATAAATAAAACAGAATGATGTTTTGTGATTTCTAAAGAAGTTTTTTGTCATGTACAAAACAAAGATCTATAAATGATCTTCTCTTAATGTCTTGCTTATGTTTAATAAATTCTGATTTTATATAATGTACACAACAAGCTTCCATATATGCATACAACAAAAGATAGAAATTGCTTTTTTGTAAAGAAAAACATTTTTCTTCAGGATCTGATGTATTGACTCTGTCAAATAATGCCAAATCAAAAACTGTAGGTTCTTTCATATAAATACATCCATTTTGACAGATATTTTTTTGATCTTCTTAAAAATAAAAGATCTCATAATTAAATAATCAGCTGTATTTGATATACTTAGCATATGAGATCAAGATTATTCAAGACAGTTTTTCTGACATTTGTTTTTTCTTTATGTGCAAATTCCTATGCACAGGATAACAACTGCTCATTAAGTTTCAGACCGAAAATCGGAGAAATGGCATTCTCTGCAGTTGGCTCATCTCTTAAGATTGCAGACAGAAACTGTCTGACTCATTATCTTTACTTTCCTGAATCTGTAAAATCAGGTGCTGTTGATATTCCAAAAGGTCTTTACAGATATGTACAAGATGACAGTCAGAGAATAACCTTTTCAAATATATCATCAGATGGTGACAAGGTTCAAAGCTGTATCTACTGTGATCCTATCAAGAATCTGTTTGTGAGAAAATCTGACAAAAAACAACTTTGTGCTCTTAGCATCATGTATATTGAATCTTGTGCAAAATCAGATTCAATAAGATATGAAATAAAAAGAAAATCAGAAATCACTGAAGGTGTGTGCACGACATCCCTTGTCTATTCTGGCCGTTCTGAAAATACTTTAAGCTTTGCAGTAAATGACTGCTCTAAAATTTCAAAACCTACTTTAAGATATGATCTTAAATATGGTAATGTTATAAGGTTTTTAGATGAACAGTTTATTATCTATAAGGCTGACAATCTTGGTATTTACTATTCAAGACTGAATAAGCCAAATCTAAAGGCTAACGATATTGTTGATGAAAACAACTCTGTTCTTGCAAAACAGTGCGAGAAGTTCAACTCATCTAAGATAGTAATCAATACATCCGATAAATAAAGAGAAAATCATGCTTATTAAAATACTGCAGTTTCTGCCTGTAATCATATTTTTTGTTTCCTACAAAACAACATCCGATCTTATCCTGGCTACATCACTTATCATAGGATCAGTTCTTGTCTGCTCTGCTTTAGAGTATCTTGTAACAAAAACCGTATCAAGATTGCAGATCTTCATGATTGCTGCAGTTTTAGTTTTTGGAATTCCAACTGTACTACTTAAAGATCCGAACTTTATCAAACTTAAGATCTCAATAGTTAACCTGCTTTTGGCTCTTGCAATATTTGTCTTCCAGGTAATTTTAAAGAAGAATCCGTTTGCATATCTTTTAAAAAAGGATCTGCCAATACCTGACAGTGCCTATGCTCTGTTATCAAAAATGTGGATGATTTTCTTTGTATTTGCTGCAGGATTAAACATCATTATTGCTTTTTATCTTCCAGAGCTTTTCGGTGTATCACAGCTGAGTGCTGAAAATCTATGGGTTGACTACAAAACTTTCGGAAATGCGATCCTCAATGTGGTATTTACTCTGTTTTGTGGTTTAATAATATACAAAAAGTACCCAGAAGCTTTAAACGATAAACTAAACAATAAAAATCAACAATAACAAATTTACACAACAAAAGGATAACAAATGCCAGATCAGAACTTTGGTAACATCAAATACGCCGTAATTCCTGTTGCAGGACTTGGAACAAGACTTCTGCCTGCAACAAAGGCTATTCCAAAGGAAATGATGCCTCTTGTGGACAAACCTCTGATTCAGTATGTTGTTTCAGAAGCAGTAGCAGCAGGCATTAAGAACATCGTACTTGTAACTCATTCATCTAAAAATGCTATTGAGAATCATTTTGATACCTCTTTTGAACTTGAGGCTACTCTTGAAAAAAGAGTTAAACGTCAGCTTCTTGAGGATATAAGAAGTATTATCCCTGAGGATGTATCAATTCTTAATGTAAGACAGGGTGAATCAAAAGGATTGGCTCATGCTATTGCATGTGCAAGCCCAATTGTTGGCAAGAATCCTTTTGCTGTACTTTTGCCTGATGTACTTATTGATAATATAGCATCTGATCTGAATACTGATAATCTTTCTGCCATGATTAAGCGATTTGAATCAACAGGTATTCCACAGATTATGGTTGAAAAGGTACCAAAAGAGGATGTCAGCTCCTATGGTATCGTTGATATTGAGGGAAACCACCTAAAAGAAGGTGAGAGCGTAAAGATCAAGACAATAGTTGAAAAACCAGCGGTGCACAATGCCCCTTCTGATTATGCTGTTGTCGGAAGATATGTGCTGCCTGCTGAAATCTGGTCACTGTTTAAGAAAACTCCTCTTGGTGCAGGTGGTGAGTTCCAGCTTACAGATACTATCGATCTTTTGATGGGGATGATGGATATTGAAGCTTTCAATATCAAGGGGTGCTCTCATGACTGTGGTAACAAGTTTGGTTATGTAAAAACCTTCATTGATTATGCGCTAAGACATGAGCAGATTGGAAAACAGGTACTTGAATATATTAAAAGTATCAAGTAACTTTTTTAAACATTTTTGCTTTTGACTTTGCCTGAAAACAGATTGTTTTATAGATCAGATCTGATTTTCCATCAGATCTGATTTATTTCCCAAACTTTGCTAGATTTTACTGATCTAGTGGAGTTTTTAGCAAAGTCCCTTTGAATTAGGGACTTTCTTATTTC
>NZ_JAGFNY010000055.1 GCF_019448115.1 Succinivibrio faecicola | reverse complement strand
TGCATTTGTTGCTCTGACCTCTGCTTTTAATGGTAAGGCTGAGAAGATTATTTTAGGGGTAGGTTCTGAGTAGTTACGAAAATTCATTTCTTTTAAAAGTGAGTACTTATAATAATCTAATCTAGATGACGGATGTATTTAAATAATACCACTTTCACCTTTGTTTCACGGTATAAGGTTTTTTTTATGAGTAATTCTAGTCCAATTATTTCTCTATGTATTCCAACGAACGGGATTCTAGAATGGATTTGTCCTGTTATAGATAGTATATATAATCAGAATGTTGATTTGAATTTTTTTGAAGTAATTGTTACAGATAATGGTAAAAATGAAAATGTCCAAAAGATCATGTGCAAATATTCAAAAAAATATCCAAATTTTAAATATAAAAAGAATAATTCATTTATGTTTTATAATCAGCTAGAAGCTTTGAAACTAGCATCAGGGCAATATCTAAAACTCATTAATCACAGATCTATTTTTGAAAAAAATTCTTTAATAAAGATGATTGATATTCTCAAGGAGAATATCAAAGAAAAACCAGTAATTTATTTTTCTAATGGAGCTTTAAAACACAATATTTATAAATTATACTCATTCGATGAATTTGTAAAAAGTTTGGGGATCTACGTTTCGTGGACTTCAGGGGTAGGTATATGGAAGGATCATTTTGATATGATTTCAAAGGATATTCATATTGATAAAATTTCTCCTCATTCTTGTATTCTTTTTTCTGAAAGAAAAAAAAACTTGTATATGGTTTATAATTTTCCTTATTTTAGGGAAGTTGACAACGATCAATCAAAGAAAGGAAAATATGATTTGTTTAAAGCGTTTTGCGTTGAAGAAATTTCAATTGTTCAAAATTTGTATATTGATGGAGATGTATCTTCAAAAACATTGAAATCAATAATTAAAGACTATAGAACATTTGTGAGTAGGTTATATTTAGATTTTGTTATAAAAAGAAGAAAGTGTTCTTATGATTTAAGCGGTTTTAATGCAAATACAGGTATTTATTTTTCTAAGTTACAAATAGTTATTAGAGCTTTATTTTTAGGAATAAACGATCTTGTTAAGAAGATAATAATTAGGAAATAACATGATTCACTTTAACGTTCCCCCTTTTGTTGGCAAGGAAACTGAATATATCCAAGAGGCTATTAAAAATCACAAAATTTGTGGTGATGGACCTTTTACATTAAGATGTAATAAGTGGCTAGAGGATAATTTTTTGGCAACAAAAGCTCTTCTAACAACAAGTGGATCGGCAGCTTTAGATATGGCAGCTATTTTATGCGATATCAAACCGGGAGATGAAGTAATCCTCCCTTCATATACATTTTCTTCTACAGCAAATGCATTTGTTTTGGCTGGTGCAAAACTTGTTTTTGTTGATATTAGACCAGACACGATGAATATTGATGAAAATCTGATTGAGCCAGCAATTACAAATCGAACAAAAGCTATATGTGTTGTACATTATGCCGGTATTTCTTGTGAAATGGATAAAATCATGTCAATTGCTCGAAATTATAATATTAAAGTGATTGAAGATGCGGCTCAAGCTGTTATGTCCACGTATAAAGGAAAATATTTGGGAACAATCGGTGATTTTGGCTGTTATTCTTTCCATGAAACAAAAAATTATTCAATGGGTGAAGGAGGGGCGCTAATAATTAATAATCCTGATTACATAGAAAGAGCTGAAATATTGCGAGAAAAGGGAACAAATAGAAGTCAATTTTATAGAGGTCAAGTCGCTAAATATAACTGGGTTGATTTTGGTGATTCATATTTACCATCAGACCTTAATGCTGCATATTTATTGGCACAATTAGAGGTTGCTGATGAAATTAATCGTGATCGATTATCCACTTGGAAAAAGTATTATGATTATTTTTCACAACTCCTTTTTAGAGATTTGATGACTCTTCCTTTTGTCCCAAATGGGTGTGTGCATAATGCTCACATGTTTTATATAAAAACCTGCTCGTTAGAAATTCGACAAAAATATATAGAATATATGAAGAATAATGATATTTTATGTCCCTTCCATTATGTTCCATTACATTCTTCTCCTGCAGGAATTAAATTTGGTATTTTTCATGGTGAAGATATAAATACATCAGCAGAAAGTGATAAGCTAGTCAGATTGCCTCTGTATTACGGAATGAAAGAAGAAGATGTGGAAAAAGTTATTTCTAAAACAACAGAATTTTTTATTCCAAATTGATCCTTTATGAAGAGAAAATAATTAGCAATTATGAATCATACCCAAGACCTTAAGCAATTTTAGCTGAAGGGGGTGGTTAATGATTTGCCATACTAATGTAGGCAGATCCTTTAAGTTAACAATATCTCGATTAGATAGCTTTGTTCTTTGACAGCACAGAGCTATGTCATCGAGAAGTTCTTTAAAAATTTGATATACAGTGTACGACTTGCGGAAAAGTAAGGCATTGAATAAAACATCAAAGCAGTCATTCTGTTTATGGAGCTTTAGCATTGAAATCCATTCAAAACTATTACCTTTGGCACATTTAAGACCGGTAAAGGTTTTGATGATAGAAACAGCTAAAGACAACAGGATGAAAGAGAGAATGATGTTCTCATTAGCTGAGTTAATGCTTTTTAAGCAATTACTGCGTTTATTTGCTTTGTTAAACAGTTCAATAGCCCATCTAAGTCTATAGAGCAGGTAAATATGTTTAGCACCTAATCTGTCTTTAGGGATATTAGTTCTTAAGATAGAGCGTTTATCATCGTCAGTACAGTTAGGGGGATAACGGACAATAACTCTGTTCTTATGACCAGAAGCAAAGGTAACATCTAAGTCAGCACAGTTATGGGCTGGTAATTTATTAACAGCTATACCATTAAACTCTGGAATTGACTTACCATCATCACCAGTAGCACTATCAATTGTAGCAGCTGTGCTTAATTTACCTCTGATAAGGTAAAGGTTACTGCTATTAGCAATCCTCTGTTCAAGCTCTTCGTCTACGTAGCCTCTATCACAGATAATAAGGCAGTTATGGAATCTGTCAGTAAGAACAGAATCCCTTTCAGAGCCTACAGCTTCTGTGATTTCTACATATACGAAGCTTTGTCTTAACACAGAGAAAGCTATATGAAGCTTTAAACCAGGTCTTGGTGCAGAGCCATCAGTATGAGGTCTTCCTTTGCCTTTACATTCAAAGTTATCAGCACATGAGTATGATAGGTCTATTTCAGTGCCATCAACTAAGATGATGTCATCTACCTTAAGTTTTTCTAATAAAGATTTTAAATCCCCACTAATGAACTTCTTAATCTTTTTAAGAAAGCTCTTACTAAAGGTAGCTGTCATTAGTTCTGACAACATAGTCTTTATTACTTCAAGAGTATTTCCTGACTGTAACTGCTTATGTATGCATTTATGAGTTAAAAGTGATTTACCTAACTTTTTGCATCCTCTTAAATAAGCATCATGTACAGAGCGAAGAGTAAACTCAGACTTCTCTGTGGATTTACTCATCTGTGAAAGTGAGGTCAGAATATAGTCTGAAATAGAGAACTTACGCTCTCTCTTTAATGCACCACAATCACGAGCATACTGCTTTAAGTTATCCTTAGATAAAACAGTTGTGAATGAATGAGCTGTTTACAAAGGTGCTGGGAATATAGATAATTTTGACATTGGATTTCCTTGTTATTTCTATTATAACATGGACAATCCCATTTTTTATTTAAAAATCATCTAGTTAACACCTATTCTCCACTTTTTGTTCAATCGTCCAATTTTTTGGAAAATACAGACTAACCTAAACTCCACAGATCATAGTTACTAATCTTTGATCTGTTTCTTAGGAAAAGGAATTTTAAAAGTCTCAAAGAGATCTCTAGTTTTTTTAGGGATCTCTTTTACTATGTAAATTCCCCTGCCAGCAGGTCTAGAAGCCTGTAATCTCTGCATCTGAAGCATAGCTTTGTCAAAAGAATCTCCAGGTAATACCTTTGCATTAGGTTGATGATTGGAAGCGGTAACACTCATCATCATTCTGATTGCCTGAGCAAGCATATAAATAAAGAGCTTGCCTTTGTATGTAGTAGCTGTTGCATATAGTCTGTCACATTCATTAAGGACTTTGAACTGTCTGAAAGCAGATTCAACAATGTTACGTTCCCTGTAGATAATAAGACTCTGGAAAGGATCTTCAATGGTGTTAGTTCTGATAGCAAAGTAACCGTGATATTTACAAGCATTCTGAACCTTTGTAGCGTTTAAGCACCATTTTTGAGTTTTGGAATTTTGGAAAAAGAATCCTGAGTACTTTTTCCAATCCTTCTTATCTACAGTATCATTAGCAATTTTCTTATCTAAGATATTCTGTAAGTCACGCATTAAGGCAATAGTCTGACGCTCACCTAAAGCAGCATCATGGTACAGATGTAGGTACACCTTATGTTCATCATTGACACCATCAGATGTTGAGGTCCACTTTTCAGTATCAGCAGTTCTAGCATAAATACCGAGCTTACCGTTCATAAACATAGGATTGTTCAGGCTATCTTTATAGCGGTCAATAGTAGCTTTAATAGAGTCCTCTTTTAAAGACATACCAGTTAAGAACATAAGCTTACAGTTGATCATCTTCTGTATATTCAAAATAGAAGCATAGCCTCTGTCTGTAGCTAGTAGAGTTTTACCCAAATCCAGACCAATGCTCTGCATACGTAGCAGGATATCAGCAAAGAGAGTCATGTCATTAACTGAGCCTTCAGACTCATAGGCATAGCAAAGATCACCGGTGAAGTAATCGATACAGAAAGTGAGATTAACCTGTTTTAAGAAGTCGTCCTGCTTGGCATGACCGTATGAAGCATTATCGATAGTTTCAGACCAAGTACTGATAGAAGTGGAATCAATAGCCATCATCATAGGAGAGAGCTTTAAGTTCTGTTTCTTAGCTTCTTCCTCTTTCTTTAAGTGGTCTTCAGTGACTCTTTCATGTCTTAACTTAAAGTATTGGTCAATGTTCTCCTGACTAACCTTAGCAAGTATTGTACTAATCTTTTGACTGGATAAAGGAGAGGCTTCAGGAAGGTAATTCATAGCCAGCCAGTCTTCATAATTCTGCATAGCCATGCTATGAGAACACAGCTGGTAAATAGCCAGTCTTAAAAGTTCAGTACCAATCTCTTCACCGAATACAGAATTAAGGTTAAATAAGATCCCAGACTTCTTAGCTACTTCCCAACAGGCATAGGTAAGACCAAAAGAAACACAGTCACATCTCCAGTCAAGATCTTTTTGAGCTTCCTGTTTGATAGCTTCAGCATCGGACTCAGTTCTAATTACCAAAGCATTACATTCGTAGAAAACATGCTCACCAACGTAATTAGGATTAGCTTCTAAAAAGCTCTTAGATAAAGAAACCTCACCAGTATCAGAATTAAGTCTGCCTACATGAATACGCTTAGCTACACGAGACTGTTTCTTAACAGGATCCCATCTGTTGTAGTAGGAGATGATATAGGTTCTGCCCTTGTTATCGGTGTAACTGGAAAAGTTCCTGGATTTTTACAGCATTTGAGTGACATCAAAAACTAAATTCTTGGTACACAAAACTTCTTAATAGAGTAACAATTGC
>NZ_JAGFNY010000054.1 GCF_019448115.1 Succinivibrio faecicola | reverse complement strand
CTAACGTCAAAACCTTTAGTTTTATAAGGCTTAGCAAAATCAGGTAATAAATCAATTTTCATAGTAAAAGTATTATAGCATACTATAATACATAAATCACAAGAAAACAGTCTTTTTATTGGAAATAAACCTGATATACAAAGGCAAACTAGAATTTAAACAAGCAGAGATGAAAGAAAAAAAGAAATGTATTAGATCAAACTATAATACAATCAGGACACTGTTATATTCGTAACTGCTAAAAAGTGGGGAATTTGATGCGTAACTGCTAAAGAGGTGTTTTCTGAACTTGACAATGGTGCAATAAAAAAGGATAATTTCTGCATAGGGATCCTTGTGTTATTTATTTGATTTTGCAAGAGAAAATTATATCACAATCATCCCTATTTTTATATCCTAAATTGACCATAACTCATTCAAAATTAAGCCTTTTTTCAAAAGTCCAATTTCTTGAAAAAACACCTACTAAATTGAGCTATTTTATAAGAACATCAAATTCTTATCTGTCTGATTTATATACCAAATTTTTAAAGAGCTTTAATCGTTGACGTAAAAAATCACGATTAATAAATTTTTGTTACACTGTAACTAATTAATCTATAAGATCTTTTTAAGCTAAATTTCTAAAGATCTTAGGTAAGATTTTTTTTACAAAAAACGCAATTTTTACGAAATATAATTTACGGGAAGCATAAAAAAAGCAGCTTAGCTGCTTTTTTTAAGATGTATTTTATTTATTAGATTTCCTGTGGGTCATCAACGTCAAAATCCTTGTCTGATACAGGCATAAAACCTATCAGAACATTTGGTTGATCCTTTAACATTGGAACCCATTTTTCATTCCATACATTTCTTGTAATGAACTGAGCTTTCATTGAAGTCATTTCATTTTCTTTTGCATATTTCTGAGCTAATCTTTCATGAGACCATACAGGAACAACACTAAACATTATATTATTTTCATCTGCTTCAGTATCCTCTAAAATTAAAGGTCCATCATCATCTACAAGAACATATAAGCCGTTGTTCTCATTTACTGATTTTAAGAACATTGCTTTTCTGTAATCAGAATTTAACTGAAGTATAGCTTCAAATTCCTTATCGGTTAATTCAGTCATTTAATAGCCTCTTTTAATAATTGGTTTTAAAAACTGTCCTGTAAAAGACTCTTCACATTCACTAACCAGTTCTGGTGTACCCGTAGTTACTATAGTACCTCCGTTTACACCACCTTCCGGTCCTAAATCTATCAGATAATCAGCTGTTTTAATAACATCAAGGTTATGTTCAATTACAACAACTGTATTACCCTGATCTCTAAGTTTTGTTAATACTTCAAGAAGTAATCTTACATCCTCAAAATGAAGACCTGTTGTTGGCTCATCAAGAACATATAGTGTTCTTCCTGTAGCTCTTTTTGATAACTCTTTTGATAGTTTAATTCGTTGAGCTTCACCACCTGAAAATGTAGTAGCAGACTGACCTAGAGTAATATAGGACAGACCAACATCCATAAGTGTTTTTAATTTAGAAGCAATAGCTGGAACAGCACTGAAAAACTCTAAGGCCTCTTCAACATTCATATCAAGAACATCAGATATAGATTTACCCTTGTATAGTACTTCTAGAGTTTCTCTGTTATATCTTTTACCATCGCATTCTTCACATTTAACATACACATCTGGCATGAAGTTCATAGATACCTTTATTGTACCATCACCCTGACAGGCCTCACATCTACCTCCTTTTACATTAAAGGAGAATCTGCCAGGACCATAACCTCTAGCTCTAGCTTCAGGTGTTTTTGAGAATAAATCTCTTATTTCTGAGAATAGTCCAATGTATGTTGCAGGATTTGATCTTGGAGTTCTACCAATAGGACTCTGATCTATACAGATAATTTTGTCAAAATTATCTAAACCTTCAATTGCCTTATAAGGAGCAGGATCATCATTTGCGGTTACTGAATTGAGTTTTCTTTCAGCTACGCGAACTAATGTATCATTTACAAGAGTTGATTTACCTGAGCCTGAAACTCCTGTTACAACAACAAAACAGCCTACTGGGAATGATACATCTATATTCTTTAAGTTATTGCCAGTGCAACCTTTGAGAGTAAGCATTTTTGATTTCTGAACCTTTACTCTCTTTTTTGGAATTTCAATTTTTCTTCGTCCTGACAGATAGTCACCTGTAAGGGAATTCTTTGAAGATACTATTGTTTCTACATTTCCCTGTGCAACAACTAGACCACCATTTACGCCAGCTCCTGGACCTATATCGATAATACAATCTGCAGCACGCATAGTGTCCTCATCATGCTCTACCACAATAACTGTATTTCCGATATCTCGAAGATTCTTTAATGCACTTAAAAGTTTAGAATTATCTCGCTGGTGCAGACCAATGCTTGGCTCATCAAGTACATACATCACACCTGTAAGACCTGCACCAATCTGACTTGCAAGTCTTATTCTCTGAGATTCACCGCCTGATAAGGTAGATGAGGTTCTTGATAAAGAAAGGTAGCCTAAACCAACATTTATGAGGAAGGATAGACGTGTTTTTACCTCTTTGAGAATCTTGCTTGCAATATGCTCTTCTTGCTCGGTAAGCTTAAGATTTGAGAAGAAATCATAAGCCTCAATAATAGACATATTACTTACTTCAGGTAATGACTTGTCGTTAATAAAGACATGACAATACTCTTTTTTCAGTCTTGTTCCATTACACTCAGGACATGGTAAAGGTTTCATCAGTTTAGAAATAAAGACTCTTACATAATCAGATTCTGTTTCTTTAAGTCTTCTTTCGTAATTAGGGATAACACCTTCGAAAGGTTCTACAGAAGATCTGCTTTTTGAACCGCCTGCATAGACTATTTCCATTGCAATAGCCTTGTTTCCTGTTCCGTAAAGAATATATTCTTTTTGTTTCTTGCTTAATTCTTCAAAAGGAGTAAAAAGATCGATATCAAAAGCTTTTGCTACAGCTTCAAGCTGACGGTAAAAGAACTTATTGCTTCTATCCCAGCCTAAAATTGCGCCATCATATATGGTTTTACTCTTGTCAGGAACAATCTTATCTTCATCAATAACCATAAGTGCACCTAAACCTTCACACTTAGGGCATGAACCATGAGGATTATTGAAAGAAAAATCTCTTGGCTCTAATTCCTCAATCGAGTATCCGCAAATCGGGCATGAATAGCGAGAAGAGAAGATAATCTCATCTTCTTTCTTGTGCTCATCCATTGGAGCTAAAACAGCAAGACCATCGGCATACTTTAATGCAGTTTCAAAAGAATCTGCAATTCGCTGTTTCAAATCCTTACGAACCTTTATTCTGTCGACAACAAGTTCAATATCATGCTTTTCCCTTAATGCAAGTTCAGGAGGATCTGATAAATCACAAACTTCTCCATCAATTCTAGCTCTTATAAAGCCATCTTTTACTAATGATGCAAATAACTGCTTATATTCACCTTTTCTTCCTCTGACTACAGGAGAAAGAATCATTACCTTTGTTTCTTCAGGCAGATTCAAAACAGTATCCACCATTGAAGATACTGTCTGAGCTTTCAGCACTGTACCATGTGTTGGACATCTTGCCACACCTATACGAGCCCACAATAGACGTAAATAGTCATGAATTTCTGTAGTTGTTCCAACGGTAGAACGTGGATTATGAGATGCTGCTTTCTGCTCAATAGAAATTGCAGGGGACAGACCTTCAATTGATTCAACATCAGGCTTATCCATCAACGATAGGAACTGTCTTGCATATGATGACAGAGATTCAACATATCTTCTCTGACCTTCTGCATACAAAGTGTCAAAAGCAAGAGAAGATTTTCCTGAGCCAGATCTTCCTGTAATAACAGTTAAAGTATTTTTAGGAATACTAAGAGAGATGTTCTTTAGGTTATGAGTACGAGCACCGCGAATTGATATATTGTCCATTTTAACTGAAACCTACATTCATTAAGCTTTACATACAGCCATGAAACAAACTGTTTCACAAGATTCTGACCAGCTCTGACTTATAACCTTATAAATTCCAGAGATATTATGTGGTCAAACCTGATTGAGAATATCCTTTTTAATATAATAATGAGGCGATTAAGCAATTGTCACTTCATTATCCTATTGACATACTCCTCTTTTGAAGCAAGAGGATTCCCACTGCAAAGCTAATTTTTAGCTTGCAAGGTTGGTTGAAGTGGCTTGCATCTTATGAGGTTCGCTGTTTTCAGTCAAAAAAAGCTACAGCCACTCTAGTTTTTTTTGACCAGACTCACTCAAGAGCATTGCATGTTCTGCCCTTCCAATCTTGGTGAAAACTGATGTTTATCACACTAGACATTCTACTTTTAATCTGCTTTTTCATCTAGTCTTTGTGACTAAATACCAAAGAAAAAAAATTTCACTTCTCAAATTCTAAAGGAGCTTAGAATCATTTAAAACGGTGTTCTGTAAGCAAGAGAATATCCAGTCAAATTTGAAGGAGAAAATTTTGTTTATCTGCTGTTTTATACCATTAATACCATTATTAAGACTAACGTAGTATCTTCAATGCTTATTCTCTAAAGGCAATTCCAAACGAATAGAAAAGCTCTGTTTGGCAATGCTCTTTATGTCCTCTTATTTTTCTTCTTCATGTTAAGGCGTGACCATTTTTATTAACAGATAGAAGATAGAAAACAAAATACCCTTACTAATCTTACGCCTTATATCCGCCCTAAAGGGCGGGATTTTGCGGCTCCTTTTGAAAAAAAAAGCTTTTTATTAAAAAAATTCAAAAAATATAACTTATTCATTTTATTAAGAATTTTAAAATCAAGTGGCGTTTTGCGCCATTTAAAAACTTTATAAAAAAAACTGTCTGATACCATATTCACAACAATCAAAACAATCATTTTTTTATTTTTGTGATTAAGGAAAAAATAGTATGGCTAGAGGTATCAATAAAGTTTTTTTAATAGGTAACCTTGGAGATGATCCAACAATCAGAACAACAGCTTCTGGTATAAATGTTGCGAACATTTCTATGGTTACAAACGAACAGCATAAAAACACTCAGACAGGTCAAGTAGAAGAAACAGCTCAGTGGCATAGGGTTGTTTTATGGGGAAAAACAGCAGAAATTGCTAAAAAGTATCTAAAAAAAGGTTCTCAGATTTTCATTGAAGGAAAGATTCAAACTAATTCTTTTACTGATAAAAATGGGGTCAAAAGATATTCTACAGAGATTATCGCAGAACAAATGCAGATGCTTGGATACAGATACGCTACAGATGATTCTAATTGTACAAAAATTTCTAATGATGGTTATGTCAGTGAAGACGAAAATAAACCATATATTCCACAAGAAGAACAACCACAAAATTTCTTTGACAAGAACCTTGATTACAAAACTGTATCGACTACCATAGATACAGAAATTCCTTTCTAAAACTTCACAACAATGGCTGTTTATACTCAATAAACAGCCTTTTTTTTATATCTGTTTTCAAAAAATTAAGTAATATGTCTGACATTGAGCAGTAAATTTTAGGATTATTTCTCCCCGATCTTTACTGCCATAAATTTTAAACCTCAGTGCAGATAAAAGTTTTGTAAGTCGAACTTACATAATATCTGCACCATTCCTCGCCCATAGACAGCAAAATCTTCTGCATAT
>NZ_JAGFNY010000053.1 GCF_019448115.1 Succinivibrio faecicola | reverse complement strand
TTACCGTGATCAACGTGACCAATGGTACCAACGTTTACGTGGGTCTTACCACGGACAAACTTCTCTTTTGCCATTTTACAATCCTATTAAAAACGAGAATTAAAGGCTCTCAGTGTTGAAAAAATAACTGGAGCGGGCAGCGGGAATCGAACCCGTATCACAAGCTTGGAAGGCTTGGGTAATAACCATTATACGATGCCCGCGTACAATTTTAAATGATTAATCGGAGAATTTTTCTTATTAGGCAAGTGGTGGAGGGGGAAGGATTCGAACCTTCGAAGGCAGAGCCGGCAGATTTACAGTCTGATCCCTTTGGCCGCTCGGGAACCCCTCCAAGTGATTAGCCCTTCTCGGACCATCATTTCGTGCTGACATGTTTGACAGCGAGGAATATAGTATCAAATTTTTTTTATATTGCAAGAAAAAAATTTAACTTTTTTTTAATTTTTTTTCCTCTCACTTATCCTTTTAGTTTACAAATGGCTTATTTATCGCATTATTGTAATCTCATGAATTTTTGCAATTCCTGTGTTAAATAATCTTTCTATAGTCTATTTCAAATCTATTTTCTTCATTTTTGATGTTCTTAGGTCATATAGATTCAACATTAACGCATTTTGTAATCTGGAGCTTGAGTAATTCTTCTTATCTCTTTTCCATTTATATAAAAGATAACTTCATTTTTTCTCAAATCGAGTTTATAGATATTCCAGTTCTCTACATTAATATCAAACTCTTCTTCATTAAAGTCATTTACTAGTTTTGGATCTTTAAATGCTCTAATTCCATATCCAATTACAGACTTTTTATCTTTAATATTCCATACTTTTAATTCAAATAAACATAATTCTGAAGATTAGTTTTCTTTTTTTTCAAGACCTTATCAGCTATAAAGCAGCTACATTTTCTTCAGAGATGTAACATCTGCATTTGATTTCAATTGAACCATACCATGGTGTCAGTAAAAACTCTTCTTTTTGTTCTTCTCTTACTATCAGGTTATCTGAAAAATGATGCTGTCCAATAGATGAACCTACTGGACCTGAAAATACACCTGTCTGCAGATTTGATACCCTTATATCACCGTTATACTCTTCACTCCAAGGTTTCTGATCATTTGAAATATATAATGACAAAACACTGTCCTTAATATTGTAACTTGGACGTGTTTTATCTCTTGAACTCCACTGAGGAAGATAAGTTTCAATCCATACTTTTTTATTTAGTTCTTTTCCATCAAAGTGATCTATAAACATATTTGAAACCTTTTTTACTCTCATGCCTGCATATTTAGCACTTTTCTATATATTTTTTGTTAAAATTCATCTATCGCAATTATATTAGAGTTTACCATTATGTTAGATACAGAGATCAACTCTCCCTTTGTTAAATTTGATCCTAAAACATGGGCTTCATTTAAGGATGCTTCAGAAAAGCTCTATTTAACAGAAGATGATCTTGGTAAGTATCTTGCTTTCAACGATAAGCTAACGCTAGATGAAGTAAAAAATATTTATCTTCCTCTTTCAAGTCTTCTCAGAATGTATTATCTGAGCCGACATGACAGATTAGCTATCATACAGAAATTCCTAGGTTCCCCAATGGATCAGGTTCCTTTTATTATTTCAATTTCAGGATCAGTATCTGTTGGAAAAACAACCACAGCAAAACTCTTAAAAGCTCTCATTGAGAACTGGCCTTGTAAACCAAAAGTATCAATGATTACAACAGACGGTTTTCTTTATCCAAATGATTATCTTGAGAAGACAATGCTTCTTGGCAAGAAAGGCTTTCCTGCATCTTATGATGTAAAAAGACTTATCAATTTTCTCCTTGATATAAAAGAAGGAAAATCAAATTTAAAGGTTCCTGTGTATTCCCACCTTACATACGATATCGTTCCTAACCAGTACACTATCGTTGACAGGCCGAATGTTCTGATTTTAGAAGGAGTGAACGTTCTTCAGGACGGAACTGAATACCCAGAATACAGAAAAAAAGCATTTATTTCAGATTATATTGATTACTCTATTTATGTAGATGCCGATGAAAAACACCTAATGAAATGGTATGTTGACAGATTCCTAAAGCTAAAAGAACAAGCTTTCTCAGATCCTAACTGCTACTTTAATAAATACGCTAATCTTCCAGACGAGAACGCAGAAAGTATCGCAAAACTTATTTGGGAAGCCGTTAATCACGTCAATCTGATTGAGAACATTCTTCCTTGCAGAAATAGAGCTAACCTTATTCTAAAGAAAGGAGAAGATCATCATATAGAAGAAATATACTTGAGAAAGTAAGTCTATAGTATATGACCAACATTTACAGAACATATTGATTCACCGGTGTTTAATAGGATAGCGCCAGTTGAATCAATACCATAAGCTACACCTTGAACAATTCCCTGTTCCGTCTGAATTGATATCTGTTTTCCTTTTAAATAATCTCTTTGATTAAATTCTGTAAGAATTTTATCTCTGTCATTGTTTAAAAATGAAAAACAAACATCTTTTATTGAATTTATGAGTGCAGTTGCTAAGAGATTTCTGTTAAAAGTGTCAGATGGCCCTTCTGCTAAGGAGCAGTACCGTCTGTCTGTAACTGCAAGATTATCAGTATATACATTCAATCCAACACCAATTACTGCTTTTACTTTGCTACCATCTGTTGCAACTTCAATAAGAATTCCACCAACTTTACAATCATTGATATAAATGTCATTTGGCCATTTGATTTTTATTCCATTAATACCAAAAGATTCAATTGCGTTTGCGACGGCTACACCTATACCAATCGACAATCCTTGAATTTTTACAACATTATCAAATATATATGATGTGGAAAAGGTCAACTGGCGGGCAAAGCCTGATATCCATTTGCCTCCCCTTCGACCTCTACCAGCTGTTTGAATTTCAGCGAATACGGTGTCACCTGAAATGACATTTGTAGTATTTTTGAGTGTATAGGTATTTGTTGAATCAACAGATTCTAAAACTAATACTCTACCTGCGCCTACAATTTGCTTAAATATCAGATCTTCATCAAGAAGATCTAGTTTTCTTTTTAAGATGAGAGTTTCTTCTTTTTTTTCGACTAGATTAAAAAGCTTATTAAATTCCTTAATCGCAAAAAGAACATCCTCTTTTTTAATTGTTAGCTCTTCACATAAATCTGCAATTTTATATGAAAGATTTTTCGATGAGTTTAGCAGTTTGATAATTGCTAAATAACCTACAGGGTATCCCAAGAAACTTCTCCTGTTCTTCCATATGTTCTAACTTCAGGCTCTAGATTTACCCCGAACTTTCTATAAACCTCGGCTATAATGTATTTTGCTAATGCCACTACCTCATGAGGTTTTGCATTGCCCCTATTTACGATTACTAAAGCCTGATGTTCCCAAGTTCCAACATTACCGTGTGTAATACCCTTACATCCTGCATGTTCTATCAAATATCCTGCAGGAAGTTTGCAATTGTTCTCATCATATGGATATACAGGTAGTGTTTCATATTCTTTTTTTAATTTCTCAGCAAATTCCTTGCTTACAATAGGATTTTTAAAAAAAGAACCAGCGTTTCCTACCAATCTAGGATCAGGTAATTTTGTTCTTCTTAATTCAACTACCTTATCGCGAAGTTCCTGTGCATTTACGAAGTTTTCGTCTTTTAATCCCTGATAAACCAATTTAGGTTTGAATTCAGAGCTTAATTCAAAAGTCACACTTGTTATAAATAATCTTCTGCTCTTATGAGTTTTAAAATACGATGTTCTGTATCCAAACTCACACTCTTCTTTTGAGAATGTCTGAATAATGTGTCGCTGAAGATCATAAGCTGTAACTTCTTTTATATAGTCGCCTATTTCAATGCCATAAGCTCCAATATTTTGTACAGGAGAAGCACCAACAGTACCAGGAATATATGACAGATTTTCTAAACCGAAAATCCTCTTTTCGATCAAAGAAACTATCAACTGATCGAAATTTACACCGCCTCCAACTTTTACGATGTACTTTCCATCAACAAAATCTATATTCAGCGACTTAATATTATTTATTAGTACTGTCCCATCAAAATCATCAGTAAAAAGAACGTCTGATCCTTGACCAAGAACAATTATGTTTTCTGAATGAACTCGTCTCAAATCCGCGACGTCATTTACAATCAAGCCATCTTTTGACTTAACTTTTAAACCAAATGTGTTATAGGGACTTAAATCAAACATACTAATATATTCTTTCGATTATTCCGCCAAGACTTCCTACTTTTGTTTCGATGTGTTCATATCCTCTATCCATATGATAGATTCTGTCAACAATAGTAGTACCTTCTGCAGCAAGACCTGCAATAACCAATGATGCTGAAGCTCTTAGATCGGATGACATTACCTGTGCACCTTTAAGTTGAGGTACACCTTCACAAATCACAGTATTACCTCTTATTTCAATGTGTGCCCCCATTCGAATAAGCTCCGCTATATGCATAAATCTATTCTCAAAGATAGTCTCTGTAACAGAGCTTACACCGTCAGAAAGGGTATTTAAAACAGTCATTTGAGCCTGCATATCTGTTGGGAAACCAGGATGAGGTGCGGTAACAACATCAACAGGTTTAATCTGACGATTTCTCATATCTGCAGTGATACTTGTTCCATCAACAGTAATAAGTGCATTTGCCTGTCTTAATTTTTGTAAAACAGATTCAAGTGATGATGGCAATGTGTTCAGGCAGGTTACAACACCATGTGTTGCAATACCAGCAATCAGATATGTACCAGCTTCAATTCTATCTGCTACAACTGAATGCTCGCATCCATGAAGTTTTTCAACACCTTCAATTTCAAGTCTTGGTGTTCCTTCACCTTTAATTTTGGCGCCCATTTTATTTAAGCAATGTGCCAAATCTACGATTTCAGGCTCTAAAGCAGCGTTATCAATAATAGTTGTACCATTTCCAAGACATGCTGCCATCATTAGGTTTTCAGTTCCTGTAACTGAAACTTTATCCATAACAATATGTCCACCCTGAAGTCGTCCGGATCCTATAGCAGTAGCCTTTATGTAACCATCATCAAGCTTGATCTGTGCTCCCATAGCCTGAAGACCTTTAATATGTAAATCAACTGGTCTTGCTCCAATTGCGCAACCTCCAGGTAAGGAAACTTCAGCCTGACCACAGAATGCAACAAGAGGACCTAAAGCCATAATAGAGGCTCTCATGGTTTTCACTAATTCATAAGATGCTACAAAGCTTGTAACTGCGCCTGAAATAACTGCTTCACCTGATTGAGCATCATATGTGCAATGCTTTCCGAGATCCTGCAAGAGTTTAAAACTTGTTTTTACATCTGCTAAATCTGGAACATTTTTTAATACTACTGTATCTGAAGTGAGAATTGTTGAAAGGAGAATTGGCAAAGCTGCATTTTTAGCTCCGGAAATCTTAACCTCTCCATCTAACGGCTTGCCACCTTGAATCTTAAATTTCGCTGTTTTAAAAGCTGTCACTTTTGTACCTATTACTCAAAAAATTTGTAAATGGTCTGAAATAAAATTTTCAGACCTTCCTGTTAAGCCATATTCCATGGCATCAATTTATCAAGGATCTCAGAGGAAATTTTATGGTCTTTATAACCAGTAATTGTTCCTTTAGCATCCTTTTCAAATTCAATCTCGTTAACATGAAGCATCATTTTTGTAATGACTGCCTTCATGTATGTTCTAAAATCAGTGTTGTGAAGCAAGCATGTTTTATACAGAGAATAGAATTCTGTTAAATTTGATGCACC
>NZ_JAGFNY010000052.1 GCF_019448115.1 Succinivibrio faecicola | reverse complement strand
TACAAGTTTTTAAAGAGCATCAACACTAGAGTGTATCTAGGTTTAATTAAATTTTTTATCTGGGAAACTCGAGTAATTAACCTTGGTTGCTTAATTTTCTGAATGTTTCAAGGGCCTGTTCAAGCTCATCTGGCAGCGGTGCTTCAATTTTTAGTAAAGAACCATCTTTTGGATTTTTAAAAGTAATCTTAAATGCATGCAGAAACATTCGCTTTAAACCAATGGACCTTAAATAAGCATTAAACTCTTTGTCGCCATATTTTTCATCTCCGCCTACAGGATGCTTTACATAAGCAGTATGGACACGGATCTGATGAGTTCTTCCTGTATGAGGCATTGCAGCAACTAAAGTTGCGCCTTCATAGCTCTCAACAATTTCAAAACCTGTTGATGAAGGATCACCTAGTTTTCTGTTTACTTCAACCATTCTTTCGCCAGAGCGCAGCTCATTTCTGATAAGAGGGGCATCAACAAGCTTTATTCTTCTGTCCCACTTACCAGGAACCAATGTTAGATATCTTTTTTTGACAACTCTCTGTCTGAACTGTTCATGAAGGTTTCTAAGAGCAGATCTTCTTTTTGAAACAATAAGACAGCCTGATGTCTCCTTATCAAGACGGTGGGCCAGCTCTAAAAAACGTTCTTCTGGCTTTAGAGCCCTTAATGCTTCAATAAGTCCAAATTCAATTCCACTACCACCATGAGATGCAAGACCTGCCGGCTTATCGACAACTATCAGATCTTCATTTTCAAAAAGGATCCTGTCCTTTAAGTCTTGTACAAGATGAAGATTAGATGATGGTATAGTGACAGGACCTTCTGTAACAGTTACAGGAGGAATTCTTATGATATCTCCCTGTCTTAACTTGTAAGATGGCGAAACACGTCCCTTATTTACTCTAACCTCACCTCTTCTCAAGATTCGGTACAGCATGCTTCTTGGCACACCCTTGAGCACTCTTGCTAGATAATTATCAAGTCTCTGACCATCATCATTCTCGGTAGCTTCGTTATAACTTACTGATTTTGATACAACCTTTTTTTCTGACATTTGCCGTTCCTAAATTATTTTCTTCGGGCATTTTATCAAATTTCAATCAAGTTTTCTTAATACAGATCTTTCCTTTTGCTAATGTCGCAGTTCAAATTTTTTAAAATTGCCATAAGAATAAGGTCTTTAAAGTGATTAATTCTAAAAAAATATGGCATAATACACTCACGGGTACGGTAATCGCTTTGTTCATGGTTTCTGCTCGTTATTAGTTAATCGTTCGTCTGCGGGGGATGCCTCGCGGCAGATTGGTGGTTCTTACAAAAACAGAATACTGAATCTGAGAAAGACGTTGATTAAGGCTGCCTTGTAAAGCCCCCTCCTTTATGAAGGTGATGGCGCGTTTTTACAAAGGTGTAATAAAAACTTGTTCTGTAGACAAAGGGCTATGGCAGGAGTCATTTTTGGCCCTGGATTAGACTATTGTTTTTACAGACCTTACAAAAGGGAATTTTCTCGTGAAGAGAATGTTAATTAATGCAACTCAGCTTGAAGAAGTTCGTGTTGCTCTAGTTGATGGTCAGAAGCTGTATGATCTCGACATTGAATCCCCACAGCATGCAAATAAGAAAGCTAATATCTATAAAGGTACTATCACTCGTATTGAACCTAGCCTTGAGGCTGCATTCGTTGACTACGGTGTAGAAAGACATGGCTTTCTTCCTTTAAAGGAAATTGCAAGAGAGTACTACCCAGCTGGCACCAATTTTAATGACCATGCACAGGTACGCTCTGCTCTTAAGGAAGGTCAGGAAGTTATCGTTCAGATTGAAAAAGAAGAACGCGGACTTAAAGGTGCTGCCTTAACTACCTTCGTTTCCCTTGCAGGTTCTTATCTTGTTCTAATGCCAAACAACCCAAGAGCTGGCGGTATCTCACGTCGTATTGAAGGTGAGGATCGTACAGAACTTAAGGCTGCACTAAAAGGACTTACTGTACCAGATGGAATGGGCGTTATCGTTCGTACTGCAGGTGTTGGCAAGAGCGCAGAAGAATTAGAGTGGGACTTATCAATCCTAACCAAATTATGGACAATGATTAAGCAGGCAGCTCAATCACGTCCAGCTCCTTTCTTAATTCACCAAGAATCAAATATTGCACTTCGTGCTATTCGTGATTATCTACGCCCAGATATTGGCGAAATCCTTGTAGACAGTCAGGATGCATACAAGCAGATCCTTCACTACATTGAGCTTGTTCGTCCAGAATTTGCATCTAAGGTTCATCTGTATAACGGTGATATACCTTTATTTAGCAAATTCCAGATTGAGTCTCAGATTGATACAGCTTACCAGCGTGAGGTAAGACTTCCATCTGGTGGTGCTATCGTTATTGATCCTACTGAGGCTTTAACATCAATCGATGTTAATTCTGCAAAGGCTACTAAGGGTGGAGACATTGAAGAAACAGCGCTTCAGACTAACATCGAAGCAGCCGAAGAAATTGCACGTCAGTTAAGATTAAGAGACGTTGGTGGTCTTGTAGTTATCGATTTTATCGATATGAGCCCTCTTAAGAATCAGCGTGAAATAGAAAACAGAATGCGCGAAGCTGTTCGTCAGGACAGAGCAAGAATTCAGTTCTCAAGATTATCTCGCTTTGGCTTACTTGAAATGTCCCGTCAGAGATTAAGACCATCTCTTGAAGAGACCAGCTCTCATGTATGCCCAATGTGTAACGGTCAGGGAACATGCCGTGATTCTTCATCTCTTGCTCTATCTATTCTCCGTCTGATTGAGGAAGAGGCTCACAAGGAGAATGCAGGTGACGTATTTGCTATCGCATCAGTTGAGGTTGCAACCTTTATCCTTAATGAGAAGAGAGCTGCTCTTGCCGCAATTGAAGAGCGTACAAAGACCAGAATCACCATTATTCCTGAAAAGACATATATGCCACAGGAATATCAGGTTAACCGTTGCATCCAGACTCCTCTGAGCAAGGAAAGCAATATCAATTCTCTTGAGGTTTTAAGAGATCTTGATAAGGAAAACCGTCAGAAATCTGAAAATTTCCTTGAAAATCCAATGCTCAAGAAGATCGTTGATAATGCTCAGTCAAACAGAGAGTCAAGCGATACTCCTGCAATCAATGCAGATATTCTTTCTTCAACCATCTCTACTCCTAAGGTTTCATCTAAGAAGCAGAACAAGAATCAGAAGAAAGCCAAGGATAACAGCCCTTCACTTTTATCCTCTGTAATGTCATTCTTCGGTTCACTGTTCTCATCAGATGAAAAGAAAGAGCCTGTTCGCAACAAGAATTCTAAGAATTCTAAAGGCAAAAACCGTAACAACCAGCAGAATAAGGCTGACAATGCAAAGCGTCAGAACAAAGGTAAAAACGGTAAGAATGAGCGTCCTTCACGAAATGAGAAGAACGAACGTACTAATGAGCCTAAAAACAAAAAACAGGATCAGGAAAAAGATCAGGTAAAAGCTCAAAAGCAGAATAAGCAGCGTCAGAGCAAAGCTTCAAACATTGAAGAAAATCAAAATGCCGTAAGAGAGCCAAAACACAAAAAGGCTAAAGCTGAAAATGATCAGGCAAAACCTGTTGCAAAGCCACGCCGTATTGGTACTCCTGCTAAGGCTCCTGCTGCAGAATCAAAGATCGCTACTGTTGAGCCATATAAGGTAAAAGAGCGTTTATATACCTTTGAAGAAATGAAATCAGGCGATGACTATGATGTAGATTTTACAAAGTCTACTCCTTCAAGAGATTTTGAAACTGGTTTTGATTTTGAAAAGAGTGTACGAGCAGGCGGTCTTAAGAATGCTAATCTAGATGGTATTGAAGGTATCTCTAACCCAGAACTTCATGCTGTAGATTATCAGTCTGTTCCATCAGGCCGTGACTATGAGTCAGGTGCTGACTTTGAAAGATCTACTCTTGCAGGTGGTTACTCAAACCGCTTCTCAGGAGTAAGCACAAGATCAATCGATACAAAGCGTCCATCTGAACCTTACATCAATGAAAATTCAGAAAAGACTGAAACTGAAAGTGAAAAATCTGATTCAGCTTTATAATTTCTGAATAATACTCAAAAAACCTGTTCATAAAATGAGCAGGTTTTTTTTCAAGATTTTGAACCATATCATTCAGATCACTACCATGTAACCGTTTACAAGTCTATAATTATTCTTATACATAAGGTTTCAACCAAGGAATAAGCTATGGACAAGTCTTTATTACCTAACATATACGAGTTTATTTCACAGACATATCCTTTCTCACAGTTAAATGATCTTGAAAAAGATGCAACCGCAACCAAAATAGAAATCTCATATCATGCAAAAGATGACTGCATTGAAAATGAAGATCTTGCAGGCGCGGGTCTTTTCATGGTTAGAGCAGGTTGCGTTGAGGAAAGAAATAAAATTGATAACTCTTTAAGAGCTAGACTGTCTGTAGGAGACACTTTCGGTTTTACTCAGATTGATAAAGAAGGAGAATCTGACTATAAAGTCGTTTTCCTTGAGAATACTCTATTGTATCTGATACCTAAAAACGTTCTTCAGTTTCTTATTGCCAAAAACAAATCTGTCGGAGATTATTTTAACTCTAAAGAATGGATTAGATTGTCTTCATCACATAATTATGCTGATGAAATGAGTGGTAATGAAAATGGCTCCTACCACAATAAAAGTATCGATTCTGTATGTACCCACGATCTTGCTGTAGTAACTAAGGATACCTCTATTTGCCATACTGCAATTACACTTGGTGAACACAATACAGATCTTGCAATGGTAATGGAGAATGAAAAACTTTTAGGTATTGTTACAAAATCAGACATTACCCTTAAGGCTGTTGCTAAAGCTCTTGATATAAACATGCCAATATCAACTATCATGACTTCAAATGTAATGACTATAGATGCTGATAAATCAATTTATGATGCTCTTGAAATCATGGTAATGTACAACATCAAGAATCTGCCTGTTCTTAAAAATTCAAAAATCTATGGATCTGTTTCAACTACAAGTCTTCTTCAGAATACTCAGCTTCAGGCTATTTATCTGTGTCAGAGAATTACAAGAGCAAAAACTGTCGATAAACTTGTAAGATTATCAGAGCAGAAAAGAGAGATTTTTGAAACTTTAGTGCAGATGAATGTAAAGCCACATACAATTCAGAAAGTAATGAGTCATATAGCTGATACTTTCTGCCAAGCTTTAATTAAAATAGCCCAGAATAAAATCGGTGAGCCTCCTATGCCTTTTGCATTTGTTGCTGCAGGCTCTCAGGCTCGCTCTGAAGTTCAATTCCTATCAGATCAGGATAACTGCATAATTACTCAGTCTGAGCCGGATGAAAATGAGCTCGCATATTTTAGGGAGCTTGCAAACTTTGTTAATACCAATCTTGATAAATGCGGTTATACACTTTGCGATGGAAATTTTATGGCTTCAAATGAGAAGTATCTGTGCTCTATCGATAAGTGGAAGGAGTATTACAACGACTGGATCCTCAATACAACTCAAGAAGCTATCCTTGCAAGCTCTGTCTTCCTTGATATGAGAGCAATCTACGGTAATGTTGGACTTGTAAAGGAGCTTAGAGAACATCTTGTTAATAAAGCAAAGGAAAACAGCAGATTCCTTGCAACCTTAGTATCCATATCAACAAATGTTGCTCCTCCTTTAGGTACATTCAGACAGTTTGTACTTATGAAGGATGGCAACAACAATCCATATCTTAATATTAAAAAGCAGGCGATTAACTTGATAATTGAACTTGCAAGAATCTACGGAATCGCAGCAAATTGTCTGTCAACTGATACATATGAAAGACTTGAAACTGCAGTAAAAAGTGATCTGTTAAAGGAAGTCGATTACAAAGAGCTTGCAGAGGCTTATACCTTCTTAAATCATGTTAGATTTAATCATCAGCTAAGAAGCCTTGCTGATGGCAAAGAACTTACAAATAATATAAATCCAGAAGATTTAAGCCAGTTTGAAAGAAATCATTTAAGAGATGCTTTCAGAATTATCGCAAAACACCAGAAAGCAGCACAATTCAGATTTGCTCCTGGTCGAGGGATTCTCTAATGGGACTTTTCAGTTTATTTGATCCTATACAGATACTTAACAAAAGGATTGAAAAATTCAGCTCATCAAAACACTGCCCTGATGAGCTACGTCAGTTTTATAAAAAAATACCAGTTACCAAAGATACTCCTATTAAGCAGTGTCAGATAACATCCATAGATTTTGAAACAACTGGTCTTGATATTGAAAACGATCAGATCTTGTCTATTGGCGGTATTGATATAACAAGATCAGCAATACAGTTCAATTCAACCTTTCATTACTATATAAAAAACAAGGAAGATGTAATAAAAAAGGAATCTGCTGTAATAAATCAAATAACCCCCGAACTGCTTGCAAACGGCAAGGATATCTCAATTGCCATTTATGAACTTCTAGAAAAGATTTCAGGAAAAATCATCCTTGTTCACTGCTCTTATATTGAGTGCGGCTTTATAAGGAAAATTCTAAAACTAAGAAAAAAAGATCCCCTGCCTTTTCTTGTGCTAGATACTATGGAAATTGAAAGAAAGCTTAATATGGCTAATCCTAATATTGATGTAAGACTAAGTTCAATAAGGGAAAGAAGGAATCTGCCTGAATATGAGGCTCATAATGCGTTAATAGACAGTCTTGCAACTGCAGAAGTATTTTTAGCTCAGATTAAAGATGTATTTAAAAATACCCAGGCAACAATTCTTCCTATATACAAAAGATCACTGTAATGTATAATCGAGTAGGGGGAGTTTAGGCTCGCCCCTCTCACACCACTTATCCCGACTTTATGATTATACCGAAAAACATCAAAATCGGCTTAGTTACGCCCATCAGTACATAAAAA
>NZ_JAGFNY010000051.1 GCF_019448115.1 Succinivibrio faecicola | reverse complement strand
TAGTCTCATCTTTTGAATCACTTTGGCTTGTTTATCAAGTATTAAAACTTAAAATATTCAGTGATGCGTAACTTCTACTTAAAAAACAAATGGAAAATAATTAAATTGGAGTATTTTGTGAGGAATGTCACCCATGTTGTAAACTAGGGTGACGGGAGTTTAGGGACTAAAATCAGTCGTTTTAACAAAAAGTTATTTTTTTTTAACTTATTGATTTGTGTATCAAATTTTTAAAGAACTTTACTAGCAGGTTGACTGTCAGGTAGTAATTTAATAAAAAAACTTGATTTTTAATTAGTTACTAAGATCTTGGGTATGAAAAATTATAGTTTTTTAAACCAACTTGAATGAAATAGTTTTCTAGCAATCGACTTTACTTTTTTTATAAAACAATGACAAAAGAAATACTCTGGAACTACTTCTTTATAATTCCTTGAACAATACTCTAAACCTTTCATTTGAATATCGTGCCAAAATAATTCTCTGTCTTTGGGACAATCTGGAGGTGATTTTAATCTTGGCTGTAAGCAATCCTGTTGAGAGCATTCTCTAAATATAATTGAGTCTTTTATTTTTTCAAAAAGAGAGTAGCCTCTTTCACTTTGAATTATCATCAAAGACACACCCATAGGATCAGCAAAATCAGGAATAACATTTTCTATTCCCCAAAAATCACCTATGGTTATATCCGTATTTCTATTAATTTTAGTGAAAGGACAATCGTAGCATGATTCTCTTATAGCCCATCCTCCATAAAACCATTCAGAAAAGTCTTTTATAGATACTTCTTTTCCTTTTACTTTTGCAAAAGCAGTTGGATTATGCCAATTAACTCTTTTATCTTTAAAACAAAGAAAATCAATCTTACCTTTAATTCCTTTATTCTTTATATATTCCTGCCAAAGACCAGAACTTGTTGCACCATGACATATAAAATCAACCAAAATGGCTCTTTCTCTTAATTTTTTGAATTCTAAAAGCAATCTCAGACCTTCCATTTGACATCCTGAGCCAACAACTAAAAGATTCCTATTTGGATTATCATTAAGCCAAACCACCAACTTCTTGAATCCATCGTCTATATTTGCTTGAATGTATTTTGATCCTCTAGCTAGATTTCTTGTTTCGACATCATCATATATTCTAAATTCAACCCTATCGTTTCTATAATTATAAATACAACTCGCTACAGCATTACCTTCTTTGAGAAAAACATCTGATAACGCAGTAAATGCACCTCCAGATGAACTGTTTTTTATTACATCACCATTCTTGTGTTTTACAGCATAAACTAAGGGCTTTATATTCTTAAACATACAAAACTATTTCTTTAATCGATTCATTGATTCTAATAATATATTAATAACATAATAAAAATTTTCGTTCTTTGTTACCACAGATAGTAGTATATATATTAAGATGCCAATTGATATTTGAAATAACATCTTTAATAAAGATAGATCAGGAAAAATTAAACCTGCTACCCAAGCAAAAAATCCCATTATAATTGATAAAAAAGTATTAATAAGAAAATCAATACACACTTCCTTACCAGAATACCCAATTATTTCTTTTGCAACTCTAGCGTATAGAACAGTACCAAAAATAGTAATCAACAATTCAGAAAAAGCTAAAAATAAAACTCCGTATTGTATAGATATTAGAAGAACTATCAAAGCAAAAATTCTAATTGGAAAATCGACTTTTAGAACACAATCACTCCTTCCAACTGCCTTGATTGCTTGTAATATAGCAGTCTGAGGAGCACGGAACAACAATATAAAACAACATATTCTAAAATATGGAACACATGGAAGCCATTTATCAGTAAGAATCAGTAAAACAAACGAGTCTGCTATAGTAGCTAAACCGATTAATATAGGATTCATTACATACGATGTTACTTGCGTTGTTTTTCTTGCCATAGACTTAACTCGTTCTAATGAATCTTGCGTCATTGACATAACAGGAAAAAGAACTGTATTAATTGCTGAATCAATATTTGAACTAATCAAATTTGGAAATTGATTTCCCTTTGTAAAATAAGCAAGATCCGAACTTGTATAAAACTTTCCTATTATAATACTTCTAAGACTAGCATATATTTGAATTACAAAGCTTTGAAGTAAAATTTTCCAGCCGTATGAGAACAATGATTTTAATCTTTTATAAGAAAATAATAATTTGGGGCGCCAGGTGATGGAAATAAATAGTATAAAAGTGTCTACAATATTATTTGTCAACGCCTGAGCTACTAAAGCCCATACTCCCAATCCTTTTAAGGCAAAACTTACTCCAATAACAGCAGAAAAAAAAGTTCCAATAAAAGACGCATAGAAAAATTTTTTAAACTTCATTTTTCTTGAAATATACGCTTGTTGTACTGAATTAACCCCCATAATAATAATACTAACAGACAGAACTTTTAACAAAGGTTCTAAAATAGGCATTTCAAAAAAATTTGAAATAACACTTGATAAACAAAAAATTGTTAAATATATCAGTGATGTAAAAAACAAAGAAAAATAAAATACAGATGAGAAGTCTAAATCATCTGCATTTTTTTTTTGGATTAAAGCTGATCCAAAGCCACTAGAAATAAACACGCTAGAAATTGTGATAAATACCATAACTAACGAAATAACTCCATACTCGGATGGAGCTATTATTCTTGCAAGAATAATCGAAACTACTAAAGATACAATCTGTGAAGAAAGTCCTTCCGACAATTTCCAAAAGACACCACTTAAAACTGCTTTTTTATTTGATTGCATACCTTTATTCACAAGATTTCTTTAGAAATTCAATGGATTTTTTTCTTTCGTGAACAATATATGAATTTATAAATGAATAATCCCAATCATAATCGAACATATATTCAACATTATCTGCATCATTAAAAATATCGTAAATCTTTAATTGTTTTAGCATTTTACCAATTTTTGCAATTATAAAATTTGTTTTACAAAAAGCTATTTTTTTATTAAATAGAAGGCCAAATGTGATACCATGAAAAGTGCTTGTTGCAATAATCTTTGCTGATTTAAAGTATCCTATCCATAACATAGGATCCAAATTTTCTTGTTTTATTAACTTATCACACCAATTATATCTATCATTATTACAGTCTAACGCAATTGTCTTTAGTTTATGCTTTTTAGCATATTTTACTAGATTTCTAATAAAACCATCAGTAAAATCCTGACCATAAATGAGAATATATGCATCTTCCTCATATGGATTTAGAATCTCCCTATCATTGTTAAAATTCCAAATCCAAACAGGATCTAGCACTACAGCAGGTTTTTTTCCTGTAATATGCTCTACAATGTTTGCCGAGTTTTCATCCCTTACAGAGATGTGATTCATCTTATCTACCAATGTCAATACGTATTTTGGAATATCCATCCCTAATTTTATAGTACCAAAGCTTGCTGCATATGAGTTGATGGATCTTGCATTGATGTTCCCTCCAAAAAGCATAGGATCTTGATTAAAAGGCTCTAAACTAAAGTCCCATATTATATCGCTACCTAAAAACACAGTATCAAATTTAAATTCACGATAATTTTTATTCGAAATTTCCTCTGTATGAGGAATTCTGTCATACGCTTCAAAAAATATGTGTTTTTTGCGTTCTATAAAATCACTATTCTTTAAAAAAAAACCTTTCCAATAGGTTCTTTTCCATTTAGGAAAACTCTTATAGTATGATTTTAAATTAAAGTAAAAATCATAATGTTTTTTATCTAAATGAGAAATCTGTTTAACTTCTTTATTAGGATAAAAATAATCAAGAATTTTTTGTAACGCATAAGCTTGAGCAAATGTTCCATAATTAGGAACATTCCAAAAAGTCAATATTCCAACATCATAATTTTTCATACTTTTCTACCAAATTTAAGCTTTAATTTTACTATGTACTTATAGGCTGAATAATCAGTACTAGTGCACTTCATTTCATGCTCATAGAAATACATTTCATCATGTGGATTAATAGTAAAATACACATCACCTTTTTCTTTTTTCTTTGCGTATTCTTTATATGACTTAGTAAAATAATGATTTATTTGAATTGGAAAATCAAATGAATCTGCAATATTTCTATTACAAACACATATATGATTAAATATATTAACAGGCGGTATATCTATTCCTTTATGGTTCGCCCAAAATTTATGATGAAGATTTATGTTTTTCTTTGAATCAGGATCAAATTTGAATGCTGTATTGTAAAAACATTTTCCAATATCACAATATTTAGGCCAACAAACAGTAAGATCTTCTGAAACTAAACCATCAAGATCCCGATCTAAAAAACCAGAAGTTCCAAATAATCGCCAATATATATTAACAGCTCCAGCTTTTCTTTCAAAAGTTTTTAAAAAATCATAAATATTATCTGTAGACTTCGGCACTATGAATTCATCTATATCTATAAATCCAAGCCAATTCGTCTCGCAAGAATATTTTTTTATGCAATCTTGATATGAAGCCATCTGTTTTTGATTATGCGGCCATTGAACTAAGGTAACCATACCTGCATCAATATATGGTTGCAATACTTTTAAGTAATCATCTTCAGAGTTATTGTTGTACAAATAAAAATGTTCTATACCTACAAGGTGATTAAACTCGAGCCACTCTCGAATATATGGGGCTTCATTCTTAAAAATTGCACAAACAGAAACTTTATATTTTTTTTCTTTTATATTTGGATTAGCAGTGAACAATATAGCTTTATATATAATACTCTTTAGAACAGCAATTCCTGTTTTTATAACATTCTTTATGCCTGGTTCTGTTGGAACATCAAATATAAAATAACGTGAGTTTGTTTTGCACATAAAACTGTCATCCAATTATCTTTAAATTAACCACTATGGAACAGGGGGCAAAAGTGGAATTAATTATCCCGTAATTTTACCCATATAATCAAAGTTAATGCTGACTTCGATATTGATATGGAGACTTCATCCCCAATGCTGAATGAGGTCTAAAGCCATTATAATACGAAATCCATCTTTCGATCACCTTTATTCCTTCACTTCTTGTAGTAAATGCCCCACAGGCAGGCAAACATTCTCTTTTCAATGTAGCCCAGAATGATTCTGCAACAGCATTGTCCCAGCTTTGACCTCTTCTGCTCATGGAAGTTTTCAACCCCATTGCAACCAACAGTTCTTGGAACTGTAGACCTTATACACCAACAGATAAAGGTCTAGTAAATGCTTAATATCATTTTTATGAAAAGGATGATCCTTTTTCACGTTATATGCAATGCGACACGACATGAATGACTGCTAGTATTAAATTTTGCTTCCTCTAATCTTGTTTTTGCTCTTTAATAGGACATATCTTTATACAAAGGCCACATCTTACACATTTTTTTGAATTAATTTTAGGATATATAAACCCTTTTTCGTCTTCTGTCAGGTATACAGCTTCTTTAGGGCATACAGCATAACATGTTGCACACCCACAACATTCCACTTTTTGGTTAAAAAGAATTGGTAGGTCTATATCAGTCATCTTCTTTATCATACACGTTAATTCTATTACTTAGCTTTGTCAATTTTTGAAAGAGTAAATGCTCTTATATGATCTAAATATAAATCATCCCCAAGATCTGGAACTGGGGCCAAAAGTGGAATTAATTATCCCGTAATTTTACCCATATAATCAAAGTTAATGCTGACTTCGATATTGATATGGAGACTTCATCCCCAATGCTGAATGAGGTCTAAAGCCATTATAATACGAAATCCATCTTTCGATCACCTTTATTCCTTCACTTCTTGTAGTAAATGCCCCACAGGCAGGCAAACATTCTCTTTTCAATGTAGCCCAGAATGATTCTGCAACAGCATTGTCCCAGCATTGTCCTCTTCTACTCATGGAAGTTTTCAACCCCATTGCTACCAACAGTTCTTGAAACTGATGAGAACAATATTGAGAGCCTTGGTCTGAATGAAATATCGTGCCCATAGATGGATTTTCGTCTTTAATCGCCATCAATAAAGCGTTGCAAATTAAATCTGTATCCATTGTTGCACCAAACTTATACCCAACAAGGCATCTTGTAGCTATGTCAACAACAGAAGCCAGATAGAGCCACCCTTCATCAGTGGGAATATATGTAATATCGCCACACCATGCTTCATTCTCTTAAATGAATTAAATTGCCTGTTTATTAGGTTTTCTGCTCGAGCAAGATTATGATTGCTATCAGTGGTTACGACATATTTTCTATGGTACTTATGGTATATGCCGTTGGCTCGCATTATTTCCACAAGTCGTTTATGTGAAACTTTAAATCCTTTTTTATCAAGTTCGTGATGAACTCTTACTGCACCAGGAACTGTGTTATTGGATTCCTTTATTACATCTTTAACTGCTATAAGAACTTCTACATCACTGTGAATAACACCGTTTTTATGTTCCTTGTCAGAAAGGATCCATTTGTAATAACCACTTACGCTTACTTCTAGAAGAGCTATTGCCCTTCTTAAAGGGATCATGGTGCCTTTTCCTATTAGCCTGTCTTTTATACTTTTCTTGATAAATGCGTACTTTGCTACAGGCTCTTGGCAAAGAACGCCGCAGCTTTTTTTAGAAATTCATTCTCTGCTTTTGCTTTTTCTAGCTCTTTTTTCAATCTTCTGATTTCATCAGATTCGTTTTTCTCTTCTAATGACATTCCCTTTTTCGCTGCTATACACCATCGGCTAAGAGTTTGAGGCTTTATACCTAATTCATTAGCTACCTGTACTTGAGCAATTCCAGCATTTACTCTAGAAACTGCGGTCTTAATAAATTCTTCTGAATACTTATTTTTACGTGCCATATTATTATCCTCACTATATAGAGAACGGCGATCTGTCAAGCAAATAATTTAAAAAACATATAAAATAATTTTGCTCTCCATGCAATCAGA
>NZ_JAGFNY010000050.1 GCF_019448115.1 Succinivibrio faecicola | reverse complement strand
AATCCAAAATGATTGAGCTGACTTTTAGTCAAAACTGACTGAGCTAAATCAGATCTTTTTCAGTGGGCTGTGACAATTTGAGATATTAACAATATTAAAAGCACCATTAGAATTATCTGCCATGCAGTTTGAATCATAGCCATTACTTGATGATGTTGCTGAAAATATAGGATTTAAAGTTGGATTTATATCAGTTCCTGCACTTTGTACAATACTTGTATTATTCTTTTGATTATCCTGATTTTTATAATCCTTTTTAACCCTTGTCTGTCTTTGTCTTAAAAGTCTTGTAGCAAATGTTCTCTCCCAGCCGGACTGATTTCTAAATTCCTGTCTGTTATTCCAGTAAGAAATAAATGATTTTAGTTCAGCCTGTGTATATGAGTAATCTTCAAGTCCGCAAAGCAAGGCAGAGTTTTTAAAATTCTCAGATGGAGTCCATTTTTCATCAAGAGTAAATGCTCTTGACGGCATATTGCCATCAAGTTGTACAGAGTAAAGTGGCAGAGTAAACATACATCCCTGCCAGTTATCTGTTTCTTTTGTTTTCTTTATTAAGGAAAACCTTTCAAGCTCATCAAGACATAAAACAGCAGTTTCTATGTTTGCATTTGTAGGAAAGTCCTTTGAGCTACTAAATAGATAACTTGCAGCTGACGCAAGATCGATTACATTAATACCCTTTTGTACAAGATCGGTCAGATAAAAAACATAAAGTGATTTAGACAGATGACTAATTCTGTAGTCTGACAGTTTTAAAATCTCAACGCTGTTCATTTCTATCTAAAATCCGCTGTATTTATCAGTATGGGTATCAATATAAGAAAACTATTGTTTTGAAGGCTTATTTTGCTTGCCTTATATAAATTTGCTTTACAAAAATCTTCATATCACATAGTTGAAGATTGATAGATACTGTGCAAGAATTACAACAAAAAGATGGTGGTAAATGAGTCTGCACAAATCACAGTGTTTACAGACAAAAGTCAGTAAACTTTATGACAATTATATATCAAAAGGATCGGTAAATTATAAACAGATCCCAAAAGTTATATCAGGATTTGAAAACAGCACTCATTATGTTACAGCTTTATTTTTAGAGTGTTTACTGCAGCTTTTAAAATCGTCAGATAAGATTAAGACGAATGTAAATTCATTCTATTTAAAAGCATATCTTGATGGGGACATCGAGCTTGCACAAAGTCAGTTTCTCTTTGATGGCATCATAAAAAAATCCCCACTAAAGACACTTTACAAGATAAGTAAACGCCTGCCAAAATTCAAGCTTACCTTTGTTCCTTTTGAGGATACTCTAGGTTTAATCTATCAGACTGTAAAGCAGCTTACTAATGCACAAGGTGAAGAGAGATACTATACACCTGAGTACCTGTCTGATATTTGTGTATCAACTCTTGATATAAGTCAGGGCAGAGTATTTTTAGATCCATGCTGTTCATCTGGAAATCTTCTTTTACGTCTTTTAAAAAGAGGAGCAGATGTAAACAATCTTTTTGGCTGTGATCTTGATGAGTTTTCTGTAACTCTTGCAAGAGTAAATCTTTATTTAAATTCATATGATCTTACTGATGAGTTTTTAAAGGTTCATCTAAAAAAAGGTGATGGCATCACCTACAGATGCAGTGTGCAGCCAGATGTAGTCATATCAAATCCACCATATTCTGTTATTGAGGATGACACAATCTGTTGCAGATATCAGAAGACTCTTAAAAGTGCTGCAAGAAAACGTCCATTTCTAGCCGATCTGTTTGTTGAACGGTATCTTAAGGTATTAAAAGAGAACGGACTTATACATTTTATTCTGCCAGAGGCAATTTTATCAGTTGCATCGCATGCCATAGTCAGATCTGAAATTGAAAAAACAGCAAGAGTAAAGGCTGTAAGATATCTTGGTGACGTATTTCATGATGTACAGTCCCACAGTATTATTCTAACGCTTGAAAAATCAAAGCACAGATATCCAAAAGGAGAGGTTATAGTCAACATTAAAGACAGATCGTATGTTATAAGACGAGAAAGACCTTTAATGGACTTTAACTTTAGAATTCAGGATAGTGAAGCTAAGATCCTAAAAAGAATTGATGAGAGTAAAAACTGTGTTTATCTAAAAGATCATGCAACCTTTGTAATGGGAATAGTAACAGGATCAAATGAAAGATCATTAAAAACACAAAAGAGTGATGATACACAGTGTGTTATAAGAGGCTTTGATATTCACAAATTTTATGTAGATACCCCTGATAATTATGTTTCGTCTGACTATTCATCATTTCAGCAGATGGCAAAAGAGACAATGTACAGAAAAAAGGGCAGAATAATCTACAGATTTATTTCACGCTATCCTGTTTGTGCAATAGATGACAGTCAGTTGCTTACACTTAATTCAGCTAATTTCTTTATTTTAAATGATGAGATACTTGACCCATACTATGTTGTTGGCATTTTAAACTCATCACTGATGAAGTTCTATTTTGAAAAGAAATTCTCTCAGCTTAAGGTTTTACGATCACATCTTGAATCTGTACCTTTTATCCTTTGTGACAATGAGAGTAAAGATGAAATTGTCTCATTAGTCAAAAAGATAATGAGTCTTGATATTAAATCAGATACTAGAGCCTATGATGAGATAAAAGACAGGATTGATATAATTGTAAATAGAATATACAAGATTGATTGAAACAGAGAGTTATAAAGTTAAACGTTTCTTGATGGTACAGATATTCTCTTTGTTTGCAAAAAAACATTCAATGAATTATCATTCTACAAGTTTGATTTTTAAAGGATGAATAATAACATGTTTAATATGGGAAATATGATGAAGCAGGCTCAGATGATGCAGGAGCGTTTGCAGAAAGCTCAAGCAGAGATTGCTTCAATGGAAGTAACCGGTGAATCAGGTGCAGGCATGGTTAAGGTAACCATGAACGGTTCACATGAGGTTCGCCGTGTAGAGATTGATGACAGCGTTTTTGAGGACAAGGAAATTGCTGAGGACTTAATCGCTGCTGCTTTTAATGATGCAACAAGACGTGTTGAAGTTCAGTCAAAGGAAAAATTATCTCAGGTAACTGGCGGTATGCAGTTACCTCCTGGCTTTAAGATGCCATTTTAGTGATAGAAAAAACATATGTCATCAAGCACACTTCTTGATGAGCTTATAAGAGCATTGCAGGTCCAGCCAGGAGTTGGCCCTGCAAGTGCCTCGAGAATAGCTTATTATCTGTTAGACAGAAAACGCAAAGAGGGACTTGGTCTTGCTAAAGCCTTAACAGATGCTATGGATAAGATTTCCTATTGTCCAAAGTGCAGAAATTATACAGATAATGAAGGAGAGGAGTGTAAACTCTGCTCATCAGCTCAAAGAGCTACACAAAGAACAATCTGTGTTGTCGAGCATCCTAACGATATTGAAGCTATTGAAAACAGCTCCTCATTTAAGGGAAGCTATTTTGTGTTGCACGGTCATATCTCACCTCTTGATGGCATTGGTCCTGAAGCAATCGGTCTTGATCTATTGAAAGGCAGAATTGAAAAAGAACATATTCAAGAAGTTATTCTTGCATTAGGACAGACAGTTGAAGGGGATGTTACAGCATCATATATTGCAGCAATGGCAAAAAAAATGTCTGTTAAGGTCACAAGAATTGCAACTGGTGTTCCTTTAGGTGGCTCTTTAAATACAGTTGATGGCAACACCCTTGCAATGTCATTTAACTACAGACATGATGTCTAAACTTTGTTAACTGCTATTCAAATCTAGTCTATAGTCGTTCTAGAATTATCCTTAAACTGCTTTTAAAGCTACTCTAAAACACATCCAGATCTTTCTATTACTTTTCCGATAATAAAAATAGAGTTCTTTTCATCTTTGCTTAAGTAAAAATCATCAACAGATGGATTATCCGATCTTAAAATCAGACCACCATGCAAAGGAGAAATAAACCGTCTTACCATAATTCCATGATCTTTATCGGCAAAGGCATAAATCTGACCGTCTATGATAGGTAATTCTTCTTTACATTCAACTATCACATAGTCATTATTGCAAATGAGAGGTGACATAAAATCACCTGAGATCTTGAAGCATTTAAGCTTGTCAGGATTTAAAATCCCCATTTTTTTGCAATAGCAGCCGGATACTAGTATTTCTCTGTCATATCTGTGTTCAATAAATGAAATCTTATTACTGCCTTTATCATCAAACAAAACATCATATCTTTTAATTTTAATAAACTGTTTGTCAGGATCAGAGTAAATATGACTTAGTTGTTTTTCATCGAATTTATTAGATAAAACAGACAGTAGTGTATCAGCATTGATATTAAGAGCTGATGCTACATTCATAATGACTCTTGCACTTATACAACCAAGATTGCAAGATTCAAGATCCTCAAATTCGCAGTCAGTGATATTAGCTTTTTTTATAAACTCTGTTTTAGATTGAGCAAGGCTATCTAACAGAGTATTTAATGGTTTATAAGATACATAAGTTTCGTTTGTATTCATAACTGTATATTCTCCTAAAAAGAGAGTAGTTGTCTTAAAACTTTCTATCAAGGTCTTATATGCAAGTGCACATTCATTGAGCAAAAATACATGTAAATTATGATATATGTTCAAAAAAAATGTGTTTATGATTATTAGCGGTGCATGAATGAATGTTCATTTGAATTGTCAGATAAATGTGTCAAAACTAATTTAATGAAATTTCTGTCATTCTGATGGCAAATTCTCTTAACAAGGAATTCTTTAATGGCTTTAATGTGAAAATTGGACAAATTAAATAGATAAGCTGTCATTTGTGATCTTTTTTTTAATGATTGTTCTTTATTGAAAATGTTCATTATAAATGTTGAATCAAAGTATATTTAGGCTAAAATAAAGCAAGTAAACACAAATACGGATAAAGACTATGAGTGATAAGAACTTCAAAAAACTGCCATTTGGAACAGAGGAATTCTCTGTACTTAGAAAAGAGGATTACTATTATATAGATAAATCCTCCTACATAAAGAAAGTTTTTGAAAACTCAGCTTCCGTTATCCTTTTCACAAGACCAAGACGTTTTGGTAAAACTCTTTTAATGAACATGTTCAAATCCTTTTTAAGCGTTGCTAAAGATGGTAGTTCAGATAGAGAGTATAAAGAAAAACTCTTTGATGGTCTTGAGATTCTAAAAGATAAAGAATTTACAGATAAATACTTAGGACAGTTCCCTGTTATTTTCATTTCTCTTAAAAGTGCATATGGAGATACTTTTGAACAAGCCTATGATGCATTAGCACGTATCGTAGTAAGGCTATTTTCTGATTATGACTTTTTATTAAGCAGTAAGAATCTGTCAAAAGAAGATATTGAAAATTATAGAAAATACCTAAAAAGAGATTTTCTGTGTGATATAAATTCTATGGGATATGTAAAGGAAGCTTTAGAATTTCTATCAAACTGTCTTTATAAGCACTATAAAAAGAAAGTCATAATTTTAATCGATGAGTATGATGTTCCTTTAGCAAAGGCATCAGAGAAAGGTTATCACAATGAAATGGTAGCACTGATGAGCTCATTTTTTAATGTGATGAAGATTACACCAAGTTCTTTATCAAAAGAAGAATTTCCAATTAAAAAGATAGTACTCACAGGCTGTCTAAAGGTAGCAAAGAACAGTATTTTTACGGGTGTAAACAACCTTTATGTAAATACTATAATCTCAGAAAATTCAGATTATGATTCAATGATAGGCTTTACAAAAGAAGAGGCTGAAAAGTTATTAAAAGATTATGAGCTTGATAATTACTTCCCTTTTGTAAAAGAGAATTATGATGGTTACAGATTCTATGAACAGGAAATGTTCTGTCCTTGGGTTTTAGTCTCATTCATAGACTATGCAATAAAAAGAAAAGCAAGTAGCAACCCGATAATTGCACCAAATTTCTGGATAAACTCAACCTCAAGTAATGCATTATTGTCATATGTTGGATATCTTTCAGATGAAGATAATGAGAATATGCAAAAGCTTATGGATGGTGAGTGTATAGAGACAACCATCAATGATTCAATGAATTATGATGATTTATCAATGCACAAAGCTGAGGATTTCTACACATTATTACTTTTTACAGGATATCTTACAGTAGATAGCTACAGAACAGAGAATATTTCTGGAGAAGATAAGACCATCTACTCACTTAAGATCCCAAACAGAGAAATCCGTCAGTGTTTTATAAAGAACATAAAAGAGCACTTTGATACTATAGTAAATCAAGGAGAGAATAAGGCAAAGCTTATAGCAAAAGCTCTGTTTGAAGGTGATAGTGAAAGTGCATCAGATAACATCTTTGACCTTTTAAAATCCTATGTATCAATAAGAGATTTTGCAACAAAGGCAAAGAAAGAGAACTTCTATCATGGATTCTTATCAGGAGTATTTACAAACTGTTCTAACTTCATAACTGACTTTAAATCAAACAGTGAATCAGGTGATGGTTATGCTGATTTAATATTCATGAATGAAAGGCAGAAGATTGCTGTTATCATTGAGATTAAAGCAGTAAATTCAAAAAAAGAATTACCAGAAGGTACTCAAAAGGCACTCAAGCAGATAGAAGAAATGAGATATGCAGATGAGTATCTTGATGATTCATCAGTTAAAGCTATCTACTGCTATGGCATCAGTTTCTATAACAAGCAGTGTGAAGTTTCTTGCAGAAAAATTAAATAGCAAAATCAATAAATTTGTTATCAAAAATAAAGCTTTTAAATTGAGTGATTTCAAACAATTGATTATTAAACTTAAATAAAGCAAGTAAACAAAAATACGGAAAAAGACTATGAGTGATAAATGCTTTAAACAACTGCCTATAGGAAATGAGGATTTTTCTTATATCATCCAGAATGGTGGTTATTATATTGATAAGACCTCTTATATAAAAAAAGTCTTTACCAATCTCTCTCCTGTGATCCTTTTTAC
>NZ_JAGFNY010000049.1 GCF_019448115.1 Succinivibrio faecicola | reverse complement strand
ATCTACCATTGTTAGTATGGCAGATCGTTAACCAACCTAACCCTTTTGACAATAATGTCTTAAGGTCTTAGGTAAGATAAATAATCTCTTCTTAGACGTGAATTTTTGATATCAGACAAAAAAAATATTGCGGTTACATACTACATTTGAAAGGAATCCGTGTATTTTTTTGTTCCAAATCGGAATAACCTTAATTGGAAGATATCAAAATATATGAATTTAAGATCTGTAAGTCGACTCCACTCTTATGAAAAACAAGGCAAGGTTTATGCGCTTGTTTTTGTTGGTATTTTTTTAAGTTTTATATTATTAACAGCTGTATCTGTATATACCGTTAAGAAAATGACTGAAAGGGGTATACAGGAGTCTAACCATGTTATTTCACAGGTAATTAAGGATCATTTAAAAGAATCAATTATTAAGCCTTTGATTAATTCTAACAGTATTGCTAAAGATGATTATTTAGTTGATCTTCTTTTTAATGAAAATTCTGAGAGTGAAAAAAGTATTAAGAGCTATCTTAGAGGAATCAAAAACGGATACGGATACGATTTTTGTTATGTTGTTTCTGATAAGACAAAAAAATACTATTCATCTAATGGACTTAAAAAAATAATCTCTCCTGAATCAAATGAAATTGATAAATGGTATACAAGGTTTTTATCAAAGAATAAGGATCTTGATTTAGTCGTTGAAAAAGAAGAAATATCTTCAGACAAGCTAACAATCTTTTTTGATAACAGAATTACAGATAAAACAGGAAAATTTTTAGGTGTAACTGGTGTAGCTATACATCTTGAACAACTTCAAAATGCCATAAAGTTTCTTGAAAATAAATTTGATGTTCAGATTAGTCTTGTTGATCGAGACGGGAATATAATCGAATCAGATTTGGAGAAAATGGCAAACATTATAGTTGAAGGAGTTGAGTCAGGAATCAACATAAATTCAGATTTCTTAGCAGATGACAACAATCAGTTATATAAAAATCCACGAATTATTCTAAACACAAAATTATTTCTTGTTGTGAAAAATAAAAAGTCAGGAGAAAACGATTTATTCTTGAAGGTTATCTTCGTAAATTCATTATTATGTATCTTCATAACTTTACTGATTACATTCATTATTCAGTTCCTCTTGTTTAAAGCTAATTCCCTGTCTTTAGAAGTTATGAAGGACACTTTGACTAAGGCATATTACAAAAAAGCTTATGACACTGACAGAGTAACTTTAAAAACAGATAAGGTTCCTGAATTGTGTTCTATTTTGGTTGATATAAATGGATTGAAGAATATCAATAATACATTTGGTCACGAGAGGGGGGATTACTTAATCAAAGGTTTATATGAGTGCCTAGAATCTGTATTTGCTAAAAAAGGCTTTATTTACAGAATCAGCGGCGATAAATTCTCTGTATTTCTGTCTATAAGCTTGTTTGAACTAGACATTAAACTAATTGAATTAAACAGATTGATAGAGATCTGGTCTAAAGTTAACGATCATGAATTATCAGTATGCATAGGATTTTCATCTCGAGTCACATATCCATATATGACTGTTGATGATCTTGTAAGAAACGCTGAAGAAATGCTGATTAAGAAAAAACAAGAGTACTATGCTCACAAAGAATGTAAAAAACAGCCTCAGGCATAAGATCAGTGTTTTACAGGTCCAATCAGTTTCATAAAACAGTTTTTGCAGTCAAATTCTAATCTGAATTTTTCTGCACCAATCTGTAAAAACAAGTCTTGTGCCTTTACGTGATGTCGCTTTGGGCACATATTAAAACAGTATCTCAAACAGTGTTTAGATATGAGCACGCATTCGTTAGGACCTGGATTTGTTTTTTCATATGCATCAGCAGCACAAAGACTTCCATGTGAAAGATAAAAATCCTTTGCTTTCTGGTTATATATGTTCGCTTTAAAACCTAGATCCTTTTCTTTTTCAGGAAGCTCTGGTGCTTTTGAAAAGTCATGCTCTGTTTTCTTTTTGATATTCTGTTTTTGGCTGTTTAGGCTGTCAATAAGCTCTCTTCTAAGATTATTCAGAACACTTTGTGGTACAAAATGGCTGTAGCTTAGGTTAATAGAAAGATTCTCTAGTGAGTAGATGCTATCTCCTAATCTTCCTAATTTTGCTTCGATGTTATTTTTTAATTTATCAACATCATTTGCCATTTGTGCATTCTCAAGATGAGCTTCTACACTCTGAGTAATTCCACACTCATCTGTACCTGAAAGCTTAATGCCATCTTCAGTTTCAGAGTATTCTAGATAAAGTTTTAGTTTTCTTATGGCTGATTTTGGATCTAGCAAATCTCTTTCAAATTCAGCATCCTTGTTCCTGTAGAATAATGTACCGGATTGGATTTTTTCGATATCCTGAAAAATTTCTGCAGTATTCTGATTTTTTACTTTGCTGATTCTAAATCCTTCTAAATTACCCTGTGCGTTATAGTAATTTATAGAATCTCCATTATTAAGAGAAACTTTCTTTTTAAGAGCAAAAGTTAAATCATTTCCCTTTTGGCTTACGAGTTTACCTATTTCAACTCCCACGAATCCTGGTGCATCAAAGTTTGCATAGTTATCTTTCTTTTCGTGGGTATTGTATTCAGTAAATCCTCTGTTGAAACTTTTATTAACGTCAGGAGTAAACAGAAGAATTGATTCTCCAAAAGAACTTCTTTTTAGATCTGCCCTTTTTTCGAGAATTTTATCTAATTTCTTACGATAGAATGCAGTAACGTTTTTTACATAATTTTCATCTTTTAACCTGCCTTCTATCTTGAATGAGCTAATACCAGCATCAATCATTTCTTCAAGGTTCTTGCTCTGATTCAGATCTTTCATAGATAAAAGGTATTTATCTTTAGCAAGAACATTTCCAAGAGAGTCGGTCAATGTTTGAGGAACTCTGCACAGCTGTGAGCATTCACCGCGATTAGCACTTCTTTTTGTTAGAGCATAGCTCAAATAACAACGTCCTGAAACGCCAACACATAAAGCTCCATGCACAAATGCTTCAAGTTTTACATTTGTTTTACTATGGATCTCCTTTATCTGATTGATACTAAGCTCTCTTGCAAGAACAACCTGAGAGAATCCTGCCTTTTCAAGAAAACAAACTTTTTCAACAGTAGAATTATCCTGCTGAGTACTTGCATGAATCTCTAATGGAGGTAACTCTCCATTAATTAGGCCTAAATCCTGGATAATCAGAGCATCTACACCAATTTCATATAGCTTGAATGTTAATTCACGTGCAGTTTCTAATTCTTTATCGGTAAGAATTGTATTTATGGTTACATGAACTTTTGCTCCAAACAGGTGGGCATAATCGCATACAGCTTTTATATCTTCTAAACTGTTTGCTGCATTTACTCTAGCTCCATAAGATGGACCGCCAATGTATACAGCATCAGCTCCTGCATTAATTGCAGCAATTGCACAAGTAAGATTTTTGGCTGGGGCAAGTAATTCTATTGTTCTCATAGGAATGTTATAACAGTGTATTTGATAACTAATTATAACAAAATTCAAAAGGAGATCGTTATGATCTCCTTTTGCTTGTGTCGTTGAATAAATGCAGTCAGTGATTAAGCACTATAATGATTTCTTAGGAACTGGATAAATCCAATTTCTAATACTAGCTGGAATGCAACTCCTCCTAATACAATCAGAACTCCGTTAAAGATGTTTGAAATGCCAGTATCTATGAAATTACCTCCATTCATATAGATGCCGACATTTTCAGCAAAACAGATACCTGCTGCTAAAACATAGATAATTGATAATATACTTAAACGACCTCTGTTAGAGTAGATTGCAATCAGGGCAGCAATAAGACAGATAAGCATGCACATAATAATCTCCTTCTTTAGAATCATTCATTGTGATTCTTAAAGATTGTTTGTTTGATTGTTTCTTGATAGTAATCTTTCAGTGTTATTTATTGTTATAATTTTTTGTACACTCTTAATATAGAGTAGTTAAGAAAAAAAGAAAAATTTAATATGCAAACTAAAGTAAAATTTGTGAACTTTAGCAAGTTTATGCAAAAACTACAACGGAGATAATAAAAAATTATCTTATAAATCAATAAGATATTTGTAAAATGTGCAATTCACAAATATTCCGTGCCTATTTTTCAAAATAATTATTATCAATAACCTTTTGATCTTCATTATTTTTATCATTCACTAACAATTTTGCATGCTTGTTTTCGGATAATTTTTTTTAAGAAAATTAAGTAATTAGTAACAATTACTATTAGTAAATTATAGTAATTAAAAGAAAAGGCAAGGTTGTTTTACCTTGCCTATAAAAATGTAAGGAAATCGCTAAAATAAATCGATTGTATAAACAAGTAGCATAGCAGCTAAAACTATATTTTTAGGGATAGATGATTCCCCCTTTATATAACCCTTTAGGTAATTGCTAGTATCAACAATCCTATCACCGTCGATTTTTATAAAAAGTTTATTCATACTGTCCCTGATTTCGTTTTCTGTGAATAGACATAATGTTCGACCATGTTTTGTAAACAGACAACTTTGCTTAACATGGGCAACCGTGACCTTATTTATATCCATAAACAGAAGTTTCTTTTCATCTGTATATCCAATAATCTGCCCTTGAGCATCAATGATCTTTGAGCCGTCAATTTTTCCTACACATGTTTTGATATTATTGAATAACTCAACAGCCATTTTGACTCCAAACTTTAATGCCTAAGTTTAGTTTAGAATGCAGTTTTAACAATTTCTGTGATCAGTTTGTTTTCTTCAAAATCAGGATTGTGAGTTTTATCAAAAGGCTTAAATATGACTTTTGATAAGAAAAGGACATAATAAAAATGATGTAAATAAATTTGTATGAAATGAAATAAAAAATCACATCCAAGTGTCAGGATGTGATTTCTAGAATTTACTTTAGATTTAATGCGTTCGTAATGGTTTTAAAGATATCAGTCTGGTCAGTTAAACCTAAGACATTAACTGATGCTGGACCATAGGCACCAACCTTTAGCTGAGCACCTGTGTGGCCTGAGTCATTAACATCTTCTGAGTTGCCATAAGAGATAGTCATAGGAGCACCGTCGTGAGTCAGAACCTTCTGAGTATAACCAGGAGCTTTTGCATCTTCATAGCAGATCTGAGTTGCATGAGCATGATCAGCTGTTACGATAACTAATGTGTTTCCATCTTTCTTAGCAAAATCAAGTGCAACCTGTACAGCTTCATCTAAATCCATAGTTTCACCGAACTGACCACATGGATTGTTTGCATGAGCCTGCTTATCGATTGATGCTCCTTCAACCTGTAAGAAGAAGCCTTTCTTATTCTTGCTTAGTAATTCAATTGACTTCTTTGTCATCTGTGCAAGAGTTGGGATCGAACTGTTTCTATCCTTATTAACTTCGCATTTAACAGCGTCTTTTTCAAGATTACCGTGTAAAGAAGCCTGGGGGCCCTTTAATCTTACAGGCATATTACCTTCAGCAAAGAGACCTAAAACTGGTTTATTCTGATCTGCTGTAGTTACTTTAGATAGTTCATCTGCGTTTGTAACAACGTTAAATCCTTTTGCCTTTGCAATTTCAAGAAGTGTCTTGCCAGCAAATTTTGGATCATTTGATAATTCTTTGAAAGACTTCATACCTCCACCCATTACAACATCTGCTCTGGCGTTAATAATCTGTTCAGAGATAGAACCAAGACCACCCTTTTCAGTTAGGAACTCAGGGCATTTTTCTGCAGTTACCTTTGGACCATAGCATTTTCTGTGGTTAACATGGGCAATTGGTGCTGCAGGTGTGGCATCCTGGATTTCTGCTGTTGAGATGTCGCCTGTTGCAAGACCGTTCTTCTTAGCAAGCTCAATGATATTTGTATGGATTTTTCCGTTTACATCAACACCGATTGCACCGTTATATGACTTTACGCCGATAGACCAGGCAGTAGCAGATGCTGCAGAATCAGTAACATAAACAGGCTTTTTAGTATCCTTGTTTAAGGAATAGTGAGTATACTGACCTGTAATAGGGAGCGCATCAAGACCCTTGAAAGCACCACCAGCACCGTGAGCAAAATTTCTTGCAGCAGTGATTTCGCTATCTCCCATACCGTCACCTATTAAAAGGATGACATTCTTTGCTTTTTTCTTGTTAGCAAGCTTAATTTGTTCCTCATACATCTTGAACATGTCTCCATGAATTCTTGATGCGCCGCCTTTTACGGTGATATCACCAACTGCTGATCTGTCGTATACATTATCAGCTAATGAAACAGTTGAAGATGCAGATAGAATTAAAGCTAAAGCAATATTATTTAATCATACCCAAGACCTTAAGCAATTTTAGCAGAAGGGTTTGGTTGGTTAATGATCTGCCATACTAATGTAGGCAGATCTTTTAAGTTAACAATATCTCGATTAGATGGCTTTGTTCTTTGACAGCGCAGAGCTATGTCATCGAGAAGTTCTTTAAAAATTTGATATACAGTGGATGACTTACGAAAAAGTAATGCATTGAATAAAACCTCAAAGCAGTCATTCTGTTTATGGAGCTTTAGCATAGAAATCCATTCAAAACTATTTCCTTTGGCACATTTAAGACCGGTAAAGGTTTTGATGATAGAAACTGCTAAAGACAACAGGATAAAAGAGAGAATGATATTCTCATTAGCTGAGTTAATGCTTTTTAAGCAGTTACTGCGTTTATTTGCTTTGTTAAACAGTTCAATAGCCCATCTAAGTCTATAGAGCAGGTAAATCTGTTTAGCTCCCAATCTGTCTTTAGGGATATTAGTTCTTAAGATAGAGCGTTTATCATTGTCAGTACAGTTAGGGTTGTAACGGACAATAATTCTATTTTTATGTCCTGAAGCAAAGGTAACATCTAAGTCAGCACAGGAATGGGCTGGTAATTTATTTACAGATTTACCTTTAAACGCAGGAATTGATTTACCATCATCACCAGTAGCACTATCAATGGTAGCAGCAGTGCTTAATTTACCTCTGATAAGGTAAAGGTTACCGCTATTAGCAATTCTCTGTTCAAGCTCTTCGTCTACG
>NZ_JAGFNY010000048.1 GCF_019448115.1 Succinivibrio faecicola | reverse complement strand
ATAACTTAGAGATTTAAAATAACTATTTAATTTTAAATAAGATCTTCGGCGTTTTGCTAAAGATCTTGGGTAAGATTAAATAACGCAATCAGGAAATTAGTTATCAAAATAATTGATCCATTTTGATATTTCTGACGTTTATTTCATTTGTTTTGTTCTTTAATTGACTATTTTGTTAGGTCATGTTTTACTATCCTTTGGTGATCCTGTGCAACTAGGATCGAAATTCTCTTTACTAATGAGGTTAAAATGATAAAGAAGCTAATGTCTCTTTGCGTTTTAGGTGCTGTTGCAAGTACCTCTAACTGCGCATTTTCTGAAGAAAGCAATCAGGTTAATATTTGGAACTGGAGCTACAATATCGGTGAGCATACAGTATCAGATTTTGAAAAGGACACAGGATTAAAAACAACATACGTTGAGTATGATTCAAACGAACTTCAGGAAGCTAGACTTCTTGCTGGCAACACCGGTTTTGATGCTGCTATTGTTGTTAGCTATTATGTACCAAGAATGGCTAAATCAGGTGCACTTCAAAAGATTGATCACTCAAAGATCCCAAACTGGGTTAAACAGAACAGAGCAAGACTTGAAAAACTTGCAACTTTAGATCCTAACAATGACTATGCTTATCCATATATCGAAATTTCAATCGGTATTGGTTATAACAAACAGAAAATTGAAGAGATTTTTGGCAAAGACTACAAGATTGATTCTTGGGACTTCCTATTCAAGAAAGAAAACTCTGACAAACTTAAAAAGTGTGGTATTGCAATCATCGATTCCCCTATCGAAGTTATCTCTGCAGTTCAGCACTATTTAAAGAAAGATCCTATCTCTACAAATCCAAAGGATTTTGAAGAAGCTAAAGACATCCTGACAAAGCTTGCATCTAATACAGCTTACTTCCAGTCTAACCGCTATGTAACCGATCTTGCATCAGGCGAAATCTGTGCTGCCATCGGTTATTCTGGCGACTTTATTCAGAGCCGTCACTTAGCTGCTCATGGAAAGAACAAATATGACATTGAGTATGTAATTCCAAAGGAAGGCTCAATCATGTGGTTTGACAGCTGGACTGTACCACGTGGAGCTAAGAACTATGACAATGCAATGAAATGGTTTAACTGGCTGTTAACACCTGAAAATGCAAAGAAACTGTCTGATGAAATGGGTTATATTCTTCCTGTAGATGAAGCTATGGCCAATGTATCTGATGAGCTTAAGAACAATGAAAGCATCATGCTCTCAGAGGAAAAGCTAAAGACAATGTACTTCATGCAGCCAACTCCTGCTAAGACATCAAGGATCACCAACAATGTCTGGAATGCCATGAAGATTGATTCAGCTAAAATTGCAAATCAGAACGACTAAAAGTTAGACTTTAAAACCTCCTTAAATGCACAGAATATGTTCATAAAACATGAATCTTACGGTGCAAAATAAGGAGGTTTGTTAATTTTGATAATACAAATTTCAGACTTTTTGCTCTTATCTAAATCTTAAGATATTAATGGACATGTCGACATGTCATGTTCACAAAAACATTTTCAAGAGCAAATATCTTAATCATTTCTATTTATTAAGAGCTGTCTTTTTTATCTTTTCTTTTTTCTTTACTGATCTTAATTTATCAGAAAAAGCAGGCTCAAGAAGATTCTTTACATAATTTTTTTTAAGATCATAACTACTCTTGTTCATCAGATCTTTTACTTCAACACCATTGAATGAAGAGAGCTTTTGATCAACTTTCTTAGTATTACGAAGCACAATTAGATTATGTAAAAGCTCATCCTCTTTGACACTGGTATTTGAACTTATTGAATTTAGCAATGCCTTTAAAGGCTCTAGTTTGCTTTGCATTTAAACACCGTTTTGCTCTGGATTATTAGAAGATCAGAATGTGGTAGTGTCTTTATCTCATCACAGGTTCTTACAATACTTGAAATCCTGTAGTATCGACTTAAGATCTTGTTTGCAAAATAATTACTATCCGCGTGAATATCACCTACAAAAATATAACGAGATGATACAACAGAAAATGGCTTTACAACAAGATCTGTTTTACCATTTGCTATCTGCTCTTTTATGCTGTTTTCCCGTTGAACAAACTCATCATTAAGTCTTGATAGACACTCAAGAGCATTAGTTGCCGTGATAAGAAAATATAGTGAAAAAATTACTGAATATGAATAGAAGAATGCTCTGTTTACAACTGTTATCTGCTCTTTTTTCAGAATATAGTAAAGTTTTAAAGAAGCGATAAGAGTGAATACAGTAAATACTGTTGCTGATCGTGCAGGAAAATTAGGAGAGAATATCATAACAGACAATGATACAAAACCTATTGCATACAGATATAAGGTGCAAACTATACTCTGTTTGTACTTTTTTATAAGCCCTTTTTTATATACGGTAAAAAGAAGATATAAAAATGCAATAATCAGTGGCAGATTCTCAAGTAAGGATAGATTAAACACACCTATAGCTGTAAAGATATGTGAAAAATAATCAAATCCTCCTGTGCTTTCCATCATATGCATTCTTGCTGCATTACCAGGTGACAGAACAAGTATCAAAAAGCCAGTGCACATTCCTGTAAAGCCTGCAACCATAAATGCTGACAGCTTCTTTTTTCTTAACATGTATACAAGATATAAAAAAGTCACAAAGCAAAGTGCAAAGCCTGTATTCTCATTGCACCAGCCAGCAGTAAGGCCACATAAAAAGATTAAAGAATTGAAGATATTTTTTAAAACAAAACCTTTAGATAAGCTACTATCATCTTTGTCACTTTCTAAAGCCTTTACAAAAGGCACCAGGATTAAAAGGACAAATGTCGTTGTAAAAAGATAATTGCAGGAGGTAACAAGCATAAAAAGTACCTCACCGAAATTTCTAAGACAAAGATATAGCAGTGAGAATGACATTAAAAGAGCTGTACTTTCAATTTTTAATGGATTTACAAAACTTCCCTTTGCAAGGACATTGACAAGATAAATCAAAAGTACAAAACACAGTGCTGTAGCAAAAGCTCCGGCAAGTTTACCAGAAAGTAAAAGTAATTGTGCCAATACATGAGGAGGTGTTCTTCCACCCCAGGTAAAATAATGTCTGTACTGAGACAGAACAATATCAGCAACTGAAGAGACTCTGTCATCTGTTCCCTCTATGAGCATATAACGGAAATCATTTGAAAAATGAGGGATGTTGTATGCAAAAAACATAACATACAAGAATATAATAGTAAGATATATAAAACTTCTGTAATTTGTCATTTTCTTAAGATATATTAGGTAAACTTATCTAAACAACAGCTTGCAATTCTATCACATCATGAATTTAAAAGAACTTATAAAAAATACAGTAAATCTGAACTTCACAAACCAGATTAAGCATATAGGAAATTTAAACAGCACAACTATCACATCTTTGGTGGCTGCAGCTAATGAAAACAAAAACAGAGGACCTTTATTTGTCATATGTCAAGACAGCTTTGATGCTATCAGCCTAAAAAGCAATCTGAAAGCACTGCTCCCTTTAGAGAAGATCTTCTATTTTTCAGATTTTGAAACTCTTGCATACGATACTATTGCTCCTCATCAGGATATCATATCATCAAGACTTGAGATCTTAAGTTCTCTTAGTAACCTTACAGATGGAATTGTAATTACTACAGTTAGTGCTCTTATGCACAGAGTCTGCCCTGTTGAGTATATAAAACAAAACTCCTTTGCCATAAAAAAAGGCGATCGCCGTGATATTGCAAAGATGAAAGACGATCTTGTAGAGCGTGGCTACTACCATGTTGAAAAAGTACTCTCTCATGGTGAATTCACCATAAGAGGATCAATTCTTGATATCTTCCCTATGGGCAGTAAAAATCCATACAGAATCGACTTTTTTGACGATGAGGTAGATTCTATCAGAACTTTTGATCCAGACTCTCAAAGATCGTTTGAAACAATAGACAGTGTCAGCATGCTCCCATCACATGAGTTTCCATTAGATAAGGAGGCTATAAGTGTATTCAGAAGCAACTACAGAGATTATTTTACAGGTGCTAATCTTGTAAATCATCCAATCTATCAGGCTGTCTCAAAAGGAGCCATCCCTGCAGGTATTGAATACTATATTCCTCTTTTCTTTGATAAGACTCAGTGTGTTTTTGACTACTTAGACAAACAAGCTGATATTGTACTTATAGGTGATGTTTTTAATGCTGTACAGGATTTTGATATTGAGGTTCATAAAAGAGCTCTTATGTTTAAGGGAAATCCTGATCATCCATCATTAGAGCCATCCTTAGTATTCATGAATGCAAAAGAGTGTACTGACAGAATTAAAGAACACAGGCTTTTAAATTTTGTAACAAAGGCCTTTGATGAGAACACTCTTTCAAAAAGAGGTTATTCAAATCTACCAGTTCAAACTATCCCAGACATTGCTTTTGTCCCATCAGATAAAAGCAGTGCCAAAAATCTTATAAGCTTCATTAATTCAAGAATTGAAAATGGCTACAGATTCCTTTTAAGCTGTGTGTCAGAAGGAAGACGCCAGTCTTTAAAGGATATTTTCCCAGAGGCAATTACCAATAATCATCCTCTTTTAAAAGCTTCATCAATTGACGAGTTTATAAACTCAAATTGCACCATGATGCTCACATTAGCTCCCTTTGATGAAGGTTTTGATTTACCTGGTTTAAAAATCTGCTATCTAACAGAATCTGAAATACTAGGATTCAAGGCAGTAAAGCAAAAACGCTCTTCTAAAAATGCAAGTATAAGCCAGGATACCATTATTAAGAACCTGGCTTCATTAAGTGAAGGTCAGATTGTGGTTCATATTGACCATGGTATCGGAAGATACAAAGGTCTTAAAACCATGGTAATAGGTGGAGTTAAAGGCGAGTATCTTACCATCGAGTATGCAGGTGGTGATATGCTTAATATTCCAATCACCGCACTTAACAAGGTTGCAAGATATTCAGGATCTGAAAATCCGCAATTATCAAAACTTGGCAATGACAACTGGGCTAAGAAAAAGAGAAAGGCTCAGGATAAGGTTATTGATGTTGCAGCTGCACTTTTAGATCTTTATGCAAAACGTGAAGCTAATAAGGGAACAGCTTTTGAGGTTTCTACAAAAGCACTTGAGGAATTTGCATCAGGCTTTAACTATCAGGAAACCAAAGATCAGGCGCTTGCAATTGAAAATACTATAAACGATCTGAAAAAGCCGACACCTATGGACAGACTTGTCTGTGGAGATGTTGGTTTTGGAAAAACAGAAGTTGCACTACGAGCTGCCTTTGTCGTTGCAAGTAATTCAAAACAGGTTGCCCTTCTGGTTCCTACTACAATTCTGGCTGAGCAGCATTATCAGAACTTTAAAGAAAGATTTGCATCTACTGCTATTACTATTGAACTACTCTCCCGCTTTAAAAGTACAAAAGAACAAAATGAGGTAATAAGAAAGGTTGAATCTGGTGCTGTAGATATAATCATAGGAACCCATAAGCTTTTATCAAAGGATATAAAGTTTAAAGATCTTGGACTTATTATAGTTGATGAGGAGCATCGTTTCGGTGTAAAGCAAAAAGAGACTCTAAAAAAGATAAGAGCAAGTGTAGATATTCTTACTCTAACTGCAACACCTATTCCAAGAACTCTTAATATGGCAATGGAGGGAATGAGAGAGCTTTCTATTATTGCAACCCCACCAGAGTCAAGACTTGCTGTTAAGACATTTGTATCAACAAGATCGGACAGTGTAACACGTGAAGCAATATTACGTGAGCTTAAGCGTGGAGGACAGGTCTACTATCTTCACAACGATGTTGCAACAATTGAACAAAGAGCAAGACAGCTTAGTGAGCTTGTCCCTGAGGCAAAGATAGGTATTGGTCATGGCCAGCTTAATGAAAAAGAGCTGCAAAAAGTAATGCATGATTTCTATCATCAAAGATATAATCTGCTTGTCTGCTCTACTATCGTTGAAAATGGTCTTGATGTTCCAAGTGCAAATACAATCATAATTGACAGAGCCGATCTGTTAGGTCTTGCTCAGCTTCATCAGCTAAGAGGACGTGTTGGTCGTTCACATCACCAGGCTTATGCCTATCTGTTTACACCACCAGAGCAGCTCTTATCAAAAGATGCAAAACTAAGACTTCAGGCTATATCATCACTTGAGGAATTAGGTGCAGGCTTCGTTCTTGCAACACACGATCTTGAAATCAGAGGAGCAGGTGAACTATTAGGCGAGGAGCAGTCAGGTCAGATTGAATCAATCGGTTTTGCACTCTACTCTCAGATGCTTGAAAATGCTGTAAAGGCATTAAAGGAAGGAAAGGAGCCATCTTTAGTCGATCTGAACATGAATGAATGCGATATCGATCTGCACATTCCTTGTCTTTTCCCTGATGATTACATTGGTGATGTAAATACAAGACTCTCTTTATACAAGAGACTTTCATCAGTTGAATCTGATGATGACTTTACCGATCTGAAAGTTGAACTTATCGACAGATTCGGTTTTCTGCCAAAAGCTGCTGAAAATCTATTTGAAGTTACAAAGCTTAAAAAACTTGCTACAAAACTTGGTATCAAACGTATCAGTGGAGATGAAAACGGTGGAATTATTGAATTTAATAAAGATCACAAAGTCTCTAACGATTATCTGATAACTCTTGTTACTATGTGCAAGAATAATGAATACAGAATAACAGGTCAGAACTCATTGAGATATAACCTAAAAGAATCAGAGAAATATCCAAGACTAGCTCTAGTAAAACAGCTACTTATGGCTTTTGATTGCCACAGATAAAATAACTGACTTAAGAGCATAGATAGATTAGTGATTTAGTAAACAGAGAATTTACTTTTTTGTTTAATGGTGTCTTTGCTTTGGAAGAAATGATTTTGTTGCATCGACACCATTTATTATTTTGAATGGTAATTTATGATTTATGAATATTGTTTACTTAATCTTTTTGCAAGAAATATAGCACTGCCTTTTATAGAAACTGATGCCATAGCAATAAACAGAATCTAAAAAAGGATAGGAAATATAAGATCTTGCAAAGCCTTTTTCTTCAATCTGTTTTAATGCATCAAAAGCGGTTGTTTCTAAAGTTCTATCACTATTTGCTACGTTAATTTCAATGATAACGCCTGTATTACCACAATTATCCATGAAAAGCAGATCTGCACAGATATCGTCTGATTCACAGTTTGTTTTAAAATCAGAAATAAATGTTGAACACTTTTTGAATACATCTGATAAGAAAGCTTTATAAAAGTTCTTAGGTTTTTGCTTTGATGCTTTGTCTCTTATTGATACATAAGTTTGAAGAAGATCAAAGATATTATTTTTTGCACATTCACAATTTTCTTCAAACAAAGCCTTTGCAACAATAGTTGCTTTATTCTCACCTTGATTTACTATGTTATAAAAGTGCTCTTCAATGGTTTGTACAAAACTATGTTTTATTTCAAGGTTTGGAATTCTAATTTTGTATATTGTTTTTTTCTCACCTGCAATTTCTTCAGTTCTATTACCATCTACAGTAAGGTATCCTAAATAATAAAGAAGTGCATAGAAATTATTAGAAGCTGGCTTTGCTAGATCAGCATAATTCAATGAATCATTCATGGTTGTTTCTATGTAAGCTCCCCAACACCTCAAAAAGTTAAAAATAATACCCCTATGGCCTAGAGCCACAGGTGCAGGTACGGGGGAAT
>NZ_JAGFNY010000047.1 GCF_019448115.1 Succinivibrio faecicola | reverse complement strand
TAGTCTCATCTTTTGAATCACTTTGGCTTGTTTATCAAGTATTAAAACTTAAAATATTCAGTGATGCGTAACTTCTAAAAAGAGCAAGAGAATCACAGCATATCTGAAAGCTGAATGTGGCATTCAATGAAATAAATGTAATATTGAAAAGGTATAGGAGTGTTACAGCTGTTGACAAATATTTCTTTGCTTTCTCATCAAAATTGTATAGCTTGGAAAATATTCTTACGGTTATATAAACGGAAAAAGCAATAAAGCAAAGACTTATTAAGCCCATAATAACTTTGTTATTATAGTATTCAAATATACTATAGATAAATGAAGTGAATGGTCTTCCAATTGAAAGCTGACCTATACAGAATCCACGCAACCAAGGAACAAGTGAATCGTGTGAAAATCCTAGATTATAGTAACCAAAACTATATGTAATAAAACCTATGCTTAAGGTAAGCAACAAACTAAATTTTAAAAGACTAATATCGATGTCGCCTTTAACTGCAGTTACTATCTGTTGAATTCTATTCATAATCATTTAATTCCTAATTGGGAAATGAGCTTAATGAGAAAATGTTGGCATTATATCATTATTCGTTCATCGCTCTGAATATGCAAAATAGGTTTAAATTATGTTTGAAGTAAAGATATTGCCCATAATAATTGGCAAAATTAGAATGCTACTAAAATATAATGAAAAAAGCAGTTTAAAGAAACATTTAATCAGCATATACTCTTTGAAGGAGCAGTTGTAGGAATTTTTCTGATAACTGATTTTGGTGTTAACACAAATACATCGCACTGAGCATTATCAAGAATATCTTCGCAAAGATTTCCTATAAAATATGAAGATATACCTTTTCTAGCTGAAGTTCCAATAAATAGAGCAGATGGATTGATACTGTTAACTAATGAAAGAATAATCTCATCTAATGGTCCTTCCTTGCTAAGACAGTTTGACTCTTTAAGTTTATGTCTTTTAGCAAATTCAATCATCGAATACTTAGATTGACATGCAATTTGTGAACACAGCTGCTCTGGATTAAAACCAGGAAGATCGACTGCAACAGGTGGAACAACAGGAGCAATTGCATTTATAAGATAGATTTCACCATCTGTTAATAAAGCATATTTTTGAGCTTCACGAAGCAGTCTTAAATTTGTATAGTTTAAAAGTACATCATTAGGATCAGAAAAGTCCATTGCAATTGCAACTGGTCTTTTGTGCGTATTGAGAATATCTTTTGCAATGCACACAGGAATCGGTGCATGTCTTAGCATCTGGGTATCTAAAGATGTAAAGAACAGATTGTCTAAAATACTATGTATTTCATTTGATTTTATTAAAAGTGATGCTCCAATTTGCTTTGCAATCTGAGCAATATCTTTACCGGGTGTTTTTGAAAATATAACTTTTGACTCTATCTTTATATCAATTGCATTGATAGACAGATAAGCCTTTAACCATCTTGACTGTTTTTTTACAAGTTCTTCATGGTACTGTTTTTTGTCAACTGCAAGAACAGAGGCTATATTAAATGTTTCTTTTTCAATAGGAAGGACTGCTGTAATTTTTACTTCATGATTTTTGTTTTTTGCAATATTGTAAAGTGAAATAGCTCGCATCAAGGCAGGTTGCCTTACCTGAGCTGGCTCAATTATCACAAGAATATTGCTGCAGTCTTTCACATCAGGCTCCTTATGTTTTGAGCAATTATAAATGTTCAAGGATTAAAAAGATGTGATCTGTAATTAAGTTATTGATTTTTTATGAGTAACTAACGAATTGTATTGATTAAATTCAAAAAGAAACTTTGCTCAAATAAGAGTTATATAAAAGATTTTACAGAAGTTTAAAAAATTTATCTTTTAAAGCTTAAGTAAACAAACTTATAAGAGGTAAAAAGAGTGCTTTTAATCAAGCATTTACCTTCTCTCACAATACTTCTTTATTTTATAGTTAAGCTCTTTCCATGACGCTTTAACCTTTCTTACATAGCGGTTGTGGATTTTCTGATTAGATGAGTAGTTGTAATGATAATTGCCAACCCCTCTCCAGATATTTCCATCAGCCTTTTCAATTTCACGTCTTACAAGATAACCCATAGCCCAAATGTTGTGGCAGGGTTTTGATTTTATATCATCTTTTGTAAGATTAAATTCTGTAAGCTCTTTTAATCTAACATCGTTAATTTGTGCAGGTCCACAGTCCTGAGTTCCATTTTTATTTGTTCTGCATTTACCGTTGACAGGCCCTCTTTCAACATAAAGCATTGAGTAGAGCAGTTCTTCAGGTAGTGAGAACTGATAGGCAGTCCATGCAATGCAGTTTCTTTGTTCTTTGTACTTTTTCATGACACCATAAGAGTAGGCTACGTCTCTCCAGTGTTCTGCTTTGCCATGGCACTGCATTGTTCTTGCTGAAGCTGATAAGGGAGATAGTGCAAATATGGAAAAAGCACAAAGCTCTAACAGTTTTTTAATTATCGTCATATCTGATTTCATCAAGTGCCTTTAGCATCTGCTCTTCAAGCTCAACAAAAGACTGAGTATTTACATTTACATCTGATGCAAGTGGATTTGAAATTGGTATTTCAACAGTCTTTGGTATGACGTACTCATTATCCTGCACATAGGTTTTTACCTTTAGCGCAGTAAGAATTGTATTAACTGGAGTTGATTTATTCTTCAGATATACGCTTGAAAGATTGAATACAAGAGGATTTGAGCTTTGTGCAATATTAACTATCATTGATGTATTTGAACAGCCTGCTTTTTGCTTTATTACAAGCTCTGATGCTGATGCTGTAACATCTGCCACAAAGCCTGGAGATTCAAGTTTTACATCAGTTATTTCAAGTGGTATACCTTCACTTGAATAAAAACGAAGAACTGTCAGACCGTAAGCGGGTACTCCGATTTTTGTATCAGCCTGATAATTCATGGTAAAACGAAGAATTCCTAGTTGCTCGTCACCTGAAACAAAAGGTGCAGCAACTGCATTTATATCATCAAAATTATCGTTTCTTAATTTTCCCTCTACAACACTGTCCTCTTCAACCTGCTCTTTAGTTCTAAAGTCAGTCAAAGTCTCTGGCAGTTCAGGTGGTGGAGCTGGCAGAGTAATTGCAATTGACTTACTGACAAAAAAAATTGTTAAAGAGAGTACAAATATAAATCTTTTCATAATCCTTACGTTTATGAGTAATTCATTTTTAGTCATGATGAGAAACAATAAGTGAAATTATAACGCCAAGAATTATGAATATAAATCTTAGGATCATTTTCTTTTTACTGCTTCCTGATTTGAGTCTTGGCAGCAGATCGGATAATGACACATAAATGAAACTAGCTCCAGAGAGTGCAAGCGCATAATGGATAAACTCTTTTATATTTGATATGAGCAGATAACCTAAAATACCACCAAGAGTAAGTCCGGTGAATGCCACAATATTTACAATATATGCCTGTTTTACACTCATGGAGTTTTCAAGCATGATTGCATAATCTCCAAGCTCATGAGCAACTTCATGGCTTAAAACTGCAACTGTTACTGCATATCCAAGATTCTCATTTGCCAAAAAGGCACTTGCTATAACCAGACCGTCACAGAATGTATGGAAAAACGATCCTGTAAGAATTGAAACAGTACCGTTTTTGATAATATTTCTATCATCAGCATGTTTATCATGACCAGATACACTAAAGCACATTTCAATGCCTGTAAGAGTAAGCACTGTTACAAGTACAACAATTCCTATGGTATGAGGATCAGACATCTCCATAGCTTCTGGGATGATATGACTTAATGATAGAGCAGTTAAAAAGCCTATAGCCACAAGAGTCAGCGGCTTTGAGAATCTTTTAATTATGCTAGGTCCTGCAATTGAGCAGATAATCGCTGACAATAGTGCAGGAGACATACATGCTACAAGAACATTTATCATTTTCTTGACTCTAACATTGATCTGTAAACATCAAAAGCCTGCTTTGTCTCTTTTACATCATGAACTCTTACTATCTGAGCTCCTTTCATGATACTTATAAGAGCACCAGCAACAGAGCCTGTAACTCTGTTTTCAGGACAGTCTATTGAACAGGCTGCACCAATCATTGATTTTCGTGAAAGAGCAGATAGAACAGGATATCCTAAAGAGACAAATTCATCCATTTTATCAAGCAGTGTGAAATTGTGTTTTACAGACTTTCCAAAGCCAAATCCTAAATCAAGAATGATGTTTTCTTTCTTGATTCCTACATTTATTGCATCATTAGCTCTATTGATTAGAAAATCCTTAACCTCTTTTGTAACATCATCATAATGTGGATCAACTTGCATTGTCTTTGGATTACCCTGCATATGCATTAAGATTACAGGAACACAAAGCTTTGCTGCAGTTTCAAGAGCATTATCAAGTCTTAAAGCTCTTATGTCATTCCAAATATGAGCTCCAGCCTTTACAGCCTCACTCATCACCAAAGGCTGTGATGTATCTATACTAATCATCACATCAAGATTTTTTGAAATTCTCTCAACAACAGGAATTACTCTGTCTAATTCTTCCTGTACTGATACAGGTGTAGCACCAGGTCTAGTAGATTCCCCGCCGATATCAATAATATCAGCTCCGTCTTTAATCATCATTTGAGCATGAGACAGAGCCTTATCAGTATTATTGTATCTGCCACCATCTGAGAAAGAATCAGGTGTGACATTTAAAATGCCCATAATTCTGCTACTGTTAAGATCAAGTGTTCTGTCTTTAAATGTGATTTTCATATTGAAGCTTCTTTTATTGAAAATGCTAATGTACTAATTTGTTAACAGATATGTATTATAACCTATATGATGTTTTATAAAAATATTGAAATAAGAAACTCTTTAAACACAGAGTAACTCTGAACACGCATGAATATGAGGTTTAGTAACGATGTTTCTGTATCTTTCTTTTCTTATTTGAATCTAAAATACAAAATTTTTCTTGTGTTGGTTTTGGTGTATAATCTGTCTTCGTTTCCGAAATAGAGGGTATCAAGTGATATGCTTAAAAATATACTATCTGTACGTAGATTTTTATCTTTTTTCAACTCAATTCTTTTAGCAGCAAAAAATGAAATCTCACAATTAAAAATCACTGAAAGTCCTGTTTATCTCTGTGTTTTCATGATTGCTTGTGTTTGCTTATTGTCCAGAGCAATACCCTTTTCATTGTTTCTATATGCTGCATCATGTTTTTTATATTTAAAAGTCTTTTTTAAATATAAGAACAATAGTGTAAAAACTATGTGGGGGGGGGTATTTAGTATTAATTTTTATAATATGCCTTATACCAGGAAGACTGATAGCAAAAGATTCTGCAAAACCAGATGCAATCCTTGGGTTTGGTGATTTTATAAAACAGTCCTTCTTCTTTTTCGGAATAATCTTTAGTGCAGTATTCTTTGTTCATATATTAAGCTACATTAAGCCAAAGTTTAGATTAACTTCTATATTTGTAAGAATTCTTTCATTTTCTCTTTTGTTATTACCTTGTTTATTACCATTATGCTATATAGTAAATTGGTCCTTTGGTAATCCAGTCTTATCTGTAGATGCAATTTTAGCTTTCTATCAAACAGATTTTTTAGAAGCTAGTAGCTATTGTATTTCTTTTGTAAAACCAGGTAGATTATTGATTGTTTTAGTTTGCCTGTTTGTTCTAATAGGTTTAGCTTTTGCTTTATCAAAAACAAGCTCTGAGCATAATTTTTCTATTTTCTACAGATCAAAAGAATTTCCTATTTTTATAATTCTGATAGTACTAGGTGTTTTTTTGGTATCTCACTTTAGCGTAAATAAAGTTACAAAACCATTTATAAATGCTGATATCATGCTTAATGAATATAAGCTATACAAACAAATGTCATCAAGCAGAGAAGATGTAGTAAAAAAATATATTAATGGACTTGTTGATAGTAAGAGTGGAACATATGTTTTAGTAATTGGTGAAAGTTTAAGTAGAACTCATATGGGCTGTTATGGTTACAGCAAGGAAACAACACCATGGCAGAGCAGTATTAAAAACAATCCAAATGCTGTTTTTCTTGAAAATGCTTATTCAAACCATACACATACAGTCCCAGTACTTACATATGCTTTAACAAAAATTAATCAGTACAATGGGTTAGATCTTAAGGATGCAGTATCAATAATTGATGTTGCAAAATATGCTGGTGGTTTTAAAACTTTCTGGATATCTAATCAAGGTAAGATTGGCATATATGAAACACCAATTTCATCTATAGCAAGTACTGTCGACAAAGAATTTTATACTGAAAACAATATTGATGATCCTGCATGTTCAAGATTTGATGAAATTCTAGTTGATGAACTTAAGAAATTGGATTTGTCTTCACAGAAGAATCTGATTGTAATTCACCTTATGGGAAATCATTCGGCTTACCAATCAAGATATCCACAAGAATTCATAAAATTTGCAGATGATAATAGAATTGTAAATAGTTATAACAATTCGGTTTACTACAATGACTATGTACTAAGTAAAATTTATGAAACTGTAAAAGAAATTCCTAATTTTCAGGCTATGGTGTATTTTTCAGATCATGGAGAAGATGTTATTAGAAACCTTGGTCATAATTCTGCATCATTTACATGGGATATGGCTAGAATTCCTTTTTGGACAATATTCTCTGATTCATATATAAAAGAAAATAAAGATAGATATAAATCATTAAAAGAGAATACAAAGAAAGCTTTTACAAATGATCTTATCTTTGACTATATTCTTGGCCTGACAGGAATTACTGACAGTAGTATTTATAGCAGTAAAAACGATATTTCATCATCTGATTATGCCTGTTTTAAAGAGAATTTAAAAACTCTTCATGGAAATAAATCCCTTGAAGTTCTACCTGATCTAGATGATATGAAAAAAATCTGGTTACATAGAACAGATAGCTATAAAAAAGTTCTTGAACTTGGAAATGGATACAGCGGAATTGAATTTGACTGTGTTTACCATGAAGATATGGATGATTTTGAAAATTCTCATGATTATAGTCAATCTGTTGAGTTTTATTTAAATGATTCTCTAAAAGCTTTTGTTCAATTAAAAGACTGGCAGAACAAAAAAATCTGGATAGATTTTAAAAATCTTACAGAAGAAAACAAAATTGCTGCAGAAAGAAAATTAAGTGAATTGTTTTCTAAATACAGTATTAAAAAAGAAAACTGTTATGTTGAATCAAATAACTGGAAATCATTAGATATATTCAAGAAAAATGGCTGGCAAACAAGTTATTATTTTCCATATTATGAGCTTTCAAAATTATCAAGTTCTCAAATCGATGATATAAAAGAGCAAACCATTAAAATCAGTAAATCAGGTTATGTTTCAGCTATTTCATTTGCTTTTGAATACTATGATTTCATTAAAACACTTGAAATAGACAGAAGTATTCATTTGCTTACTTGGATTGCTTATGTTGATAGGAGAGATTTTGAATGTAATGAGGCATATTTTCCTATCATCAAAGATCCAAGGATAAAAGCGATATTGGTTAAGGAATTTGGCCATTATCATAGATAAAATTACTTTTTCTTTTAATTTTGTTGACATACTTCTTCTATTCTTCTGTTGAGGATAAAAGTGAGGTATGTCATTTCGTTGATGGAGTACGAAAACAATCATTTAAAGAATTGTTACTCATCTTAATCTTTCTTAAACAACTTCCCAAAATATCAATTTCATCTTTTCTCAAAAGGGCATTGTTTTTTTCAGTTTGATGTGCACTGTTTGGATTCGATGCATTTGTATAAGATTTTGAAAAAGAATATTCAGTTAAACTATCATTACCAGTAATGCCAGCTGTTGCATTTACACCATTCATACTTTCTAAAAGATTATCATTCAGATAACTAGAATAATTTGAATGATTTGATGTCACAGCCCACTGAAAAAGATCTTATTTAGCTCATTTGATTTTTATCAGATCTTTTAAAACCTTCCAATTTAGCT
>NZ_JAGFNY010000046.1 GCF_019448115.1 Succinivibrio faecicola | reverse complement strand
AATACATGTTTTTAAAGAGCATCAACGCTAGAGTGCATCTAGGTTTGTTTTAAATTTCCATGTGGGAAACTAGAGTTTATAAATATCAAAGTCCAAAATGATTTTTGATATCCTGAAGATTTGAATGTCCTCTTGAGCTTAAAAAATCAAGAACCGACTTTGCACTTCGGTTAATTATCTGCTCTTCTTTAATACCTGCCTTTTCAAGAGTATCAATAGCATTTTCAAAATTGCCAAGATAATGGCAGATATGAGCATCTGAACCTATAGAAATGATATTACCTATCTTTGCAGCCATACGACCGATTCTTATGCATCTTTCTTTTGAATTGAATCTTGAATTCACATCAGATGATGAATTGATTTCAATTGCTACATTATTTTCTTTCGCACACTCTAAAAAAGCCTGCTCATCGTATGGATAGCGAATATCACCAGGATGAGAAATTACATCTACTAATCCTGACTTAATCACTTTTATTAAAAGTTTTGTATGAGTATCGCTATCTGTTGGAGTCAGATTTGGATGAAGTCCTGCAAGCACAATATCAAGCTGATTCAAAATCGGTACATCCATATCGATTTGACCGCTTTCAAGGATATTTGCCTCAATACCTCTAAGTACTGCTACATTATCAAAGATATGAGGAACAACCTTAAGATTACCAAAATGCCATCTATGAGCACCATCAGGTACAGCAGGACCATGATCTGTATTTGCAAACATCACAATACCTTTTGATTTTGCAAAAGCGACATATTCTCCTATAGTTGAATAGGCATGTGAACTTGCAATGGTATGTGAATGAAGATCAATATTGAAATTCATATAATCTCCTTAGTCGATTACTGGAGCAAAATCCTTATTAGAATAGGCATCAAAACACATTTTTATCTGCTCTATTGTAGTGGTACCTGTTCTTAATTCACTAACAGGAATTTCATCTAGAGAAAAGAAACGTCTCTCTAATGTTTCGCTATTCTTTGTAAAAGATCCTTCTCCTATTCTGCAAAGACAGAATGCAGCAAGAATATGGAATGGCTGAACAGATCTGAAAACATTCCACTTTGACTTATCAAGAATTGCGACAAGTCTGTATGGATAAACAATCATTCCGGCTTCTTCTCTGACTTCCTTTATGATATTTGAATAGATTGTTTCATCTTCATCACACCATCCCCCAGGTAAAGACCATTTGTTTGAACGGTTCTCTTTAACTAAAAGGATCCTTCCTTTTTCATCAAATACAGCTGCCCTTGTATCAAGTTTTGGAGTTATATATCCTTTATCCATACATAAGGTTGAATATACATCATCAATCTTCTGATGCAGCATGTAGGCAACCATGGAAGAGGCAATCTCTCTTAGTCTTTCAAAACGCTCTATATCAAAAATATTAGTGCAATAAGCAAGACCAATCTGACCGATTGCCTGGATCTCCTTTGCCCATTTTAGCCACTGATATGAGCAGTTATCCTCATAAAAAACGGCACCTACAATATCCCATGGATTTGCAAAGAAATGTGCACATCTTGCTGAATATTTTAAATGTGAGCCCCAAAGAGCAATACCAAAATCAACACCAGCACTCTTTGCACAGTCAATATCACTTTGAGTATCACCAATAAAAAGGATATCTTTTCGCTCTGCGCCTGTAATTTCCATATACTTTAAAAGAGGCTCAGCTGATGGCTTTGGTTGCACAACATCATCTGCACTTATTACGACATCAAAATAAGGAACAAGCTCGTTTGGACATGGACTTATAGCATCAATCTTAGTGTCAGCAAAGGTTTTAGCTCTTGATGTCACAATACCAAGTCTGATCCCCTGCTCTTTAAGATATTTAATGATCCCAAGAACCCCATCATATGGCTTTATAGTATGTACATTCTCAAGTACTACAGAACACCACTGCTTTGATAACACCTTTGGATCATAGCCATCAAAACCAAGTTCAGACTGTGTTTTCTTTGCAGTATAGGACATGAATCTTTTTAATGATTCAAATGTCTCTTCAGTATCTGGCCTATACTTTTTAAGTACAGTATATAATGCCGTTGTATAGGCAAATTCAGTGTCATATACAGTGCCGTCCAAATCAAAAACCACATGACTATACTTCTTCTTCATGTTCATCTCCATTTTTCATAACACTGTTCACACAAAGAATATCACCATCAACTGTAAATCTGAATATAAAACCATATAAAGTGGCACTATACTCTTTTTTATCGTGAATATCCTTATAGGCAGGTCTTGGATCCTGACTTAGAATTTCCTCTACTGCCTTTAAATCAACGCTATTTTCATTTTTTAAAAATTCTAAAGCACAATCTGAAAATTGCACATTAAGACACTTAGGTTTTGTTGATGCAAAGCCACCTTTTGCAGATTCAATGCTATCGACAAATGGAATATATGGCTTAATATCGAGAATCGGCGTTGAGTCAACAAGATCTGCTCCAGAGACTTCTATCTTAACTTTACCCTTTTCTCTTATGACTTTGTTTATCTTTACAACACTAAGGCCAATTCTATTTGGTCTGAAAGGAGATCTGGTTGCAAAGACGCCCATTGATATATTACCGCCAAGCCTTGGAGGTCTTACCCGCGCTCTGAATTTTGTATAGTCGATGCGGTCAAAAACAAAGAGAATATGCAGATGAGAAAAGCCATCTATTCCAACGAAAGCTTGCTCATCATCATAAGGTGGATAGAATTCAATTACAGCCTTTGCATGAGGTGCTAGACCAGGCTGTCTTGGAACTGCGAATTTATCTGCAAATGGGGTTCTGATAACACCGATAGGTTTTACCAGAACCCCCATGTCGTCAGTACTATTTGTCATCTACAATAAGAGCATCGGCATAGCAGGTGATAGAAACTCTGCAAGCCTTTGTATTCTTTAGATGAACGCACTTGTCAAATCTGATTGCATTTGCACCTGCATCAGCAGCCTTTATGCGAGCTTTTGTTCTTGCATCAGCTTCTGTTGCAACAGCATCTTTCTCATCTTCCTGACATGAAAGACCTTCAACTGTCTTTACAGTTCTGTAAGGCTTGGTAACAAGATCCTCTTCTGTTACCTCGTCAACAGAAGATGGCTTGAAATACTCTGTAAAATTTGAAGGATCAAGATTTGTCTTGAATTCAAAACTTGAACAAGATGCAAGCAGTAATGCAGACAGTGCTACAAAGTACTTCATAAAATTATGCTCCAAAATGCTCGATGGCTTTTTCAATACGCTTTAAGGTACGATCACGACCAACAAGCATCATGGTATCACCAATACCAGGAGACATTGCACTTCCTGTTACGGCAATACGCAGTGGCTGGCCAACCTTGCCCATACCGATCTCACGGTTCTTTGCAATTATCTCAAGCTGAGAGTCGATTGACTGAGCATCCCATGAAGTTAAAGCACTAAGGGTTGCAAGTGCATCCTTTAGAACATCAACAGATCCTTCTTTCATCCACTTCTTTACACCAGCAGGATCATACTCAGTGATTTCCTGGTAGTAACATAAAGCCTTCTGTGCCATCTCCTTTAAGGTATGGGTTCTTTCACAGTAATTCTTTACAACAAGCTTTGGATCAGGTCCATTGCTTAAATCGGTCACCCCGATTCTGTTTAAATGCCATACAAGCTCTTTTGCTACAGTCTCTGCAGGAAGAGTCTTCATATAATGAGCATTTAACCACTCTAATTTCTTTGTATTAAAGCCTGATGCACTCTTTGTAATTGCATCTAAGGTAAACAGATTAATCATCTCTTCAACGGAGAAAACTTCCTGATCGCCATGAGACCATCCTAATCTTACAAGATAGTTTAAAAGAGCTTCAGGTAAGAAACCATCCTCACGGTACTGCATTACTGAAACTGCACCATGACGCTTTGAAAGCTTGGTACCATCATCACCTAAAATCATAGCAAGATGGCAAAATACAGGAACTGGTGCACCTAAAGCTTTGTAGATATTAATCTGTCGAGGAGTATTATTAACATGGTCATCACCACGGATTACATGAGTAATGCCCATATCCCAGTCATCTACTACCACGCAGAAATTATAGGTTGGAGTGCCATCAGAACGCTGAATGATTAGATCATCAAGCTCGCTGTTCTTAACCTCAATATGGCCTTTTACCATATCGTCAAAAGCAACTACACCTTCATCTGGATTACGGAAACGGATAACATAAGGCTCATCAGGAGAATGCTCTGAATGATCGTCACGGCAATGGCCATCATAGCGCTGCTTTAAGCCCTTTGCCTTCTGCTCTTCACGCAGTGCATCAACGCGCTCTTTTGTGCAGTAGCACTTATATGCCTTGCCTTCTGCTAAAAGCTTGTCAATAACTTCACGGTATCTGTCAAAACGTTTTGTCTGATAGTAAGGACCTTCATCCCAGTTCAGCTCTAGCCATTTCATTGAATCGATGATTGCATCAATTGCTTCTTGAGTTGAACGTTCTCTATCTGTATCCTCAATACGAAGAACAAACTGACCTTTGCAGTGCTTTGCATAAAGCCATGAGAATAATGCTGTTCTAGCACCACCAACATGTAAAAAGCCGGTTGGGGATGGGGCAAATCTTGTCTTAACTTCCATGAGTGACTTCCTTAAAAAAATTTTTGCGTATTTTATCACGGATTAGCACTGTTGACTTAACTTGTGATGATAATCTTAGGATGTTTTTTTAAAGAAAGAGCATATTAATCTAAAAACTGCTTGAGAATGCCACCTAAAATGCATAATTTCACCTACACTTAAAACAATCAGATCTAAAATTTCTGATTTGTGTATAATCAGAAGACTGATAAAATCACAATTCATAACATTGACATAGCATAATAGAAAATAGGTGTTACTTTGGCAAAAATCCGACAGAACCTTGTGCTGCATGGCACTGTAGCAAACAAAGGCATCGCATTTGGAAAATTAAGCTTTGTAAAAAGAGCCGATATTGGACATGAGAAAAAAGAAATAAAAAACACCAAAGCTGAATGTGCGAGATTTGAAAAAGCCCGTCTGCATGCAATAACACAGCTTGGTGCTCTTTATGATGCATCTTTAGAAAAGCTTGGTGAACAAAATGCAGTTGTGTTCCAGATCCATCAGATGATGCTTGAAGATCCAGATTATGTTTCTTCTATCAAGGACGTTATTACAAAAGAACACTCCAATGCTGAATATGCCGTAACAGTTGTTGCACAGAAATTTGAAAAACAGTTTCTTGAAATGGACAACGACTACATGAGAGGGCGAGCTGCCGACATTGTAGATATTTCAAGAAGAATCAATGAAATTCTGATGATGCACGATGGTATCCTAAACAACAAGGGTATCAGCTACAATCATGAAGGATCTGTAGTTCTTGCAGCAGATGATCTTGTTCCATCAGAAACTGTTCAGCTGGATCAAAAAGCAGTTGCAGGTATAGTCACCTCAAAAGGTTCAAACCGTTCACATACTGCAATTTTTGCAAGAACAATGGGAATACCTACCATTGTATGCGTTGGTGATTCTCTAACTGAAGATCTTGAAGGTCATTTTGTTATTGTCGATGGTAACTCAGGTCGAATTTATGTTGATCCTGATAATGAAACAATCGAGCGTTTTAGCGAAATAAAAAAGACCGACGATGTACAAAATTCCCATCTAGAAGAGTTCAGAGGAAAACCTACCCTTACCCGCTCAGGAAATAAAATCAATCTGTTTGCAAACTCAGGTTCACTTGCCGATCTTGAGCTGATAAAGGCATCAGATGCTGAAGGAATTGGATTATTCAGAAGTGAATATATTTTCATGCAGGCTTCTGACTATCCAACTGAAGAGGAACAGTACGAAATCTATAAAAAAGTTCTTGAAACAATGGGTGACAAGAAAGTCATCATAAGAACTCTTGATATTGGTGCAGATAAAACAGCTGAGTACTTTATGCTAAAGCAAGAGCAGAATCCTGCAATGGGACTTAGAGCTGTTCGCTTGTGTCTTGCAAACAGGGCACTGTTCAAAACGCAGCTAAGAGCTCTGTACAGAGCTTCTGCCTTTGGTAACCTATCAATTATGATTCCAATGATTACATCAGTTGATGAGGTAATCGAAACTAAACAGATAATCAGAGAAATCAAAAGAGAACTTGATGAACAAGAACTTCAGTACAAAGATGATGTGGAGTTTGGAATAATGATTGAAACTCCAGCTGCAGCTATCATCTCAGACGAACTTGCTCAGCATGTTGACTTTTTCAGTATCGGAACAAACGATTTAACACAGTTTACCCTAGCAGTTGATCGACAGAATGCAGATTTGGAAAACTATTTAAATCCATATCATCATGCAGTTGTAAAACTGATTGAAAATACAATCATCAACGGTCATCTTGCTGGAATTTGGGTTGGTATCTGCGGAGAACTTGCAAGCGACGAGAAATTCCTTGGAAAGCTTATACAGCTTGGAGTTGACGAAATGTCAGTCGTTCCATCAAGTGTTCTGTCATTAAGAGCAAAAATAGCAACCCTAGGATAAGGAGAATAAAATGCCTCAGTGTATAGTTATCGCAGATGAAATCACAGGTGGTTCAGCTGTTGGTGCACTACTAGAAAAAAACGGTAACACCGTATGCTCAGTTATAAATACTAAAGGTTTAAAAGATCCATGCACACAGAATTCAGACTGCGTAATCTTTTCAACAAACTCAAGAAAACTTACCGCTCAGCAGAGCTATCAGATAGTTTTCTCATCGGCAAAGCTGTTAAAGTCTGATGATGTAAAGCTTTATGCAAAAAGAATTGATCCTGCAATGAGAGGTAATACCTGTGCAGAAACAGAAGCTTTACTTGATGCACTTGGTGACAAGAATCGAGTTGCTATTGTAGTACCTGCTTTCCCTGCACTTAAAAGAACAAATGTGGGCGGGTATATTCTTGTGGACGGAAAGCCGCTGCAAAAATCCTTAGAAGGACTTGAAGATCTGCAACCGGCACACTCAGGACGTGTAGCAGATCTTTTTACAGAAAAATTCAGATACAAGACAGAAGCAATTCATTTAAAAGAATTCCTTCACGGAAGTGAACATCTTGCAAATATATTCAAAGAGCTTGCTAAAAACGGTACAAGAGCGATTGTTCTTGACTGCACATCTCAAGAAGAAATCAACACTATTGCTGATGCTGTAGTAATGTCAAAAATCAAATTCTTAGCTGTAGATCCAGGTCCTTTTACCGCAACTCTTGCAAGAAAGGTAATGAGAACCAAAAAGGTTGCACATGAAGCATCAGCAGCAAAGATATTCGGTATCGTTGGTGGTGTAAATCCATTGATTTCTGCTCAGGTTGAAAAATTAAGACTTGAAGAGAAGGTAAATATCGTTACTGTTCATAATCTTGAGCTGCTTGAGGATATGCAAAGAAGAAATGCAGAAATCAACAGAGTTGTAGATGAAATCACTACAAAATATAACAATTTCTCTATTGCTTTTGCAGTCTCTGACAATATGGAAATAAACAATCAGTTAACTGACGAATATCAGGAAATGCTTTTAAAAACCAACAGAACACAGGCTGAAGCACTTGATATCATTGCAACAGCTTACGGCCAGATTGTGTCGAAGGTTTTAGAGAAAACTCCTGACATTCAGGCCTTATATACAAAGGGAGCGGAATACACACTTGCAACCTGCAGAGAAGTAAAAACCATCGGCCTTAAGATCCTAGGTCAGGTTCTTCCTCTTACAAGTTATGGAGAAATCATTGATGGTCCATATGAAGGACTAAAATGTGTGACATCAGCATCTTCAGCTACTGATACAAACACTATCATTGACAGTATCCAGTATATAAAAAGAAAGTTAGCAATTTAAATAAACTTGGTGTAATATAAATGTCTGTCTTTACAGACATTTTGCAAGTGTAGTTTAATGGTAGAACTGAAGCTTCCCAAGCTTCTGGCGCGGGTTCGATTCCCGTCACTTGCTCCATCAAAAAAAATCATTAAATCCTATCTTCATCTTGCCGTAAAAAAATATAAAGTCATAATGGTATTCAGTTAAGAATAATAATTTTTAAAGGATTTATTATGAACCAGCCTTTAATCAGTGTTATCGTTCCTTGCTATAACGTTGAAAATCAAATCGACAGATGTCTAAAGTCACTTACAGAACAGACACTAGACAAGAACCAATATGAAATCATTACCATCAATGATGCATCTGAAGATAGAACATTAGATAAACTAACTCAATGGGAAAAGAAATATCCATCACTGATATCTGTAATAACCTACGATGAAAACCAAAAACAAGGTGGAGCAAGAAACCAAGGTATTGCTATTGCAAAAGGAGAATACATAGCATTTGTCGATTCAGACGATTTTGTAAATATTCATTTATATCAGGAAGTAAAAAACATAATAGACAAACACAGTTATGATGAAATCCTTATAAAAGGTACTAATATAAATCATGTAAAAAGCGATGATATATCCTTTGTAGAAAAGAAAATGAAAACTCTTGAGCACAGCAAGAGTCGACAGGATCTTGCAGTAGAGCACAAGAGAATAGAAAACTTTTTTGACTATAATCTTCCATCTCAAGGAAATAATGGTAACCTGTTTTTTACAAGTCACATATACAAAAAGTCACTTTTTACTGATAACGATATAGCATTTCCTGTTAAATATGTCTATGAAGACAATTATCTAACCAAAGTAATCAGCCTTTATATCAAGGATACATATCTAATAGATGAGATCTTCTATTTTTATTGTGAAAATCTGTCATCTACAGTTTGTGCAAGTAATAACCTTCATCATTTAGACAGACTTGCAATAGAACTTGCTGTACTTGAATACTACAGACTTGTAGGTGCATTTTCACTGTTCAAAAAGAAACTTGAATGGCCTTTTGTGCAGAACTTTTATCTGAATACTCTTTATATTCTGTTTACAAGATTCGATAAGCTTCCTGATATTTACAATTTCATGAAAGAAGAGGTATACAAAAACTTTCCTGATTTTGCAAAAAATGAAAACTACAATAAATTTACAACACAAAGAGAGAAACTACTGTTAGAACTTTTAAAAAGCGGAGTCGATGTATCTCCTGATGAACTAAAGAGAATTCAGATTGCTTATCTAAAATCAATCATCAATTCAAAATAACAAAAAAGCAAACTTTTTCACTCATAAAATAGCATAAATAAGCCAAAACTGTAGCCAGATTAAGGAGAAACAGGAAAAAAATTAAAAAAGATATTGACGACTAGAAAAATAGATATATAATGTATCTCGCTTTGAGACAAGTTCTAAACTGTTTCAAACAGCCACAGCATCATGTGGGGGTATAGCTCAGTTGGGAGAGCATCTGCTTTGCAAGCAGAGGGTCATCGGTTCGATCCCGTTTACCTCCAC
>NZ_JAGFNY010000045.1 GCF_019448115.1 Succinivibrio faecicola | reverse complement strand
ATTATCGATTACTGGAAACTAATAAAGCAGCAGTTTAGTGAGTTGCGTTACCTTGTAGGTGACAGTGCACTGTGCACAAGTGAAATAGCCATGACAGCTGCCAGAAACGGAATTTATTTTGTCAGCAGGATACCTGATAAGAACGGTGAGGCTGTCTCCTGTTTTGAGAAACTCAAGGCATCACCACAGTCACTTGTCCCTGTAGACAAAGATGAGCCTGATGGTCCTAAGGCCATGTGGTGTGGTGAAGGAGTTATAGGAAAGCAGAAAGTCAGAAAACTCTTAGTACAGAATGAACTGCTTACAGGAAGAAAGACTGAGACTGTTAACAAGAAGGCTGAAAAAGAACTTGAAGCGGTTCTTAAGGCTTTAAAAAAGTTTGAGATACATCCCTGCAAGTGTATGGCTGATGCTGAAAAACAGGTAACAGAACTGACTTCAAAGTTAAAACTGGTTTCTGTAAGTGACATTACCTATGAAGAGGTTAAAGGGTATAAAAGTAAAGGTCGCCCTAAGAAGGATGAAGAGAAAGTTACAGTAAGTGTCATTGTAAGAGCAAATGCTCAGATTGACACAGAGGCTGTAAAAGATACAGTGGAAAAGGCAACCTATTATGTTCTCTGTACCAATGATACAGAGCGTAAATGGACCATGAGTGATTTACTTTCCACCTATAAGAAACAGTCTGTGGTTGAAAGAAACTGGAAATACTTAAAGGACAGAAAAATCCTGGTGGGAGCTCTGTTTCTTGAAAGTCCTTCCCGTATCAATGCGCTGATGTGGCTAATGACACTTGCACTGCTTATCTTTTCTGCAACAGAATACCTGATGCGTAAAAAGATGGCTGAGAACAAACTTTCAATTCCATCTCCTGACCACAGGACTGAACTTACAAGACCTAGTATGATGAGAGTTTACCAGTACCTTAGTAATTCCAGCATTTGTCTGACGTACATACCTGGTAGTGAGTTTGTAAAATTAACGGGAGTGCCCAAAGATATGCAGAAGATTTTGCTGTCTATGGGCGAGGAATGGTGCAGATATTATGTAAGTTCGACTTACAAAACTTTTATCAGCACTGAGGTTTAAAAATTATGGCAGTAAAGATCGGGGAGAAATAATCCTAAAATTTACTGCTCAATGTCAGATGAATATGCCTATGCAAGAAATGATGATTCTTATATCAAGAATCTGCTGCAGATGGTTAATTCTCTTGTCGTGATATAGATGAACAGCAGGGATTATATATTCAGTTATACCAATATGATAAGTGCAGATACTGCTGTAAGCCGGCATTATCTGCTTTTCAGGTGCACTCCTGTATCCAATGACTGTCAGAGTGTTCAAAGCGTAAATACAAAACAGATTGGTTTTGATTTTATCAATTCATCATTTGATTCATTTGGCAATTCAATCATGTACGGTGGCACATTCAATGAGCATCTGTCATTGTACTGGTCAAGTGAGGGTATAGTAAGACTTACTCCATACCTAATCAAGAATACAGAGCAGAGTCTTGTTTATGCTTTCAATACACAGATGACAGCCTCTGATGATGCAATAATTGAATTTAAAGAAACAATCACACATAGCAGAAACGTTCTTGATCTTGCTTTTTGCGTTATGGACAAGGTTCATAGCTCTATTAGTTATACACAGAATGTGACAGATTCAAGAACAAAGGCATATGAGGCATATGCTCTTAAAAAGGGCGTATGTCAGGATTATGCGCATCTTATGCTTTGTATCCTGCGTGAATTTAATATTCCATGCAGATATGTAAATGGTTTTATAGAAGGTGAAGGTCAGACTCATGCCTGGGTGGATGTCCTGGTTGACGGGTACTGGCATGGTTTTGATCCAACCCATAATAAAAAAATTGAGTATGGTTACATAAGCCTTGCTCATGGTAGAGACGCAGCTGACTGTTCTGTTAGTCGAGGAGTATTCTCATCAAAAAGCAATAACAGAATGTCGGCGTTTGTCTGTGTAGGACGATTATGATTCAAAGAATTTTCAGTGCAGAGCTTCCTGTCGGGGAAAGACTTCTGATTAAAAAAAATGTTATAAGCAATGGTACATCTTCAAAAAGAGTATGCATTGTAACAGGCACACACGGTGATGAGCTTGAAGGTCAGTATGTTGCCTTCAAGCTCAATCAGCTTTTGTCAAAGAACCTTGATAGTCTTGATGGAACAGTTGAGATCTATCCTGCCTTAAATCCTCTTGGTATCGATTCAATTACAAGAGGAATACCAAATTTTGATATAGATATGAACCGTATTTTCCCAGGTTCTCTTACAGGTTCAATGACTGAAGCTGCAGCTCACTACATTGTTGAAGATTTAAAAGGTGCGGATGTTGTTATTGATATACATTCTAGCAATATCTTTTTAAGAGAAATTCCTCAGGTTCGAATCAATGTAAATTTAAAAAGTCAGCTGGTTCCTCTTGCTGAGTATCTTAATATGGATTTTATATGGGTTCATGAGGCTGCAACTGTTCTTGAGTCTACTCTTGCTCATTCATTAAACATTGTAGGAACAAAGACCCTGGTTGTTGAAATGGGCGTTGGCATGCGAATCAATCATGACTGCTGCAATAATCTTATTGATGGTATTTTCAATATGTTAAAGCATCTTGGAATGTGGAGCGGTCAGAGTGTAGATGAAGTGAAGAAACCTATCTTATCTGAGGCTGATGCAGTAAGTTTTATAAATGCAGAAAAATCAGGAATCTTCATAACAGATACCCACAATAACAGAGAAGTGAAAAAGGGTGAATGTATTGGTCAGATTGTGTCTTCTCTGACAGGTGAGATCCTCGAAGACGTATTATCTCCAGTTGATGGACTGATGTTCACTTTAAGAGCCTATCCTGTTGTTTATGAAGGCTCTTTGCTAGCTCGCGTTCACCGTTTTGAAACAGAGAAATAAAATGAAAAAAGAAATACTGTTTTCAATGAAGTCTCCTTTTAGGGATGATTTCAATATTTATGGTTACACCTTTGGGTCTGGAAGTAAGTCTCTTGCAATTATCGGATCAATGAGAGGTGATGAGGTTAATCAGATGTATGTCTGCTCACAGATAGTAAAAGAGTTAGCCTCTCTTGAAAATCACGGATATCTTGCTTCTGATGTATCAATTACAGTGATTCCAAGCGCAAATCCATTTTCTATGAATATAGGAAAAAGATTCTGGACTATGGATGATACCGATATAAACAGAATGTTCCCAGGTTACGATCAGGGGGAAACCACGCAGAGAATTGCCGCAGGTATTTTCAAAAAGCTTGAGAACTATGAGTATGGTATTCAGCTGGCTTCTTTTTATATGCCTGGTGATTTCATTCCTCATGTAAGAATATTCAACACAGGTAATGACTATATAGAAGAGGCAAATGATTTTGGTTTGCCTTATGTAATGATTAGTGATCCGACTCCTTTTGATACTACCTTGTTAAACTATAACTGGCAGATCTGGAACACAAAGACATTCTCCTTGTATGGTGGTACAAATCAGAAAATCGAGGGTATGGCTACAAAGCATCTTGTAAATTCAATTTTACGATTCCTGATTAAAAAGGGCATGATCATTAAAAGAACATTTGATCCTGCATGCGTGTCAGAAACCATTAGAGAAAGTCAGCTTAAGGTTATTCAGGCTCCATCTGCAGGTGTCTTTTACAAAAAGAAAAATGCAGGTGACTACGTAAGAAAGGGAGATGAGCTTGGAAGAATTCTTGATCCTTATGAGGGAACTTTAAAGGCCAGGATCTATGCATATGTTGATGGAATGATGTTCTTTACTCATGATTCACCGTTAACTTTACAGAACACTCCTTTATTCAAAATCTACGGCTCAGAATAGGAAAAACAAAACAGGAATGTATTTCATTCCTGTTTAACTTATCAGAGTACGATCTAAAGTCTTTTACAGAGATTCTTTTTTTGACTAAAGATCTGTTTGCATTTTGCGTATCTTGAGTTATTGCATTCGCATCATTGAGGCATTTTCTCTTTTAACTTGTCTGTCTTTGTATTATCTGACTTGTCTGTTTTACCTGTTAAAGACTGAGCCTGTGCATTTTGTGTATCAGTTTGTGTATCAGTTTGTGTATCAGCATCAGTCCTGTCACTCTTATCTGCTGAAGATGGAGCCGGTGCATTTTGTGTATCAGTCTTCTGGTTTTTGCTGTTTAACTGAGCATCTTCTGTTTTGTCTGAGCCTTTATCCTTTGACTGCCTGCTTTGAGCAGCATCAGAATTTAAAGCGATAAGCTCCTGCTCATCCTCGATTAAAGCTACATTCCTGTCATTGATTGCATTCTTTGCAATCAGATTTTCCATTTCAACGTTTGTGTTTTTGTAGCTGTTAATCTTTATATATTTTGGCTCATGACCCTTTGCATATTTTAAGTTTGCACCTGAATCTATATGTTCAACCATTTTTGATGGCAGTGCTTTCCAGACACTGAAACACTCATCTGCGTTATCAATAAGCATTTTATTGAATTCATCTTTTGAAAGATTTAATGAATCCTCAATTTTCTGCTTTGACTTAGCCTCAAGATCACCTGCAGTCTGTCTTACAATAGGAATTAAAGCAGAGTAGTATCCTCTTGTTAAGGTTCCAACCTCTGTTGCAGCCCAGTATGCCTTTGTAGGATCGTAATGTTTTCTGTCCACTCTTGAATAGCGTTTTGTTATTGGTGCAACAGGAAGTGGCACAAATACGCTTTGAGCAGGTGATGTAAGAGCAATCCACGATATAGGAGCTGGCAGTTTGTCGTTTACCTGATTTATCCAGATGTATGTGATACTTGTTACAGAGATAACTCTTTCCTTATTGTAAAGACCAAAACTGTAAGGGTGAGCAAACAGACCGCCAGTTTCTCCCTTTGAATAGTCAAATTCAGTATTATCATAGGTATCACGGTGGATCTTCATAAGATCATCTACAGTCATCTTTTTATCAGGTTTTACAGAAAATGGATATGCATATGTGTCATATCCTTCAACCCATGCAGGAAGCTTCAATGATGGTGCTGCAATATCAAAACCTCTCCAAACTCTGCGAAGGCATGCATAAGGATGAGAATATTCGTTTGAATCAATAGATCTCAGCCAGTCAAGATATCCGTCCTTGTCATATTTTGCCCAGCCGAGATTTTTAAGTTCATCAAGCATGGCAAGATTGAAGATCTGATCTTTGTTTTCAGGATCGAGTCTTCTGATTCTAAACTGGTTTGCGGCAATGAAAAATTCTCCATCAGGCACCTTCTGAGCTACCCAGAAACCACCTTTACCAGATGGGTTTGGAGCCATTTCAAGAACATAACCTTCTTCCTTGTCTGCAACTAAAAGAGTTTCTGCTGTTCCCCAAAGACCGTACTCATCAATGAGTTTTCCCATAAGTTCAACAGCCTCACGAGCCTTTTTACATCGTTCAAGTGCAACTCTGCCAAGCTCTGATGAGTAAAAGATACCTTCAGTCTTATCAGGATGTATGTATCCTATTCTTCTTGATGAGTCAGTGCATTCACCCAGCATAAGGCCATGCTCATTGATAATTCCGTAGTTACTGTCAAGATAGGCATAGGTATGCTTAACCTGTGGAATATAGCCAAGTGGCAGTGTTTCCTTTTCACCTTTAAACTGATAGTCAGGACCTCTTCCTTTGACATTGAGTCTTGGAGTGTAGTCTGTGTTATATGTTGGATATGGCTCTCTTGCACATGCTGATGGATATACAGCTCTTTTCTCACCTTCAGCATGATCGGATGCCGGTACATAAACTACACTGGTGTCTCCTGTATAACCATCATTGGAATGGGTAACAAAAACGGAGCCGTCTGCAGAAGCTCCCTTAGTTACAAGAGCTGTTGTGCAGGCAAAAGCTGATTGGAGAAGTGAGCATACAAGCGCACTTATTGTAAAAGCCTTAATCATTTTGTTTTGCCTTCCTTAAATTCTCTTCTTTGTTGTAGCGCTCAACAGGTATGAATTTAGGATTATGACCTTGCGCATATCTTAGTTTGTAGCCGTTGTCATGATGCTCTAAAAGCAACTGATAAAGACTGTTGATACCTGTAATAGATGCAATGGCGTTGGCATTTAACAAAGATGTGAAGTCCTTTGCCGAGAGTTTTGAGTATTGTGAAATCGTAGCTTTTGACTTTTGTTCAAGCTCAAGAGCCTTGACCTTTACTGTATCAATCATGGTGTAGTAATAACCTTTAGTAAGAGTTGATACCATGTTTGTAGCCCAGTACAGCTTTGTTTCATCATATCTGTTTCTGTCTACCTTTGAGTAGGCATCAGGTAGTTCTGATACTGTAAGTGGAATGAAAACACTTTCTGCAGGAGTATTAAGTGCAAAGTGGCAGATAGGCACAGGCAGATCGGATGAAACCTCATTTATATAGGTATATGCAGTTGATGTAGTGCTGATAGCTCTTTCATTCTCAAGGTTGTAGCTGTAAGGTGAGGCGAAAAAGCCACCTGATGGAGTAGCACTTGGATCAAATTCAGTACCTTTGAATGTATCTCTGTGAAGCTGCATTAAGAATTCTGCACTTACCTTTCTGTCGGGGATTATTTCAAAGGGATAGTTATTCTTAAGGTAGCTCTCGCTCCAGGCTGACAGTTTACAGTTTGCATTTAAGATACATGAGGCTCGCCATATTCTTCGAAGTGAATAATAAGGTCTTTTTTCACATGCTCTTATAGAATGTATCCAGCTTAGCTTTTTATTGCTGTTTGTTTTTGCTATCTTTCTGTCATTGAGTTTCTGAATAAGACCTGGCTGCATGATAAGTGATTCATCACTCTCATCGATATCATCAATTCTAAAGCTGTCAGCACTTACATATACACTGCCATCACTGATGCGCTTTGCAATCCAAAGACCCTTTTTATCATCTTCAAGAGGAAGGATTTCCATTGTATAGGCTGTGTCTTTATCTGCAACACAGATAATATAAGGAACACCATATACGCCATACTCTTCAATAAGTGATCCGATGGTTTTAATGCTGTCAGTTGCATTTTCACATCTTTCAAGAGCGATTCTTGAAAGTTCACTTACATTTAATATTCCACCGTTTTTGTATGAAACTTTTTTGAAATTTCTTACATAAGCCCTTGATGTAGCAATCATTACACCATGTTCATTTAGAACACCACTTTGAGCATCAAGATAGGCAAATGTTTTACTTATCTCATCTATTTCGCCTACACGTTTTGTCAGTGGTTTGTCACCATAGTAGTAAAGCTCACTTCTTTCAGGTGCATTAAGTCTTGGACTGTAGGTGCTAAAAAGCTCCTTATCCTCTCCTGTAAGATCAGCATCAGGATAAACATTTCTTTTTGCACCTTCTGAAAATTTCTTGCCCTTTATATATACAAGGCTGGGATCAGCCTTGAATGAGTCGTGAGAGGCTGATAAAAATGAGGCTCCAAACTGGCCAGCCCCTTTTGTCACAACGGTGATTGTATTTGCTTGCGCCTGATAGGTTCCACAAAGTAAAAGTACCGGTATAAGTTTCCTAAGAATGTTCATGATACCTCAGTTCTCTATACTTTATTTTTCTGCTTGTTTATTCTGAATAACGATCTATTTTATGCTTTTTTTTATAGATGAAACTGATTTTTGCAGCTACATTGTATATATCTCACATACATTTTTATAACTAATTGATACTTGTCAAAAAAAAATTCAGGGGCACGCATGACTTGAATAAAAAATACTTTGTGATACATGGATCAAAGTGTTAAATAAGTTCATGAATAAGTGTGAGCTAAAGATCACTGTATTGTAATTTTGTTTGTGTATATAGAAATAATCTGATCAAATACTGAAAGTTTAGGCAAAATAAAGGTACATTATGTCAACAACTTCTATATAGAGAACGGCGATCTGTCAAGCAAATAATTTAAAAAACATATAAAATAATTTTGCTCTCTATGCAATCAGATAACTCTATGAATTTACGTAAGTTTATTTATAAGTAAGGCTGTTTTTTAAGACAAAGGAATAACGTGGGCACTTTGTTACGCTGTTGTGGTTAAAGTGTTCCTTTGATGTTTAACTGTTAACTGTTGCTCTTCTGGTTCTGTTACTTAATCGCTATGCAATTATCCTAAAGTTCGGTTCAGTAGTCATGATTAAATCTTCTTTATGAACCCTGGTAGGGATTTCTATATAATGTTTTTAACGTCTTGGCCTGTAAAGACAGGTGGTAAGACAACAAGTCTGTGTGTTAACTGAATAAATCTGAATACTTCAATTTAAAAAGTACAGCTAAGAGAAATAACTCCCTTGTTTGGCTGTCTCTGCTTTTATTTTTGTCAGATTTACTTCCAGAGAATTTCCCTGGAGAGATTTTTCTCAAATATACTGAATAATGTATTCGTTATGTTCTATGGAGTCTTTTTATTAAAACTGCTGGTGCAAATTTAATTTACTTCACGTTTGGCATTCGTACTCTTTTATAACCTTTAATAAAATCACCATTCACCGAAATCCAATCTTTCGAGATCATTTATTTCAAGTTCTTGAACTTCGTTATGCTCAACAAGGTATGCTACAAGTGTTGCAGACTGTCTTCTGAAAGGACCTTCCGGATTACTTAAATCAATGAGCTGATTTTTATTTTTAAACTCTGCAAGGTAGGGACTTAGAGTACTGTCCTGTTTATGCTGTTCTAAAAGATTATTCTGGCACCAGGATGTGACTGCAGGAGTAGAGCTAAGTCGCTCAAAAGTCTTATTGGCTTTATTGCACTTGCTTTTGAATTTGCAAAGCTTGGTGCTGGTGTTCTTTTCGGTTATTTTAAAGGCAAGCTCAGCATCATAATGGCTTACGATTTCTTTTATATCAGGATTTTTAAGGTTGATGCCAATCTTCCATAAATCGATAGCAATTTGTCTGCCATAACTGATTTTGACTCTTTTATCTTTTTTATTTTTATGCTTTTGAAGGATGGTACAGGCATTGGCTCCTTCATAGATTAAAGTTTTTAATACAGGGTTACCATTATTTGACATATGGGCAATCTTATTCTTTCCTCCTGTACCACTGTGTGCAGGGGTAAATCCTGTATAGGCAGCAAAAGAACGGGCATTTTTAAATCTTGTAAAATCTCCCTGAGTAATGATATGTGTGCCTACAGCAAGTAACAGTCCAACTCCGGGTATGGCCATAAAGTACTGACATTCAGAGTGGCTTTCAAAATATTTCAAAAATCCCATGAGAATATTACTTCTCCTTTTAAGAAGCATTGCAATAATTGCACTCTGAGTCTGGATATCTGAAATCAGAAAACTGTTGTTTTGAGATTCTTCCTTATTCAGTTTTTTAATATATTCAGTTGCTGCTTTTATGGTGGATTCAGGTGACATGGAATAACTGTAGCATAGTGTGGCATCCTGCTCTTTTAAAAATGCAATCAGACGTCTGACATTCCTTGTTATGTCAGACTGGTTATCACCATAGGACTTAAGCAACGCCATATCTTCCCGGTTTTGTCTGTCTCTTATCACACATGGATGAATTGTTGAGGCGTCAGGACTTAAAAAATAGGTGAGCAGCAAATCCCTTACACCTCTGGCATCTCCTCTGTCATCCTTACATCCATGATTGTAAGAACGACATTTGTTGGCAGGAAAGATAAAGGCTTTGTCATTACAAAGTGTGTTAATCAGCTCTGCCCAGTAATTGGAATCTCCACAGGCTTCCATGCCGTAGATGTAATCTTCAGGGTTATTTGCCTTAATGAATTTGGTGAACTCATCTTTACTTAATGCTTTGTCAAAAGAGCCTTCACCTGGTTTGGTGACACTTACCTGAATAACTTTGCTTGCCAAATCAATTCCGCAAAAATATTTTTCAGAATAGATTGATTTTGATGTCTGTGTGCTGTTAGTATTCATGTGTTTTCTCTCCTTATACACTTAGGGATTTTCTATATAAAGTGTAACAGAGAAAACAAAGGCGAAGCTCTGTTTTTTTTCAGATGTCTTCGCCTTTTAATTTGTCCATTCAATGGTGACCTGAACTATATTCAAGATCACATGCGTATATGATGTTATGTTTCTGAACTTCAACTGCACTCTCAGACTGGAGATAGGGACAATTCAGTAAGTTAAATAAACTCTTTAACTGAGTTTTGAGAGAAGTCCTTGGATCCTCTTACCTCCAGTGTGAGAGTACAGTCAAATTAAGTAAGCTCATAAAATATAACCATATACAGCAGGTGTCCCACAATGGAGGTCTGAGAAGGCAAGGTTTCAACTGCACTCTCAGACTGGAGAAAGGGACAATTCAGCAAGTAAAATAAACTCTTTAACTGAGTTTTGAGAGAGCTCAACGGATCCTCTTACCTCCAGTGTGAGAGTACAGTAAGAAACAACCTGCCTTGGAGCATTAACCTCAGCGGACGCTCTGAAGTTAAGGAGCTCTTTCACGGTTGATGGAATACTGACTG
>NZ_JAGFNY010000044.1 GCF_019448115.1 Succinivibrio faecicola | reverse complement strand
AATAAGAAAGTCCCTAATTCAAAGGGACTTTGCTAAAAACTCCACTAGATCAGTAAAATCTAGCAAAGTTTGGGATACTCTCGCGAGTAAGAAGCGCAGAAGGGCACTACTGACTTAAATTATATGTAGGAAGCGTAATTTTTTCAATAAAGCATATAGAGGATGGCAGCCATATTTTAAAAATCTATTCAGCTAGACGATTTTCGGGCGCCTTGCCACCCGTACCCTAGTTCAAGCTGTCACAGTACCTTGATGAGATTATCTTTTAAAGATTGAAATGATAGCGCCTATAAAAAAGAGAATTAGAGAAATAAAACCAAAACCACCTGCCAGTAGCATATCATAATTCCATTCGTCCATACTTGCCTTTTTGAATTCTTCAAGCAACCTTGTTGGAATTACATACATCATTGGAACTAAAAATATTGACCAGAATCCGATATTTTTTAACAAATAGCATAAATTGCTTTCAGGAATTATCTTTTCCGCAGCTGACTTAGCAAGACTCTCGCACTTCCGTTTTAGCTCTTCGTTATGACTGATGATATAAAAATCTCTTTCCTTTTCAGAAATATGATGATTTTCTTGCCCCGCTTTTTTATATTTATTCTTGAGTTCTTCGACTGCCAGTTGTCTGATTTTATCCAGAACAAAGCCATGATCTTGCATTAAAAAATCTTCAAGTTTTTTTCTTGTTTTTGTGGGTAGCATCTTAATCAATCTTCGCTAGTTCTTTTATTCGCTCATTCATGAAATCCGAGAGGCTGTCATCAATATGTTTTGAGTCAGTGTAACTCATACCTGTCATATGATCTTTTATAGCCGCTGTATCGTGTCGCTGATCATAGGCTCGATACGAAGTGGATGACATTCTAAACAGAACCAGAGTACAAATTCTGATACCTGGTTTTAGAATAATTGGGGTGGTTCCCATATTTGCAATAACAATGATCTTGTTACCATGAAAACCAGGATTGATGTATTGGCTTATTGCAGCATTCAATCCAACTTTTGCAAGACTGTTACGGTTCATAATTAAACCGTTAACATCTTGAGGTAAAGAAATTAATTCAGAAGAGTGTCCTGTTATAAACTGTCCTGGTTTCAGTTCATATCCATCAGAGATTGAAATAATTTCAGAGGATCTTTTTAAATCATCTTTGCTTAATTCAGATAAATCGACTGTTTTATCGATTTTAAACAGCTCGATACTATCTGCCAATGTAAGATCAATGCTACCAGGCTGAATATTTGAAATTTGTAGAGGAGAGATACTTAAACTTCCAAGTCTTATAAGTTCAAGAATATCTTTGTCACTTAAAGAAGCCATTTACAAACTTTACCTTTCTGAAACTGAAATAATCTTGTCAGCTCGAAAACAAAATTAGAGAGTTTTGCAAGCTTAAACATATTTGTTTCTCCATAAACAAATCTTTACCAAAAGTATAGCATTTAAATTAAAAATTCTCTATAAACTGCTGATACATTTTGTCTTTGAATTTAGAGTTCCGTTCCTCAGATTTTTGCAAGTCCTGCTCATAAAGAAATGTCTTTGGTTCATTGCTTTTAAAAGTTTCCAAGCCTAAAAGCCACTTTGCTGCAATGGTTGGATCTTTATGAGCGCGCATATAATGTCTGCAGAGTCTTCTCATTTTCTGATAAGAAACACCGCGCTCTTGACAGAATAAACGCATGGAGCGATAACACTTACCTTCAAATTCAAACACCTTCATTCATAATCCTTAGCTGATTAAGAATCAACTGTTCACCTCTTCTGATTAAGTCACAGATAGCCTGAGTAGTAACATATCTTAAAGCTGTATCTACAGCAGGATTAAATCTAAAATAGTTTGAGCAATGACGTGTTTTTATTTTCTGCTCTTTGTTCTGTTTTTTCAGAATCAGGAAAATCTCATCTGGAGATTTACACTGGATATAAAACATGTTGAGCAGTTTATACAGATTAGGCTGTTTCTGTTTTAATTCACAGAAAGCCTTATCAATAATCATAGCAGATTCATCAGAAATGGTATAAGTCTGATTTGATGAAGTGTGTCCTGGATAACCAGAACATCCAAAATATCGTGACCAAAGACCGTAATTGTGAAGAAGACGAATGTATTCACGGGAATTATCTTCACTGATAGCGCAAATAATTTCATTTGTCAGCATATTGACCTCACATCATGGTTTTATAGATTACAGGAACAGCCTGAACGATAAATTCATAGGTAAGTTTCACGCCCAAAGCTTTTGCCTTTGAAAGAATACGATTCCATAAAGTCTGGTCTCTTAGTACTTCAAGTAAATCATACCCCTTCATTGTCATTCGAATACCAGGCACATTGGGAGCCTGAGGCAGAAAGTTAGGATGGTATGTACATTTACCGTCATCGTCCATATCTGATGCAAGTTCGTAATTGGTAATAAGTTCGCTTTCCTTAAGCAACTCATAATGAAGCAGCACGTTTTTCTGTTCGCTCTCCTGAAGCTGTTCCCAATGTATTTTCACCTTGTTGTCTTCTATCGCACACAGAATGTCTTTAATAATTTTCCAATCGCGTTTCATTTGACTTCTCCCTATTTGTCTGTGTTTAAATCTATCATACCAATCAGCGCATTCTCAATCATACTTCCTCCCACTTCACGCGAACATCAACACGTGGAGTCTCATCACCCTCACACCAGAACTTCTCCGCACTCAAACGTACCACCTGCACATCGTCACTGAACACAATACCGTTCATACCATCCAGCACTGACTTGATGACGTTATCTAGATCAGGCTTTCCTGGTCGAACCACAGAGCACCCATGCTCAGCAATCTGCATACGTTTCTTCTTGGTGTAGGAAGCCGGTATCTGATAGAAGGCACTGATACGCACACTGCAGGGCGCACTGAAGTCAGGCTGTTCTACCATGTGCTCTACTGCATGACTTGCCTCGTAGCGAATCTGAGCTTCATAGGTTCTGGTCTTCTTGGGAGTAACAGCATGACCGCCAAAAAACCTAACACGCCCCTTGCCTGTTGGTTCACCCTTGATTGTAAAATTCAGTTCTAACATTCTTGTACTTCCTTATTCCCCTTTTGATTTGTTTCCACAATACTGACTGAAGCCGAAACTTCCACCATTTGCTGCGTTATATCTGCTGTTATTGTGAGCTCCCTCTCCACCAATTCTCATAGGTCGCATACTTTCTTCAAAGGTAGAAGTTGCACCGTCAAATCTAAACCACAACTGAGTATCTTTGGTTGATATCTGACCGAATCGGTTCTTTGTGAAGAAACATCTTGTAAACCCCATCGTTACAGACGGGAGAAGAAAAGTTACCCAGTCTGCATCCTGCTCGATTGCTCCAGAATCACGAATGAAGGAATTATTTGGTGCTGTATCATCCGTGACCTTTCCTCCTTCTACTGTGCGGTTCATCTGACAGAGCAGAATTCCACAGAATCCGTACTTTTTGGCAAGTTCACGCAGACCTCTGGTAATTGCACCGAGTTCAAGGTCTCGTCTGTCGTATTTTTCTCTTGTATGCATCAGCTGGATATAATCAAACACACATACCTTTGGAAGCTGATTTTTTGACTGCATACGTTTCAGTTCGCGCTCAATCTCATCAAGATATACGGTAGATTTTTCTGAGATAAGTAATCCAGGAAAGCTCTTGCCGTTTCTAAAGAAAGCTTTAGAAAGATGAAACTTTAGATCATCTCTCATCTGTTCGGTAATTCCCTCTGAAAGCACCTGCTCTGATGATTTTGTATAAATACAGAGAATCTTCTTAAACAGACTTTCTTTTGTCATCTCAAAGGAGAAGAAAACTGCCGGTCCCATGTTCCCCTGATCTTCTGCTATCTGCAGTGCAATGAGCAAACCAAGAGAGGTTTTACCGCATCCAGGTCTAGCAGCAATAACACCCAGAGTACCAGGTCTTAATCCTCCGCCCAGCACTCTGTCGAGACTGAAAAAGCCTGTAGGCTGTATATCTTCCTTCTGACCTTCCTTGATTAGATTGAACTGATTGACAATCTGAACAACCGGATCAGGAACAAAGAGAGGTTCGTTATCTTTGAGTGTGTCTGCAAGACGGTCAAGTGCGTTACTGGTTCTTCCTGCAATATCAGGAAGACTTATATCCATTGAGCGTGAATCATCAGAAAGATGTTGTGCAATCTCAACAAACTCCCTTCTCTTAGCGCGATTCTTTACTCTCTGTGAGTAGAAAGCTATCGGATCACCGGCAACACTTATTGCAGTTGATGATTTTCTACGGATATTATCAATGTCAAACGGTCTGACCTTTGATTTAGGACAGACTTCATTGATACATTCAACAAGAACATCAGTATCAACAGCAAGAATCTCCGTTTCCTCGAACTTTTTGATATAATTAAGAAGCCCTTGATAGATCTCATAATTCTGCTGACTGACAAAATCACTTTCAGTGAGCATGTTTTCATCTGATAAGGTTCCAATTAAATCAGGTGAATACAGCATGACTGCCAGCAGATTGAGTTCGTAAGATTGGTCATTTAAATCAAATATTAACATTTAGCAATCCATATCTGTTTTAACAGTTAAATCAAGGGTACTTTTAGTTAAATTTGCCTGAAGTTCCTGAATGAGTTTTCTTGTTTCATCCTTCAGTCTCTGCTTTTCTTCTGGAGACATTGCTGCAATACGAGCTCTGTGTTCCTGCAGTTCGCGCTCCTCTCTTTCACGAGCTTCACGTTCCTGACGGTGATATTCCTCTTCGATATCCTGAGCATGAATATCTTCCATAATGCTGAAAAGAGTCTTCAGCTTTGGATAAAACTCTTCTGTAACGATTGCCCTGTCACATGCTCTGATAAGTAAGTCAAAATCAAGATTATCAGGAAGATGGTTTAGGATTGTGAACATATCATTCTCAAAATTTCGATCTTTTGGAATAAAGTAGAAAAAGACCTCTCTCCATTTCTCGCTGAATTGCTCAACCTGTGCATCTGTAAGGTTCATAATAATTCTCCTTCATTTTTATCTGAAAACAGTTCCTCAAGACTTGGGGGTACTGCTGTTACATTTTCTTTTATCTGTTTTACTTTTCTTTGGTGTTCTATTTTTATAACCAGAAGCCGAATCATCACAAATTCACGGATTCCTCCTACAAGCGTATTGAAGTTGTACTGTTTAGCATTCTTCAGATAGGAAAACACAATTCCGGTAGCTTCAGCTTTTAAGGATTTCCATTCCTGCTCTGTAATTCCAGTGAATAAATCAGATGAAGTCTGTTTTATCTCTTCATACAGCTCATTGAATACCGCCGTTACTCGTTTGGTTTGTTCAATATTCATAGTCACCTCCGACATAGAATGGACTTGCTGGGCCATATTTTTTCTGATGAGCAAGAAGTCCTGCACGTATCTGAGCTGCAGTCATTTTCTTGGGAAGAGGAACCGTGCTGTTCTGATTGCTTTCTAATTGTGTTTTTCTTTGTTCGCGTCTGCGTTCATCTCCAGATATCATCCATTTATACATGCTGTCTCGGGTTGGTTTACCCTTGAACTTCATGGTGTAGGTTCTGGCATCAGAACGGATATCTTCTTCATCAAAACCGGTTCCCTTTGGAGTAAATTCTTCTTCGTTGATTTTTAGCATCTGAGAAAAGACAGAATCGAAGGTGAGAGAGGAGGAAGCTCTATCTTCTTCTTTCTCTATATTCTTTCTTTTTTCTATCTGATGAAGATCGCCGAAATCTTCGGTTATCTGATTACCGAATTCTTCGTCTTGGTATTCTCGGTTATCAGATTGCTTATTATTTCGTTGACTATCTTCTCGTTGACGAGTTTCTCGGTTATCGGTAATTTTATTGGTTTCAAGAGTCGATTTAACAACCTTAAATCTAAGAGTCCTGTCAAAAGGATTTTTATTGTGTATCTGCTCTATATATCCAGCTTCAACAAGATCCTTATAAGCCTTGGTGATTGTGTCTTTATTACAGCCGAGATCATGAGCGTATTTTTCGCGATTAAAGAATACAGTCTGTTCCCCATCTTTTGATAAAGAGAATATTCTCTGCAATACTAGCTTAGCCATTGCTCCGATTGCTCTATCTTGATAAAACTCTTCGGGCATGTGGTTATATACATAAGCCATATAAACTCCAGTTATAGCGGATAGTCTTTCCAGAGTTGTAGTTGAGGATTTCTCTTTCTAAAGAACATTTCCCAGGCGTATGGAATGCCATTCTTTTTCCATAGAGAAATTGCTGGTTGTGATGTTTTACAGATTTTAACTAATTCAGGAAAACCAAAATGTTGTATTAAAGCTTCAGCTATATGAACAGAATTGTCTGATTTGTACTTCATTATTCTTAACCCTTTTATAAAATATCTTATATTTTTAATATAAATTTTCTTATTTTTAAAATCAAGGGGCAATTTTGCAATTTTTTAAACATCTTTTAAGATTTCTTATATAAAGAAGGGGTATTATATGACTATGCTACTTTCAGATAGGATCAACTATCTACGAGACGAAAAGAAAGCAACCATGGAACAAATTGCAGATGTTGCAGGTGTAACCCAAGCTGCTGTTAGCCAATGGTGTAACGGTAAAACAACTAACATCAAATCTCATGTTGCACAGAAGTTAGCTGAATATTATAAAATCAGTGCAAAATGGTTGTCTTCAGGAGAAGGACTTCCTACAGATAACGCTAATATAGAAATATATAACTACACCACCATTCCATATAAACGCATCACCTTTCAATGCGGTGAAGGATATGAGCCTTCTTATGAAGATCTACTGGATGAAACCTTTATAAAGCTTGAGAATAAATTCTTTGTAGATAATCAAGTATCACCAAACAACTGTATATGTGTAAAAGTTGAAGGTGACAGTATGGAACCGCTTATTTACAACGGTGAATATGTGGTTATCGCCCAGAATGAACGAAATATCAGAGAAGGCAAAGTCTACGCCTTTGGTGTTCAGGGAAAGATGCGAATTAAAAGATTATATCCAAAGATTGATGGCAGTCTGGTGATAAAAAGTGAAAACAAGAACTTTGAAGATGACCATGTACCTCCAGAACTAATGGATTCTGTGGTAATCATTGGAAGGGTTGTCGCACGTATTGGAACAGCGCCGTTTAAATGATATCTTATTAAACAAATTTTAAATATGTGTTCAGGTAGATTTACTTTTAGATTTTAAAATCTATAATATAAGTAACAGAACCCCACAGGCCTCTCAACGATGCATATGTTTGTGGGGGCTTTGTATTCAAGAATATAAAAAAGGTAATTATCATGAAATCATTGTCAACACTCAATTTTATTTTTTTTGAAGGTTGGGATGGTAATTAATGACCGAATCTCAATATTGGCAGGTTATATTGACAGTCATTCAGACTGTCATTTTATTTGTAGGTCTCGCTGCCACATTTTTTACATTACATCGACACCATAAAGATTCAAAAGCTCTAGCTACTATTAACTTAATAATTCATCAACGATCAAATGACAAATTGAATAAAGCAATTGATCTTATGAGTAAGCTAGCAAACCAGAAAACAGATTTTTCTGATTTATCAGAATATTTTAAAAATAAGGATAGTGAAGAGTGTAATGCATTAAAAACAGTTCTAAACTTTCGTGAATTTGTAGCTGTAGGAATAAATAATGATTCTATAGATGAACATATTTATAAAGACGCCTATTATTCCACTGTATTAAGAGATTGGAAATATTTAAAAAATACAATATATGCTATTAGAGACTCTTCAACTGGATTTCCAACGGCTTTTCAAGAATTTGAGAAACTTGTTCTTAGATGGCAAAGGCATCCTTTAAAAAAGAAGATATAAATTCAAAGTCCTATATGAGGCATCTATAAGTCCAAAATATAGGACGCTACAGATTTGAGATTTGCAATCAGCTGTAGTGTCAGTGCCCCTCTTAATGAGGGGCAAATCATTTCTACAGGGTTAATCTATCCAAAAATTTGATTCAGAATAAACGCGCTCACGCTTAATCACTGCTCTTTTGCCAATTCTGCTAGTCTGTAGTTATGGTCTTTAGTACACATAACAACAATAAAGTTTTATTCAAGTTTTATTAAAAGAAGTTTGCAAAATTCTTATAACTTTGTATAATTAAATTATAAACATTTTCGAGGGTAAAAAAAATGGCACTAAATAAGTTCGGACAATTTATAAGGAAATATCGAATAGATAACGCCTTATTATTAAAGAATATGGCTGAAACTCTAAAAATTGGATCTGCTTATTTATCCGGAATGGAGACCGGTTCAAAACCTATTCCCTCAGATATGGTAGAAAAAATATCAAATGCATATAAATTTGATGAAAAACAAAGAGCAGAGCTCCAAAGATCCGTTGATGAATCCCAATCAGAAGTAAAAGTTAAGACGTTTAATAACCCCTTAAATCAGCAAGTAGCGGCAGCTTTTGCTAGAAGTATTGATTCTTTATCTGAAGAAGAAAAAAGACAAATATTGGAGATTTTAAATGGCAATACAAAATAGAGGCTTTGAGGTTTCACCTTTATCAGCAAAGCAAATCAAGAATGCTGCTAAGGCTATTCGAATAATTGCTCTAAACAAAGGATTTATAGGGCAACATGGAAAAATAGATGTTGTGGGATTGCTGGAGCATGGATTATATGCATTATCCCTATCAAACCCAAATGCCATATCTTACGAGATTGTTGAAGATGCAGCTTTACCAGATGCAGAAGCAAAGACTTTTCCTGATAAAACAATTTTAATCAGAGAATCAGTGTATAACAAAGCTGCAGAAGGTGATGGCAGATCAAGATTTACGATAGCTCATGAAATATTTCATTCACTAGCTCATTGCAATCAAATTTCATTATGCAGAGCTTCTACTTTTCAAACTCCAGCTTATAAAGACAGCGAATGGCAAGCAAATACGTTTGCTGGTAATTTGTTATTTCCAGATGAACTTGTAGAGAAATACGAAAACTATTCAGATGAAGAAGTTGCGCTATATCTAGGGATAAGTGTTAGTTGCGTTCGTGTAAGAAGAATGCAGTATCATAAAAATTAAAGCTCTGATGTTGTTACCAGCAACACCAGAGCCTTATAGGTCAGGTTTAGCTTAAGAGCTCACTACCTAGACCGACATTAAGCATGAAACTTAATGCTCTTAATTGTACTTGCATTATAGTGATCTGTTTAATGAATTTCAAATGTGAGCTCGTAAATTTTAGAGGACATAAATATGTCAGATTCTAAAATTGCGAGTGTTCTCGCACTTGTAAATCCTGTTTCAAAAGCAGGTAAAAGACTAATCTTCAGAGCTTCAATTCGCCTGAAGGACGGCACTAAGATCTATGCCAGAGAGTATGGTATCAGAGGCTTTCCAATATGGATTTAGCTCTTAATTAGCATTTTTGTTAAAGCCGTAGCCAATCACTACGGCTTTTCTTTTATTCCTAATCTTTTGTCAACTGAAAAAATCTATACCCCACACCCCTATACTGTATCCTTTGATGCGGTTTTTCTTTCATCTCTTAATATCAGTCTCTTCAATGTATCTTCTAAAGCTTATCTGATATGAATCAATCAATTTAAAAAAAAATTATAAAAAAACTTATAAAATTTTCTTTACTTTTCTTATAAGAAATTTTATATTCTAAATAAAGTTTACAAAAGTTTTCTTATATTAAAGGTAACCAAGAATGAACAACACAAAACTAAAAAAAGTAATGCTGATAGCACTTTATTTTATTGCAACACTCGTCACTGTTATGACTTTCTTCTGTTTAATCGGGCTAATTGAAAGCATTTAAAGGAGTAAAAAAATGAGCGATAGCGAAATCCTTGTTCATGAACTTGAACAGTTGGAAACAGAATCCAAAGCAAAGAAGTCTCGCAAAACCAAAGAGACTGTATCTTCAAAAGATCCATCTCTTCTAGGTGCACTGATCAAGGCTCAAAGCGAATTTCCACCAATTCCAAAGAACCACACCAATCCATTTACTAAGAGCAAGTATGCAGACCTATCAGACATTATCTCTGCAGTAAGACCAGTGCTCAACAAGAACGGTCTTGGTCTTGAACAGCATATTGTTTCAGAGGAAAACGGTGAGCTTCTAGTTGAGACTGTAATTTACAACGACAAGGGCGAAAGTCGTTCTTCAGGACTGCTCTCCTTCTCTATAGGACAGGGAGGTAATCAGTTCCAAACCAAAGGAACTGCCCTTACATATGCAAGACGTTACACACTTTGTGCTCTGCTGGGTATTGTTGCTGATGATGATTCAGACGGTGAGCTGAAACAGGTAAAAGATACTCACATTGATCCAGCTGTTAAGGCAAAAGCAGAAAAAGCAGCACAAAGCGGAATGAGCGCATATCAGGCATTCTACAAGACCATGCTTACCAATGATGAGCGCGCTCAGCTTATCAATTCCGGTGTTCACGATGAAATCAAGAAGAAATTAGGAGCTTAAACAAATGACAGACATATCTTTTGATCAGGAAGCTGAGTGGAGAGCTCAGCGCTGTGGAATGCTTACCGCTTCACGTGCAGTGGATGTATGCAAGCGAGGAGCTAAGGGAAACAAGCTATCTGGATATGAAGCCTATATGAATGAGCTGATTGCAGAGCGGTTAACTGGTGAACCAACACCATCTTTCTGCACCTCAGCTATGCAGTGGGGAATCGACCATGAAGATGATGCAGCTAAGGCCTATGAAATCAAGACCGGAAACATGGTAACCGGTGACGGAAAGACCTTTGTAAAACATCCTACTATCGAGGGACTTGGAGCTTCTCCTGACCGTTTTGTAGGTGAAGACGGAATTGTAGAGATTAAGTGTCCTGCCTGCGGTACTCATCTTGAGCGCTTACGAAACAGAGAAATTCCAGAGCAGTACAAGTGGCAGATACTGACTCAGCTGATTGTTACAGGTCGCAAATGGTGTGACTACGTAGATTATGATCCGCGCTTCAGAAGTAAAGGTCTTGAGCTTTTGGTTATTCACTGGGAACCAACTGACGAAGAACTCAATACATGTAAAGAGCGCCTTGTTGAGTTTCTTGCAGAACTGAACAAGACAATGGAAGAGATTAACACTTTAGCAGCATAGGAAATAAAAAAATGGCAACAAATTTTGGAAAAACACCTAGAGACAATCTGGGCAACTTCATCAACCTTAAAGAGCTAAACGACATTCGTCAGACCGGCTTTTATGAGATGGAAATTGCATCTGCAGCAATCAAAACAGGTGTATCAAGCAAAGGTAATGCATGGGAATCCCTTAATCTTGGTCTTGCTGTAATGAATAACGGTCAGCCTACAGGCAGAATCTACGTTACAGAATTCATTTCAGCTACTTCACAGAGACTGCAGGATATCTGTTTCTTTGCAAATCTTCGTGATGCAGAAGGAAATGTAATCTGTCCTGATCCAACTACAGTTGAATATACTGACAAGCTTACAGGTGAACCTAAGACTTTCCAAGAGATTGCAGAGCTTAAGAATGTCCGAATCTACGGTGTTGTTGAATACACTGGAGAAAAAAGCACCAACAGTGGCAATACATTCCCACAGTACAGTCTTCACGTATGCAATGAGCGCGGACAGACAGCAACAGAGGTTGCATTAAATCATCCAGTTACCACTTTAAAGCCAATGCTTGAGAAGCTTGGTATAAAGACTAGCGACAACGTTAGAACTCAGCAAAGCAATGTGCAGGGAGTAGGTGCTCAACAGCCTGCACCTGCACAGTCTCAGCCAATGGGACCAATTGCTCAAGCGATAGCACAGCAGCAGTCATACAGTAAGCAGAACCTCCAGCAGAGAGCACAGATGAGCCAGTTTCAGCAGCCAAACACAGTGCAGGGTGAAATGTACAACGATGATCTGCCTTTTTAAGAATACTTAAGATTGCATGAAGCTACTTCGGCGGGTTCACCCGTAGCCCGCCCCTTTTTATGAGGCTCTATGAAGATTGAAATTAGTTTATCTCAGTGGAGTGTTATTCAGAACGCACTTGTAGATGATATTGAAGATTTTAAAAAGACAGCAGAACTAGAAACATCAAACGAAGCATCAAGAACGTTTCTGTATGAAGCAGCAACACGTAGAGAGCGTGTGCTTAAAGCTCTGCAGGAACAAATAAAAGAACAGTTCTAATTTGTAGTTGACAATGACATTGGTGGAGCTAACCACTCCCCCCTTTTGAGGAATAACCATGGAAGAATTAGCACTCATAACAAGAAAAGACGTTATAGCTTTAATGGGCTTTAAGTCTCTACATGGCTTTAACAATTTTTTGAAGAAACACCCTGATTTTCCAAAGCCAGTTGATAGAGATACTAGCTTTTCTGGGCGAATATGTTTCTTTAAAAAAGAGATAGAACAGTATTTAACAACAGCTTTTAAGCATAAGGAATAATGAATGATCACTATTTTTGAGCTTAAGTTTCAGTCATCTGAAAGCTTAAGAAAAGCATTAGGAATATTTGGCAGTAAGTGGTCAGAAAAGCTTGATATTAAAGACTTATTGAGAATGGCTTTTCCTGAATCAACTGATACAGAGATTAAGGCTAATTTAAAGCACTTTGTTGAGCATGGAACCTTCAAGCTGAGACCTGTTGTACCAAAAGCTATTTATGACAATTACTGTCATGAGTTTGGTTATTCATTGCCTTATGACGTTAATGGATATGTTGTTGATGAAGAACCAAACAATGAACCAAAAGTGACCCAAAAGGTGACCCATGAACCAAAAGTAACAAAAGCAAAGGTGGAAGTTATGAACCAACAGAATGATGAATATAACCAGATTAAGCAGATGCTTTTGAATGAAATTGCTCTTATCCAGGATGCTAAAAATTATACCAATGAAGATGGTGAAGTTGATCTGCAGAAGGCTGACATGCTGTTTAAGAGAGCTGAAGCAGTTAATAACATTGCTGGTTCATTAAATGACATGAGAAGAACTGAAATAGAGACAAAGAAGTTGCAGCTTGATGCTGTCAGAACTGCCCTGTCTCATGGTGGAAATAAACCTCATTTAATCACAAAATGAACCTAGATCAGGTAACACTTGAAACAAAATTCTTGATACACACGA
>NZ_JAGFNY010000043.1 GCF_019448115.1 Succinivibrio faecicola | reverse complement strand
TGCCACCACACCTGATTCATACAGAAAGGCATGAGCTGCATTGACCGTCTGAACAAACTGCTTGTTAAGCTGGTCACGTACGGCTATAAGATTCAACAGATACTGGTTTTCCTGTGTTCTTGCAGGAATATGCTGCATTGATGGTGTTATTAGTGCCTTTAAGATACCCAAGGCATCAATTCTGTCTGTTTTATCAAGATGTAAAAAGGCTTTTACCTTTTGAGCTGGCAGAATATGACACTTATGGTTATGCTCCTGAATGTATCTGCAAAGATAATTGCATGAACCACAGGCTTCAATGCCAATCAGCTTTCTTGGTGTATGGGTATCATCGATGAATTCAAAGAATTTTACTCTGGAAAGCTGATAGTTTCTGATATGCTTTGCTCCTAAATCGTAGTAGCATACCTGAAAGACTCTTGATGCTACATCAACTGCAACAGGCAGATATCCTTTTGTGGTAAGATAAGCAACACGCTCAATTTCATCTGCTGTGAATCTGGCTGCCTTCATGGGAATGGCTCCGAAAAGTTTGTTTATGAAAACTCTTCAATGAAAGCTACTGCCTAGGATGATTGAGCTTTGACTGAAGTACCTAGAGATTAGCGAGCGTCCGTGTATCGCCGTTCTCTACATACCATTCATATATTTTAATATGGGATAATTAATTCCGCTAACTGATCCTTAGTTCAAAAATGATGTTAGAAAATATTTATGATCCTAGTTGTAAACTAAATGATCCCCGAGTGCGAATTGTGTGATCCTATATTGCGCAATACACAAAGTGACCAATTACATTAATTTTTCCTTAATAACCTTTTCATATTTAATGTGTATTATTATTTCTTTATATATTATATGTAATATTACGCCAACACCACCCATGTACCAAAGAACGAAATTCATTGGTCTATGAATATAAGAATGGCTCTTACCGAGAATATACCATGAAATCGCAGGTATCAAGAATGTAATAATCAATGATAAATTGTGCCTTGACTCTTCTTTTTCTCCACGTGCATATTCAATGGTAATTGCGAACAAACATAATGATATTAATGTTATAAAGGAAATATTCTTTAGAATTGGTAATCTAATAACAGATGTATCCCAAGAATTAAAATACGTACGAAGAACTTCGAACGGAGTTGCTTTAAATGAAGGGGCTAAATCAGGATCTATAAAATTATTTATATTTCCTCCGTAAGTTCTTCTTAATACATCGTTGTGCCATATTATGCTTAACCCATCAAAAATATTGCCACCAGTTCTTAAGTAAGCATGCATCATGACAGCAGAAAGAAAACCACAAGTTCCTATTAGACATATTTTTATAATCACAACGAGATTTTCAATAAATTGTTTTTTAGACTTAGCACTTAAACAAGAATATAAAAAAGGTGATACTGCAAATAATAATACGGAAGAAAAATATTCATATCCAGAAAGACATTTGAAACAGCAAGATAAATAAATACCAAAATATAAAACAAATTTAACAGCTTTACCTTTTTTTATATAAAGTATCCAGCTGAATATAGATGGAAGAAACCAAGAGAATTCTATCCAATATAAATTTTTAGCAAAAGAAACAACCAAAGGAGAAAAAACAACTGATATAAAGAAACATACTGCTAAATTTTTTGAAAAGATAAGTTTGAATAAATATGTAAGACAAAGAATTACAAAAGATAATACGATTACATTGATTTTTTGTATTGTTTTGATGGAAAAATCTAGTTTATTAAATAAAAAAGATGTCATTTTTCCTTGTAATCCGTATTGAGATGTGTATTCCCATGTATCTATATATTGTTTACCGAAAGATTCATAATTTAGTGAGATTTTTGAATTATCAGTTTGTGGTAACTGTTCTCCAAAATAACTTATTTTTACTAATTTATCTTGCATGATGATATCTTTTACATATCTAGATTCATCTCCAATGACTATTTGGTAACCAATAGCATACTTTATCTCATTTATGTGAGATTTATCAACGAATATACTGTTGTCGTTATCCATAGTTGATGAATTTAGATTCTTTATAACAGGTATATCTATAACTTCTCTTTTGTTCTTTGCCACGAATAAATATTCTTGTTTAATTCTATCTGTTGTTCCCTTCATTGTTATTGAACCAAGATTTGAGAATTTATGTTCAATCCCTTCTTTATCTTTGAATGCATTTGCAAGCACTAAAGCTTCAGAATCAAGCTGAAATTCGTTAAAAAAAGATTTATTTGCTCCACCAAGTGCATTTTTATAAAAAGACAGATACAAAATAACAAATCCAAGAATACAAAGTAGAATCTTATTATTCATGATGAAATTAATTTTTGATACTAAGTTATACATGAATATTACCTTTAAGCTTTCCAGGAAATAAGAATGACACCAACTGCAACAAGAACCACTCCTGCAATTTTTTGCACTGTAAAAGATTCACCAAACAGTATTACAGATAAAACAGCAACCATAGAAATGGCTCCACAGGTTAGAACTGGATGAGTAACATTAAGAGGCAGTCGCTGAAGAGTAAGTGCATACAGCACAAATGCTATGCCGTAGAACATTAGCCCTGTCCAAAGCGGAATATTTAAGATTATTGATAATGGCTCAGAAATAGAGACTTTTCTCTCTGGGAGCATTGCATACTTAATCATTACACTTGCAACTGCATTTGAAACTATACCGAGCACAACTAGCAGGAATGTAATCATTCTTTCTCCAGGTTGTATTTTCCAAGAGCAGCCTTAAACAGAACTTTCAGAAGTTCCATATTTCCTTTTAAGGAACTGATTTTTGTTGGAACCCGTCCTTTTGGATAAATTCTCTTACTTGGCATTTCTATACATTTGAATCCAAGTTTTGGACCGATGTATGATAGGTAAGCAAGTAGCTCATAACAAGAGAAAACTTCTCTGAAAATTGCAACTTTCTCATCAAAAAGGAATTTTGCTGAATATGCTCTGAATCCTTGAGTTGTATCAGTCCAGTGAAAACCTGAGGCAATACTTAGAACAGGGGCGTGTATAAACCTGATTGCCAAATCTCGGCTTACGGGGGTATTAACTGCAGTACCACCGCTTATAAAGCGTGATGCCTGGATAAAGTCATATCCTTCTTCAAGTTTCTTTATAAAATCAGGAATTGGGGCAGGATCATCCTTGTTGTTGCCATCAATGGTTACTATTCCTTTATAATCAAGTTTTTCTGCATAGTTATAGGCACATAGTAACTGTGTACTTAGCTTGCCTTTTGCTGTTTTTAACAGAAGAGTGTGCACATGCTTCGATTTTAGATAATTCTCCTCAAGTGATCCGTCTGTTGTACCACCGTCAACAATGATGATATCTACAACATTATGTAATTTCAATTCAGAGACTTTCTCTAATAGGGTATGAATTCTGTCTCCCTCATTGATTACTGGAATAACTAGACAGTAATCTCTATGTTTATTGGGGATTGAGAACAATACGTCATATGATGGAATATATTTGTTATAATCTTGATTAACAGTAGAATTCATTTATTATTCCTGCATATAAAGGTCTTTTGCTAATCTGATTGACTCTTCAATTGTTTTAATTCTGTTTTCAGGAGAATCAGAATTGTTGGTTAGCATTTCTATAGTGAGAATATCTGTAGATGTCATGGAATTTGCAATTACTTTCTTAAGCATATTTCCAATTTTCTTATGAATAGAATCATCCGTAGTTACAGGTGCCATAGAAGGTTCACTTAAATGAATATGTCCAATTATGTCTGCTACATCTTCAATAATCTGTGAAGATTCATGGTTTGTGTAAATGGTTCCCAGATCAAGCTGCAACTTTATATTAGAATGATTCAGTTTTCTAACGAATGCAGCTGCTTCTTCGGTTGTTGTCAGGAAGTTTGTTCCATAAACGGTAGGATTTGCCTCAAGACAGATTGTGACGTTCTCTTCTTTTGCAATTTCACCCAATCTGAAAAAGAAATCTAAGGCAATTTCATCTGTTCTAGTGTCATTAAGTTTGCTTCTGTCTCGATTTTTAGGTGAACCAAATACCAGTCTTGTGGCTCCGGTTAAAGATCCTATATGACAAACTCTTTTTAAATGCTCTAGCATTCTATCTTGAGAGCCAATCTCAAAAAGATTAAGACCTGTTGTTCCAAATAATAAAGACTGAATGCCGGCAAGGGAAAAGCTTTTATTCTGCCATTCATTTTTTACTCTGTGTATTTCTGCATCAGATGTATTTAAAATATCGGAAAAGAATTTTCCTGGAGCAAAATCCAAATGATGAATTCCGCTTTTCAAAAGAAGATCTATAACCTGAGGTTCAAAAGATGCATCCCATGCAATATTAGATATGGATAGATTCATTTTATTCCTCAGCATATTCTCTGATTGCCTTTAGAGATTCTGTTTTGTCATACTGATAGTCATGATTTGGTCCAAACAAAGCCGCATGAACGGACTTAAAATCGTATGAGACAAGTGGCTTTCCAATATGATTATCAAAATCAAAGTTAAATGCGATTTTAGCAACTTCCTTAACGCTTACAGGTGCTGCAGTAAGATGAATCAGTTTTAATCCATGTTTATCTGCAGTAGTTATATCTTTTAAAAGATTCTTCATTGGGTAGAACTGGAATACGTTATCTGATTCAATCTTTTCAATTTCATTTTTATTTTTGAAATCAAAGATAATGTTCTTTTTAAGTCCAGTTCCCACAAGTCCAGGAAGTCTTACGATAAGATGAACTTTAAAGTTTTCCTGAACAAACAATTCAAGACGTCTTCTGTTGTAGCCATATGGCTGAAGTTCATTCAGACTGATAGGTGAGTTTTCATCAACGTTAACAGGTGACTTAAAAACATCAACGGTGCTTATAAGAATAAATTTTTTTGCTTTAATTGTTTTTAAATGTCCAATAAGAGAGTCAATACAAGCACGATCTTCATCAGGATGAAGGTTTGCGTACCATTTCTTAGCAGGTGCAGCTGCACATATAACAAGGTCGAATTCTTTATTATCAATCTCTCCTATATCAGTTGAGTGATAACAGTTATCAAATGATCTCTGTGATAAAAGGGTGTTGCCAACAAATCCTGTTGATCCGATTAGCGCTGATGTCATGTTTTGTTCCTTATCTGTCTCTTCCTGTCTGAACAAGATTGTCTGTCTGCGAGGTGCTTTGCTCTAAAACATTTATTCTGTCCAGATTAATCATTACCTGAGAGTTCTTTTCAAAAATTATTGAATAGCCGTTTGCATTTGCCTGTTCTACTAGAATGCGGTTTAGATATTCTGCAATAAAGGAAAGAATCACAAACTGCATTGATGCCAAAAGAGAAATGATAAAAACAGTTGAAGTCCAGCCTTCTACAACATCATTTTTGAAAAGATTAAGAATAATTGAATATAGTGAGAACAAACATGCCAGGCTAGATCCGGTTAGACCTAAAAGAGACATAATTCTAAGCGGAGCGGTAGAATTAAATACCATTAACCTTAAAGTTGACTTAACTGCACTTGCAACTGTTCTTTTGTCTGTATTATTTAAAGATGTGTACTGCAGTTCTGCCTGACCATATCCGGATTTCTGAATCTGCATAAAGAACTGCTGATAGAATTTACCTGTATCCAGAACAGAATTTAAAGCTCTGCGAGAAAGACATCTGAATGTGGTTGCATCTTTTGGCAGATGATAGTCAATCAGATTTAGTAGCCATCCGCTGAGTGGTCTTATTATCTGATAGGCAAGAGAGTGTTTCTGCCTGGTTGTACCTACAACAACATCATTTCCTTTTCTACAAAGTTCTACTGACTCTTTAATCAGTGAGACTGGATCATTGCATAAATCAAAGCAGATTATAAAATCACCAATGGCATTCTCGGTGCCTGCAGACCAGATTACGTCCGAGTTTACATCTGAAGATAACTGCAGATAACGGACGCATGGGATATCTTTGAGAATTTGCTCCATCCTGTAGGATAAAACGTTCTGCTGTGATTTCTGAACTACAAGAATCATCTCGTAGTCTGAAAAATTCTTATCAAGTTCATTCTGGATCCCAGATAGTCTTGATAATGATTCCACTGTAAATCTGTTTATAACAGTTACAACTGAGACAAAGTTATCATCTTTATTTGCTGTTATCATTTTAGAGTGCTAACTCCTTTTGTACTGCAGCGACGGCATCATAGGCATTATCTATCTTGCCTCCCATTACACAGTGGAATCCCTTTAATCCGTAATTGAATTTGCATAATATAGGTCGTGAATCGTTAACCTCTGAGCGAGGAAGAACCGTTTTGACTTCCCATAGAGATTTTCTGTATATGCAGTCGTTTAGTACTGGAATATATCTTGATGCATCCTTTCGCATTATTTCCCAGACGGAATGTTTCTCATCCTTTTCTAATCTTGAATCAGCATCAATGTACTGATCGTTATTTGAGTACCACTCATAATGAGGTGTGTATCTTACGTGTGAAAAAGAGTGAAGGTAATGAGCATTCATTACAACAGAAGGAAATGGCATAACCGAGAAGAATGGACCGCACATGACGGTGATCCCAAGATGTTTTATTTCATCAGGAACATCTACAAGAGCCATTTCCGTCATTTCATGCTTGAGAGGAATAAGTTCAAGTGAACTGTTATGAATAACCTGATTTAATGAGGCATAAGTGCAGTTGAATATGTGGTCTGCATTAAATTCTTCGACATCATGTGTTATCAGATTTTTTACAGATGCATTAAGACTTGTTTTATCTTTGGATTCACTTGCGTTTAACACCTGTGAATTCAGATGAATAGTTACGTATTTGGTATCGATTCTGCTTAGAATTTCTTCTCTGAGTTTTACTGAATCAAATGCAAATTCTTTAGCTTTAAAGCATGCCTCAATGTAGTTTTTATGAGTAAGATTAACAATTTTGCTTGGGGCTGGTTCAAGATAGGCTCCGATGCGTTTACAGAACTTTTCAAACTGATAGGCTGTGACTTTGCTTAGGTGTTTACCAACCATGTAATACTTATCAAAGTCATCACAGACACATTGAGGAAAATCTTTAATAAAACGGGGAAAAGACTGTCTTGAGCGAAGGGCAGTTAAGACTGAACGAGGGTAATGATAACCGTTGTGAATTCTTGCCTGATTGTTATAGGACGCTCTAGCCATTAGCTCAGAGCTCTTTTCAAAAAGATCTACCTTATGATGTCTTGAACCTAAATAGTAGGCAAGGTATAAACCGAAATACCCCCCCCCGATAATGATAATTTTACTCATTGATTTTGTAATATAAATTTAATTATAAAACTAAAAATTAGTTTTGTATAAAACGTCTAATTCCCTGTTCTTATTTCATACGTTATGTATTTTTCGCTCGTAATCAATATATTGCATTACAGTATACAGTAAATTTAATTTTTTATGACGATATTTTTGTTAATATAAATAGTAAACATTTTGATATAGATTAATACTGAGACCTCTTTTTAAAAGGGTATAAAATCAATCTTACCATCTAACACAGAAACAAGCTCAGCCTTCATATCATGCTCATCATGTTCAATGATTTTAGCATTGACCATATCACCAGGATTCAATCCTTTTGTGTTTTCAATAGTAATGACACCATCAATATCAGGTGATTCATATTTTGAACGACCAACAGCTATACCATCATCACTGACATAGTCAATTAAGATCTGATATTCCTTGCCTATACGCTCATTCAGTTTCTGATATGATATTTTAGCTTGTGTTTCCATGAGTAGAGCTGCTCTTTCTTCTCTAATCTGCTCATCAACAGGATTTAGATAAGAATTTGCAGTAGCTCCATCAACATCTGAGTATGGGAAACAGCCAACTCTGTCAAGTTTTGCTTCTTTTATGAAATCAAGTAGTTCATTGAACTGTTCTTGTGTTTCACCAGGGAAGCCTGCAATAAAAGTTGATCTAATAGCGATATCTGGACAGATATCTCTCCATTTTTCTATCATTCTTAAAGTCTTTTCAATATTGCCAGGTCGATTCATTGCTTTAAGAATTGTTGGATTAACATGCTGGAATGGTACGTCAAGATATGGTAACACAATACCTTTTGCCATAAGCTCAACAACTTTTGTTGCCTCATCAGATGGATACAAATAATGAACTCTAAGCCATCTTTTTGTATCAGAGAGCTTTGTCATTAGAGATGATAGAGAAGGACGACCTTTTAAATCATGGCCATAGTCAGATGAATCCTGTGCAATTATAAGAAGTTCTTTTACACCACGATTTGTCAAATCGATTGCCTCTTTCATAATAGAATCGCTTTCACGTGAGCGCAGAGGGCCTCTAAGAGATGGAATGATACAAAAAGAGCATTTATGTCTGCATCCTTCTGCTATCTTTAAATAGGCATAGTGTGGAGGTGTTAAAAGTACTCCGGATGGAGAGACCTTTTGTCTGTCAGATTCAAGAGGTTTTCCAACAAGAGAAATAATTCCTCTAATTACGCTTGCTCTCATACCAGGACCGTAAACAGCAGCAACCTGAGGATATTTATCCATGATTACTTTAGCTCTTGCACCAAGGCAGCCTGTAACAATTACTTTTCTTGAATAGTTAAGAGCCTCGCCAATAGCTTGCATGGATTCTTCAACTGCAGGTCCTATAAATCCACATGTGTTTACAACTACAACATCACACTTATCATATTCATTTTCAATCTTATAGCCCATTGCAATAAGAACTGAAGTTAATCTTTGTGCATCTACAAGATTTTTTGCACAACCTAAAGAAACAAGACCGATTTTAGGAGTTTTAATAGCCATGAGATAAATATGATGTTGAAGTTATAAAAAAGTAGTATCAATTAGATTTAATTTTACTACAGTTAATGACAGAATTGACTGGTTTAGAAATTCTAAGACCAGTCAATTATTCAATACTTGTTTTATAAAGTATGTGTAATGCGAAAGCTAATTAAGCTTTAAATGCAGCCTGTAGTGGTGGTACAACCTGCTTTTTACGGCTCATAACACCAGGCATCCACATAACGTCAGCCTTCTTTGTACCAAGTGCATTGATGATTGTGTTCTCATCATCTGATGATAATAGAAGCTCTGAACCTTCTTTCATGATGTCTGTAAGTACTAAAACTGCAGAGTGACGTCCTTCAGCTTTAACTGCATTTAACTCAGCGATTAAAGAAGCTTTTAACTCTGGGGTAACCATTGATAAAGAGATAAGCTCTAACTGACCGATACCTATCTTCTTACCACCCATATCAAAATCCTTGAAGTCACGGAAGATTAAATCACGTGCAGATGCATCAAGATTTGATTTAGCCTTGAACATTTCCATGCCTAAAGCTTCAACATCGTTAATACCAGCAATCTTTGATAATTCTTCAACTGCCTTCTTGTCATATTCAGTGCAGGTTGGACTCTTGAATAATACGGTGTCTGATAGAATTGCACATACCATTGCACCAGCCAGATCTGCTGGAATTGACACATTGTAGAAATCTGCAACCATCTTAATTACAGTATTTGAACAGCCGTAAGGCTGAATCCAGCACTCAAGAGGTGAATCAGATGTAACATCACCTAGTTTGTGGTGATCAACGATACCAAGTAATTTTGCATCCATAAAATCCTCAGGTGCCTGAGCAAGATCAGAGTAGTCTACAAGATAAACATCCTTACCAGCTACAGAATTTACAACTGAAGGTGCCTTAAGATTGAATTTGTTTAAAACAAACTGTGTCTCAGGAGCAGCTTCGCCCTGAGCTACAGCAGTAGCCTCAATTCCTCTTGCGTTTAATACGTGTGCATAAGCTAATGCAGCAACGATTGAGTCTGTATCAGGATTCTTATGACCTAAAACTAATGCGCTCATCAAATATTTCCTCAAATATGTTCAAAAATTTTTTGTGTATTATATCAAGAAAAGTTAGTTAGCTAACATTTTATCGATTTTTTGTATAATTTTGGGGGCTACAAGATTTGATCCTTCCTGATTTAGGTGATTCTGATCCTCGTAAAGAGGCTTATTATTAATTCCCTCATAACACTTATTTTCATCACACAAAATTTGTGCTAAATCAACGAAGTCAACATTGCCATCAGGATAATCAGTATTTATTAGATTTTTTATAAAACGGTTATATTCCTGAATTTCAATTGTGTTTGTATAGAATTGCTTGTCAAATTCACATTTAGGTTTGAAAGAAATTGTAATAGGTCTATATACACAATTAGTTTTTCTATTTGGTAAAGCAGGATTATCTAGAGTAAAAATTACTTTTTTGCCAGAAGATAACAGTTTATCTACAGTTTTTTTAATTGCTATTTTTAACGTAGGAAAAGAATTTGCTTTCGAATAAGGAAGATTGATGTCTGTTCCCATATATTCTGTATCATAATATGATGATAATGGGGTATGAGCAAGTATAACAACCTTATAGCTATCATTGTTTCTTATATAGTCAAGAGCTTTATTTATGTTCTTGTAGTTTTCTCTGAATGGTTCAGTATCACGAGCACCTGTTCTGACATCATAAAAAGGGGCTGCATTTTCTTCAGGAAAAACAGATATTTTTCTGTCAGGAAATAAATTTGCCATACCTAAATAATAGGTGCCAGCATGCGAATCTCCTATTAAAGCAATATTATCCTCTTTAGATTTCATTTTACATGAAATTATATAAAACCAGAAGTTTGGAATATCTGTTTTTATATTCCATTTATTGAATTTTAACTGACACTCATTTTCTCTTTTAAGAAGTTCTGCTGATAATGTGCTGTTTCTCTCTTCTTCATATTTGTATTCTTTTTGAAGAGAAATGGTAATAATAAATCCTATAAAGCCAATACAATATAATGATGACAATAAAAAAATAAGGCTAAATATCTTTCTTTTTCCATATCTTAAAGGTGGTTCTATAAATAAATAAGTCAATATGGATAGACCAATTGCAGCTATTATAGCTATGATTTTTATCCAGGCTTTAGGTTCAAAATTGTCACATACATATGCAAATGAAAGAAGAGGCCAATGCCATAGATATAATGGATAGCTAATTAATCCCAAAAACACAAAAATTCGATTTGAAAGAATGTATCTGTTTATGAATGCTTTTTTGCCAGCTGCAATAATAAATATTGCACCCAAAACAGGAAGGAGAGCTCTTGTTCCTGGAAATTTATAATTGTTCTTTATTGTAGCTATAGCGATAATAATAAGAGTTAAGCCAATAATGGAAAGAATATTGTTCAGAATATTTTCATTTGCTTGAGCATTGGCATTTTTGAATAAAACTCTTTTTATGACTACTTTTTCTAAGAGACATTTTATATTGTTTATAAAATCTTTTTTGTAGAAAACAATATATGAGAGTATTGCTCCTATGGATAATTCCCAAAATCTACACCACGGTAGATAAAATGCTGCAGATTGATTGTGGTTTGATATTTCAATCTTACAAAGAGCAAAAGAAGTAATAGTAAATATAGTAAGTACAAGAATAAAATTCTGTCTTGTTTTATAGATTATCCATAAGAAAATTGGAAAGATTAAATAAAACTGCTCCTCAACACCTAATGACCATAAGTGTAGTAATGGCTTAGCATTTGATTCAGGATTGAAATAACTGCCACTTTCAAAAAATAGCATTATGTTATTGATGTATAGAGAACCACCAAAAACATGTTTTCCAAGTAGCATATATTCTTCAGGAAGAAGTACAAAGTATCCTAGAATTAAAGTTGTGCAAAGTATTGTAATCAGTGCAGGAAAAATTCGTCTTACACGTTTTATGTAGAAATCGATAAGATGTAACTTACCTGGATTTTCAATATCAAACAGATTTCTATAAATGATAGAGGATATCAGATATCCTGATATAACAAAGAATATGTCGACACCGACAAAGCCACCTTTTAAATATTCAGGAAAAGCATGAAAAATAACAACGCTTATGCAGGCAATAGCTCTTAATCCATCAATATCGGATCGATATTCATGTTTAGATTGCTCTTTAAAACATTTGATCATATTTGCAATCATAGCTGATTTTCCTTGAATTTAGATGGAATAAAATAATATTTAGCTAGGCAATGAAATTCTTATCTTCATAAAACAAATTTCATAATTTTATATTTTATAAAAAATGACATCTCATCAAAAGTGAAATTTAAATCTTCCTAGAGTTGGAACATTGAACTTAATTGAAATCTCAGTCATTTTACCTTTGGTCCGTTAGATATTTTTGTAAAATCAAAAAGCTCTTTATCAAGAAGATGGGATGGTGCAACATTCTTTAGAGCCTTGAATACGATATCTGCACGTTTTGGATATTCCTTATCCCACTGTTTTATCATCTTATTCATAGCACTTCTTTGCTGATCTTCACCAAAACCGCACAGCCCCTTTGGCAGAACAGGGTAGTTTTTAATCTTTGATAAAGTAATCAGATCACGTTCTCTGCAGTATATAAGAGGTCTTATAACAGTCAGATCGTCTTTGTCATTTCTAAGAACAGGAGGCATTGCCTTCATCATGCCAGAGTAGAAGATGTTTAAAAAGAATGTTGCAAGACAATCATCTTTATGATGACCTAAAGCAACCTTATTTGCTCCAATTTCTCTTGCAAATGAATACAGATATCCTCTTCTTAATCTTGAGCATAAAGAGCAGTATGGAATACCATCTGCAATCTTTTCTTTACAGATATCGTATACAGGTCTTTTTAAGAAATGATATTCAAGACCTACCTTTTTTAAATGATCTTCAAGAAGATATTCTGGTGCATTTGGAAAATTTGAATCAATATGAACTGGTATAAGTTCAAAATTGATAGGAGCTGATCTCTTTAATGACATGAGCATGTCTAAAAGAACATAACTGTCCTTACCACCTGACATACATACAAGTATTCTGTCGTTTTCTTCAATCATGCCATAGTCTCCAATGGCATGGCCAACCTTTCGTCTTAATCTTTTAAAGAGTTTATCTGCTTTATATTTTTCCTGTTTGTCCTCAATATTGAAATAAGGACTTACGCATTTTGCATATTCATCAGCTGCTTTTGGAAAATTTGTATCGTTTATCATAAAAGTCAAAGAATCTATGTTTTAATCTCTACTGTTTTGGTAAGTATTATACATTTTTAAATGTATATTAAACAGAAAAGAATGTTTTGATAAGAGTCAAGAATAAAGGAAGCTACCATGACACTTTATGACAGCTTCACTTTATTGATTATTAGTAGTTGTTTTTTCTAAAAGTACTTATCAGTACTAGTTTTTACAAAAATATCTTACCTAAGATCTTTAGAAATTTAGCTTAAAAAGATCTTATAGATTAATTAGTTACAGTGTAACAAAAATTTAT
>NZ_JAGFNY010000042.1 GCF_019448115.1 Succinivibrio faecicola | reverse complement strand
TACAGATTGGCTGTCAGGTAGTAATTTTATAAATACCCTTGATTTTCAAATAGTTACTAAGATCTTGGGTATGATTTTCAATTAAATTACTTTCAAATGTAAATCTAAAATCGTTTTGATTGTCTTGTGAAAGTAGTGATTTTTGTATTGCATCAAAATAAAACATCAAGTTTTGATAAAAAGGTTTATATGCCCAGTCCTCAAACTTTTCAAAGTTAGACTGTTCGCAAATGATTGAACTTTGACCTTCTTTGAGATGATGAGGTTCTTTACCAATAAATAAGACTTTAGGTCCTTTTAAATCTGCATAAGTTTTTTCATCTGCAAAGCCATCACTGATAAAATTTCATGCGTAGCCCCTGCACTTAGATCTAAATTTTTTATTATTGCTAATAATAATCCTTATTGTTTGTAAGATCAAACATACAAATACGTATATTTTTTATTTTCTAAGAGCGGATTTGTACAGCTCAATATACTGCTTACAGCTGTCAGCCCAACTGAAACGAACTTTCATTGCGTTCTGTTTTAATCGTTTCATCTCTAATGGTGCCTCTAGATAGAGGATCAGTGTTCTTCTAAGACAGGATAGCAGTTCTTCAGAGCTTGGATCCTTAAATACGAATCCTGTAGCATCTTCTTTATTGGTATCATAGTCAACAACGGTATCCTTAAGTCCACCTACTGCTCTAACAATTGGAAGAGTTCCATAAGCAAGTGAATACATCTGATTCAGACCGCATGGTTCAAAAATTGATGGCATCAAGAAGAAATCTGACGCAGCTTCAATCTGATGAGCAAGAATATTGTCATAAACAGCCTGAAATACCATTTTTTTAGGGTGTTTTTCTGCTATCTGTCTAATCTGAGCTGCAAGATAAGGATCGCCTGTAGCTTCAATTACAATCTGAACGTTGTGCTGAAGGAATCTTTCAAGAATAGGTATCAAAAGACCGATTCCCTTTTGTTCAGTAAGTCTTGCAACCATACCATATAATGGTGTGTCACCCATTTCAAATCCAAGTTTTCTTTGAAGCAGATATTTACCAAGAACTTTCTGATCAAGGCTGTTAATATCATAGCGGATCCTCAGATGCTGATCCTTTGATGGATCCCAGTCTGAATAATCGCAGCCATTAACAATACCAGATAAGTCACTTTGTCTTTCAAGATAACTCTGAGTCATACCATGACCGCCAAGGTATGTGGTAAGCTCGGTTGCATAACCATGACTTACAGTGTTTATCTTGTCAGAATAGAAAACACCACATTTTAGGAAGTTTATATAGGAGCCTTGTGAAATTCTGTCGTTGTAGATGGATGCAACCTCTGGCAGAAAAGAAATCTGATTTCTGTCAAATGCACCCTGAAAAGCACCATTATGAATTGTAATTATAGATTTTGCTTTGGATAAGAAAGGATCGTCTTTGTATTTTGTTTTTAAAAGCATTGGTGCAATGCCCGTATGCCAGTCATTGCAGTGCAGAATATCAAACCAGTAATTTAGTACTTTACAAGCATCAAGAGCTGCTGCACAGAAAAAGGCAAATCTTGAGCCATTGTCTGCATATGCCTGGTTATTATCTCCATACATTGATGTTCTGTCATAAAATCTGTTGCATTCAATAAGCCAGACCTCAACGACTTTATTTAGGTAGGTTTTTCTGATTCTGTATGGAATTTTATTTATTGGATTATCTGAGTTGCTGTTTATAACTCCTTCACCAATGACAGAGAATTTTTCATAATTCTGAATACAGGTATAGCAGGGCATTACAACTCTGACATCATGTCCTTCTGACTGAAGTTGAAGGGGGAGTGCTTTAGCAACATCAGCAAGTCCACCTGATTTTTGAATGTCAGCAACCTCTGATGAGAGTAGTAAGATGTTCATTTTTTCATACCTATGTAGCTTTTTATTATATTTGACTGTCAGTCAAAACCCAGTTTCATACCCTGTGGTATTACAATTATGCCATTTTCAGAGATCCTTACATCCGTTTTTTCGTGTTTTTGCAACAGCTGTATATCTTTTTGATAATCATAACCAATAGTAAAATTAGGAGCGACCTCTACATATCTGTCTAAAATAGCATTTCTGATTTTTGCTCCTGCACCGATAATATTGTCTCCAACAAGTACACAACCATCAACACTTGCACCATCAAGGGCATGACATCTGAAACCAAGCACAGATTTGTTGATTGCAGCACCATTAATTTTGCAACCTGCTGAAATCAGTGACATAGAAACATGAGACTGATTTTCATCAGTATCTGTAAAGTCGGCTGGTGGTAGTGGAGGATAGAATGTATGCAACGGCCATTTTGGATTCTGCAGGTTGAATTTTGGAGTTGTTCCTAAAAGATCCATATGTGCCTCATAATAGCTATCTATTGAGCCAACATCTCTCCAGTAACCGCTTTTGTTTTCACCGTCAAGAATAATAGAACTGAAGTCATAAACATAGACTTCATCATTAGGATACAGTTTAGGAATAATGTCCTTACCAAAATCATGGCTTGAAAGTCTGTTGGCGTTGTCTTCAACTAAGATTGAGCAAAGAGGATCTGCTTTAAAGATATAGTTTCCCATTGAAACCAGGCAATATCCAGGATCATTTGGTATCTCTTTTGGAACTCTTGGTTTTTCTTCAAATCCAATCATCTTCCAGTTTTCGTCAACTTCAATAATACCGAATTTGCCAGAGCATTCCTCAGCTTTCATTTTTATTGCAGAAACAGTAAGAGTTGCATTCTTTTCCTTATGGAATGTCAGCATTTTTCTGATATCCATTTTATATATATGGTCAGAGCCGAAAATGCATACATGTTCTGGGAACTGTTCTTTTAAGAATGTAAGATTCTGATAAACAGCATCGGCAGTACCCTGATACCATTCTCTTGAGACTCTCATCTGAGCAGGAAGTGCATCGATAAATGCTCCTGTGATGCCGCTTACCTGCCAACCTTTTTTCAGATGCATCTGCAAAGACTGGGATTTGTATTGAGTTATTACAAATATTTTAATAATGCCTGAGTTGACAAAATTGTTCATTACAAAGTCAAGAATTCTGTAGCTGCCTCCAAAAGGAACGGCAGGTTTAGATCTGCTTTCGGTCAGTGGCATAAGTCTTGTACCTTCACCACCAGCTAAAATCATTCCAAGTACTCCGGACATTCTTCTATCCTTATAATGTGTCGATTGTAAAAAAACTTATATCTGTAGTCCTTTTTTACGGGCTATTAGATTATTATGGGGCTTTATTATTTGTATTTAATTAATAAACTAAATAATCATGTGCCTAATTTGAAGAATACGATATAAATGCCGTTCTGTCAGATATCGTTTTTTATTTTTGTTATGTAAAGTAACAGAAAAATTCACATTTTTGCTGATTATTTCATGTTAATTTCTATAATTGCGTACTATGGCTTAAAAGGACGTGAAAAATTGTGTTCAATTTTCCTATGATTTTTTGGATTCTTATGAAAAAGTGATTATAAATCGCATAAGAATGCGAAATGCTCCAAAAAAGATCCTGATTTTTCTATAATTATTTTTTTTGATCGTGATCAAGTTTTAATTTAAAATGACTTATAAAGGAACAAAATAATCATCTACCTGAGGCAAATAAAATGGAAAATAACAAGATAGTATTTTTCGGTACTCACAGCTACGACAGACATGCATTCACCGATCTTAACAAGCAGGAAAATCTAGGTTTTGACCTTATTTATCACAGATCATTCCTTGATCTTCACAATGCAGATGAAACTCACGGTGCAAAAGCTGTATGTATCTTTGTTAACGATAGAGCAGATCGTGAAGTGTTAAAGAAGTTAAAGGAAAACAATGTTGAGATTTTAGCTTTACGCTGTGCAGGTTTTAATAATGTTGATCTTGCAAGCGCTAAAGAGTTTGGTATTAAAGTTGTAAGAGTTCCTGCTTATTCTCCTCATGCTATTGCTGAGCATGTTATTGCTTTGATTTTAACCCTTAACAGAAAGACCCACAGAGCTTATTCACGTACACGTGATGGTAATTTCTCTCTGCATGGTTTAATGGGTTTTGATTTATACGGTAAGACAGCTGGTGTTATCGGAACAGGAAAGATTGCTAGAGTATTAATCGGCATTCTTCAGGGCTTTGGAATTAATGTTATTGCCTATGACGTTTTTGAGGATAAGGAGTACGAGAAGAAGTCAGGTATCAAGTACGTATCCTTGGATGAGTTATATGAAAAGTCAGACATTATTTCCCTAAACTGTCCTTTGACTCAGGAAAACAAATATCTTATCAACAAAGATTCAATTGCCAAGATGAAAGATGGTGTAATGATCATCAATACAGGTCGTGGTCCTTTAATCAATTCTGAAGATCTGGTAAATGGTCTTAAGAGTGGAAAAATTGGTGCTGCAGGTCTTGATGTTTATGAAGAGGAGCATGACTACTTCTATCAGGATCGATCAGATCAGATCATTACTGATGACAATTTAAGCCGACTGATGAGTCTGAACAATGTTCTTATTACCTCACATCAGGCATTCTTTACTCAAGAGGCAATGCATAACATTGTAAGCACAACTCTGCACAATGTGAAAGATTACTTTGAAGGCAAAGAGCTTGTAAACGAGGTTTCAGTTCAGAGCTAGTCAATAGTTTTAATTAAAAGGCGTTTTCACTTAATTTGATTAAATTATTTAAGATGAAAACGCCTTAATTGTTTGTACTTATAAAAGTTACAAACGGATCTTATTTTTTCTCTGCTTTATAAACGATAAAAGAGTTGTTTCTTTTTACGATTTCAACTTTTGCAAAAGCATCTGCAAGAATTTTTTCGTATCCAAGATGAGCATTTGCAACAAGATACATAACACCATCATCTTTTAAATGTTTAGGTGCATCTAAAATCATACTCTGTGTAACAGCAGTACTTGTATCAAGTCCTATATGAAATGGCGGATTTACTGCAATCAGAGAGTATTCATCAAGATCGGTTAACATATCAGATGGAACAACACGAAGATCGTCTATATTGTTAAGCTTTGCGTTTTCTTTTGTTAGATAGAGCGCGCTGGCAGATACATCTGAACTTGTGACATTCTTAAATCCAAGTTTTGACAGAAATAAGCCTACAATACCGCAGCCACAAGCTAAATCAAGAGCTCTTCCCTGAGGGATAATATCCTGCATACTTTCAAGTAAAAGTGCAGTTCCATTATCAAGCTTTCCTGTGGAGAATACGTTTGGATCCTGCATAAGTTTTGCTTTAAAATCACCTGATTCCACATTTATGTCTGCAATTTCTTTGTAAGTTGAGTAATCATTTTCAAAGAAAGCTTTAAAAAGTGTACATTTTCTTGCAAGATCTACTTTTCTTACAGTGCCGACAGCTTTTAACAGAGTATCAGCACTCTTTGCTCCTCCGTCATTAGAGCCTGCTGTATAGATATAAGCACCTGCTTTAAGCTTTTCTTTGTAGGAATTTAACAGCTTTACAGTCTGATTCTTATTCTTTGATAGAACTATTAAAAATGTATCAACACTGTCAAACTGCTTTTTTGCAAAAACATCTGTACCGAATACAAGTTTTAAATGTTTGTATTCAATACACTGTTCACATTCGCTGCTGACAGTTTTTCCAACCATCGCAGCCATAGCTTTGAAGGTAACGAAATTATCGACAACAACAACTGCCTTCTTTGCATATTTAATGAAAGTCAGAAGGGTATTATCAAGAAGATCACCAGTAAGAAGAACTTCTCTGTCCTTAAAGATTTCCTCATTTCTTTCTAGCAGTTTGAAGATTGCATCATTAGCCATCAGATTTTATCTCTCAGTTTTAAAGCCGTAGCAAGTTCAACATATTTTTCAACACTGATGTTTTCTGCTCTTAATACAGGATCAAGACCAAAACTGTTAAGTTCCTGCTCTGTAAAGAATTTAGACAGTGAGTTTCTAATGGTCTTTCTTCTAGCTGAAAATGCTGTAGTTGTAATGTTGTTTAAATATGGCACTAAAGCTCTCTGCTCGTCAGATAAGTCCTTTGGCTTTAATCTTACAACTGCAGATACAACCTTAGGAGCAGGTCTGAAAGCTGAAGGTGGCACAATAAGCATAGGAATTACCTGGGCATGAAACTGTGTCATTACAGTAAGTCTGCCGTAATCCTTAGAATTAGGTGCAGCAGCAAGACGCTCTACCACTTCCTTTTGCAGCATGAAATGCATATCTGTAATGCCTTTTTGAGACAGAAGATGGAAGATGATAGGTGATGTGATATTGTAAGGAAGATTTCCAAAAACTCTTAAATTTCCAGCACCTTCAAGTTTATCAAATTCAACTTTAAGAGCATCACCTTCAATGATGGTAAGACCTTTTAAGAAAGGGTCGTGTTTTAAGATCTCAACGAGGTCACGGTCAAGCTCGACAGCTGTTAATTTTTTTGCTCTTTCAAGTACAGGTCTTGTTAATGCAGCATGTCCTGGTCCAATTTCAACAAGAAATTCACCTTCTTTTGGATTAATTGCATCGACGATCTGACCGATGATATGGTCATTTACCAGAAAGTTCTGACCAAAGCGCTTACGTGCTTTCATATGTACTGGTGGCAGTGCCATATTTACTCCTGAATACTTCTTCTTGCCATGTTAGCTGCAAGGTTAATTGCACAGATTAAAGAACCGGCATCAGCGATACCTTTACCTGCAAGATCAAGTGCCGTTCCGTGATCAACAGATGTTCTTATATATGGGAGTCCTAATGTTGTATTGAATCCAGAATCAAAACCGGCATACTTCAGCACAGGAAGTCCCTGATCGTGATACATGGTTAGAAAAGCGTCTGCACGCTCAATATATTTATCCTGGAACATGGTATCTGCAGGAAGAGGTCCTTCTATATCGATACCTTTTTCTCTTAACTCATTAAATGCAGGAATAATGGTATCAAGCTCTTCTGTTCCAAGGTGTCCGTCCTCTCCTGCATGAGGGTTAAGCCCAGAGCTTATGATATGAGGCTTCTTTATTCCGAATTTTGTTTTCAGATCATGGTTTAAAATTGTAACAATTTCAAAGAGAAGCTCTTTTGTGATAGTCTTGCTTATATCCTTGATAGGAAGATGAGTAGTTGCAAGAGCTACATTGAATTTGTCGCAACCTAACATCATCACAACCTTTTTTGTGTTGGTAAGGTTCTGAAAATATTCTGTATGACCTGTAAAGTTAGGAATAACTTCTGTAATAACAGCCTTACTAATAGGACCTGTAACAATACCTTTAAATTCCTTGCTGATACATCCATCTGATGCAGTTTTTAACAGTTTGATGACATACTGTGCGTTTTTTGAGTCCATATGACCAGCAACAGATTCCACATTCAGAGGAATATCCATAATACAGATATTACCTATACTTTGTGGTTCAAATCTGTTTTTATCATATTCGCTGATAGTAAAATCGCTGCCATATAAGGATGCTCTTTTTTCTATCAGTTTTCTGTCACCTAAAACAACAAACTGTATATCTTCAAATTCAAGTTTTGAAAGATGATACATGAGCTCAGGACCGATACCTGAAGGCTCACCGGATGTAATTGCAATACGTTTATTCATTAGTCAACAAATTTAGCGTCTTTTGAAAGTTCCTGAGAATTCTGATCGTCATGGATTTCAAGAGTCTGATTCTTCAGTGAAGGATCATTCTCAAGAGATACACCTGCTTTTAACAGGATTGGGTCAAGAATGTGAATATATGCAAGCTCACGTATACTTCTTTCCCATGAGAGCAGAGCTTCTTGGTATTCTCTGTCAAAAAGAAGATCTTGTGCTTTCTGTTTGAAAACATCAAGAGATTCTCTATCGATTTTTGTATTCTTAAGATAGATAAGGTGCCAACCGAAAGATGATTTGAAAGGACCACCAATCTGGCCTACTTTTAGTGACTCAAGACCTTTAGCAAAGCCTGGATCGTAAGTCTGTGCAGTTGCATAACCTAGGTTACCGCCATTAACAGCTGAGCCTGGATCTTCTGAGTATTTTTTAGCAGCATCCTCAAAGCTAATCTTACCTGCTTTGATATCATCAAGAATTGATTTTAGCTTCGCTACGGCTGCCTCATCAGAGAAGATAATTGAAGTCTTTATAAGGATATGAGCGCTGTCATAGGTTTTGATTGGTCTTGCTGCTGAATGAGAAACGTCATAAACCTTGATAATGTGCATACCGACAGCAGATCTGAATGGACCTACAACATCACCTGGTTTTGCAGAAACAACAGCTGGTAAAAATGGCAGTGGTACAGAGCTTTCTGGAATATAGCCAAAGTCAGAGTTATTCTCGTTTACTGCATATTTTGCTGCAATTTCATCAAAATTTACTCCAGCTTTTGCTTCCTTGAGAGCTTTTCTTGCTTCATTCTGAATTCTGATATATTCATTGTCAGATGGGTTTGATGACATTGGAATGATAATCTGAGCAATGTGATACTGAGGTTCTACACCGCCACGAGATTTTAAAGCTTTGGCAAGAGAGTTGATTTCAGATGGAGAAATATGGATTCTTTGAGCAACAGAATTACGTCTTACCTCATTTATAACGTAGTCTTCCTTGAACTTTTCACGGGCTGCTGCTGTAGAGATGTTGCCATAGCCTTTTAAAATCTGTTCAACACTGGTGTTTGACCTTAAAGCTGCCTGTTCTAAGGTAGAATCAAGTTGCATATCGGTGATTCTCATACCACCATTTGCAGCCATCTGGAGAATAATACTTCTTGTAATCAGTGCCTGAAGAGCCTGTCGTCTTATATCAATTTGATCAACATGTGCTCCATGATTCTTGTATTTTTCCTTAATGCTTTCAACCATGTCATTAAGTTCATTTTCAGTGATGATAGCGTTGTTTACAACTGCTGCAGTTGAGTCTAGAACCTGATTTTGTGTATCTGTATTTTCAACAGCTTTTGCACTACCTAATGCATATGAAGCTAAAGCTAGCGCTACAGTCAGAGATTTTATTATTTTATTATTTTTGATCATGTTTTATACCTTATGCCTTATTGATTAAGGTTTGTTAAATCTAATGAAGGTAGATAATGAGTACCTGTTCCGTTAGGATCTGAAATACCCTTAGCCTTGACAGTATAAAGTCCTTTAAATTCGAACTGAATACCAAAGAATTTGTCCTGATTGTGAACCAGGTTCTTCCAGTCCATCGCCATATAGCTTTCATAGAGCAGGCTGATTGCAAAACAGCAGTCTTCGTATTTGATACCTATTTTTTTGTCGATATTGTATTTTTGTTCAAGATCGCGGTATACAGCACCGAAGATTTTATAGTCATGTGAAAGAGGAACAGACATGTCAAAGCCAATTTGTCTTACATCAACAGGAGTCAGCTTTGATACGTGATAGTTTCCAAGTCTATAGTAACGATAGGATGTACCTAAAGTCAGGTTGTCCTGATTTTTAAAATTAATTGTTGTATTGAAGTTTCTCAGAACATCTTTATCAGGGTCATATTGTGATGCAATATGGAATCTGATCTGTTCAACAGGCTGAGCATCCATTGAAGCTTCAATCGGAGTATGTGGCTCATTTCTCAGATTCTGTGTCTGATAAAGTTTTACCTTGTTATCTTCAAAGTTGAATGCCTGAGCAATACTGAATCTGAATTTTTCCTTGTCATGAGGATCAAGAATTCTTGTAGTAAAGCCAGCAGTGACAGCATTTACGTTTGCAATTCTGTCTAAGCCTGCATATTTCCTGTAACTGAACAGAGTATAGTAATCATCATATCTGCTTGTTGTATCAAACAACGCAATATTATCCTGATTTTTATAAGGGATATAGTTATATTTCAGTTCAGGTTCAAGAGTCTGGGTATGACGCATATCCAGAATCTTTCTTTCTAAAGTAGTCTTTGCCTTAGCCTCTATATGATAAAGAGATCTTGTTATAGAATCCTCATGATTCAAATATCCAAGTCTTGTTTGATATCTTTCAGGTAATTCAGATAGATCGCTTTGATCATAATGTGTAATGAAGTAGCGACCTCCAATCTGAAGTATTGTTCCGTAACCATCATAAATATGGTATTGAACAGAAGGTTCAGCATGGGTTCTTAAAAACTGAAGCTTATTACTTCTGTCATCCCTAACTTTATCTAGTGTGAATTTTGTAACTTCAGTATCAAGTCTGAATGAGAATGGACCGTATGAGTCATAACCGCTCAGAGAAACCTGAGGTTCAAGTGCAAATGGCTTATAACTTGATACGCTGTATACAGAAAACATATTCTGATATCTTCTGATTTCAGCACGTATATCAAATTTATCCTGAATATAGTTACCTGACAGACTCTGAACTAGGGATGAGTCTGTAATAGCTACATCTTCCTGACTGATATCTGACAGATAGGTATAATCGTCATTTCTAACTTTTGAGTAATCAAGTCTTACATTCAGATCATTTTCTAGAAGAGACAGATTCTGTTCAATCTTTAACAAGAATCTTTTTACAGCACTTTTACCTTCTTCTTCTCTTGTCTGATTGTATTTTTTGTCATTTGTATATACTGTACCCTCAATTAGACCATTAAGATTCTTAAATGGCATATCTCTTAGCTCAAGAGTGTAGTAATCACCACGTTTTGCATCATGGCTTGGAGTAACTGTTGCATCATAATTTGTTGCAAGATTCAGATAGATAGGTAATTCATATGACAATCCCTTTCCTGATGTGTATCCGATTTCAATAGGGAGTAAACCAGATCTACGTTTGTTTGTGATAGGAAAGTTTGCATAAGGTGTATAGAAAACAGGTACCTTACCTAAAAACAGCACGTCATTCCAAGATGATCCAAATGATGAATCCCTGTCAATTTCTATTGAAGATGAGTAGATGTGCCAGCTTTGCTTTGATATTGGGCAGGCAGACAGAGTAGCAACTTTTAAGATCTTTGTTCCATCAGCATCGTTGCTTTCAAATTCATCTGCAGTACCGTTGTATACAGATCCATTCATTACGTATTTGGAATTAGAAAACTTCACAGTTTTCTTTTCCATATTGTAATCTGCACCATCTGTAGTGGTTACGGTATACTCAGGAGCACTTAAAAGGGTACTTCCGATAGTTTTGATTGATTTTGAAATACTACTGTACTCAGCCTTATCTGAAATAATCTGTTTATCGCCCTGCGTTACGATAACATTGCCTTTGTATACAAGCATCTCGTCCTTGCCGACAATTTTTCCTTCAACGTCATCAGCTTCAATATTAATTGGAGTTGTATTGACGTCATAAGACTTTGGCTCTCTGTAGCTTGGAACCTCAAAGTAGCAGGCCATATCTCTTTTGGCGATAGGACGACTTGGATTTGGCTTCCAGTTTGTTTTTGAAACCTTCTGAAGAAGTTTCATTGGGAATGTTGAAACATTAAGAACAGTTTCATTTCTCATGAATTCTTTTGAGGTTTCTGTATTCATAGTGTCGATGGTTTTCTTTGAGAATTCCATCAGTTTTAATGAAGGATCTTCATTACTTACAATTTTTTTTGTAGTAATGTTATAAGATGAATCCTTTTTGGAAACATCCTCTTGTGCGTAGGTAATACCAGCTGAAATGGCAGCTGCAACTGCCAATGCTAGTTTTGCATAGTGTAATTTAGACACTTATGAATATTTTCCTTTAATCGTTTTCTTTCTGATTGTATCTTGGTGTATCTGCTCTATCTAACAGATCTGCATCTTCATCATCAAGTACACTATTGCCTTTTATTACTCGGTGATTTGATGCCCATTCTCCAAGATCAAGAATTCTGCATTTTTCAGAACAGAATGGTCTGAAAGGATTGTTAATGTCATAAACAATCTCTTTTTTGCACATAGGACATCTTGTTTTTATAACAGATGAGTCTTTTTCGCAAGAGTTGTTTTTTGCTTCTCTTACAATCTCATCATAAGTGCCATCTGGCAGAAGATCCTTAAGACTCATAGTGTATTACTGTTCTAATGAACTCTTGATGTAAGCAATTTTAAAAGGAATATCTCCAACAGGAGTACCCTTTTCAAAAGGTAAAAATCTTATGTTTACTCTTGACTGGAAACCACTGACAACAGGGTATGCTTCAACATCCTTAGAGTACTGAATATTAATCAGATCGCAGGTGTCTGCACTTTCCTGCATGAAGCCTGATTTTGCAACTCTGTCAGATAAGTTTGCACATAATCTCCAGATATACAGAATTGTATATACAGGAACTCTGATACAGTCAAATTCATGTAACCAGTTTGTAGCTCTGTCATGCTTTTCTTTTTCATTAAGTGACAGCCAGTAGGTGAACATAGGAGTATCAAAACAGTTAAGACCGCCAGGAGTCATGAAACGAGGTTTGATTAGTTCAATGATAGGATCATCTTTAAGAACAGTTCTCTGTCTAGTAAAGTTATCAAGGATCTGTTTTGCCTTTGCAATATCATCGTGAAGTTTATTTACAACTACAAGGTCACATTCAGGATCTGTTTCAAACTGTCTTAAAGTGCTGTCGCATTTTTCTAGATCCTTTAAAAGATCTATCTTGATAGCAGAAGATCCGTCGACGATATCAATAAAATCAACAACGCATCGTAGCAAATACATGACATGTTGTTCTGAATTAAAATCAGTGCATTTCTCAGCATTTTTAAAAACCTGCTCAAGTTTTAAGTAGGTCCTTGCTCTTGGGCTTAATGGAAAATCAAAATTAAACATGTCACCTGTCTCTTTTTACTTAATTTTTCTGTTCTGCCATTTGCTGGTACATTTTATGTAATTTTAACACGACATTGAACCTTTTATCTAAGGGAGAATCATCTGATTTGATTAAATCATGACAATGCTCTAATCGAAAAGCTCTTGAAACCTGATTTTTTATCATGTTTTCAGCAAGTTCAAGATCTATGTTATCTCTCTGGCAGAGTCTTTTTTTCTGCAAAGTCTCATCAACATCAACAACAAGAATTCTGTCTACTGTATTTTCAAGATGATGCTCAAAAAGGAGAGGCACCATGACTATCACATATCGCCCTAAAGCTTCATCAATTCTTTTCTTTATTGTCGACTGAATATCGTTTCTCATAAGCTCATTTAGTGTTTTGAGCTTATCCTGAGCACCTTGAGCAAAAACAATTTCTCTTAGTCTTTTTCTGTTAAGTGAGCCATCAGAAAGAATAACCTCATCACCAAATGTCAGTCTTATTTTTTCAAGTAGAGCTGTTCCTTTTTGTACAACATCTCTTGCAACCTGATCTGCATCGACTATGTTTACACCTAGTCTTTTAAAAAGAGTTGCAATAGCACTCTTTCCACTTGCTATTCCACCTGTAAGTCCAACGATAAATTTTTTTTGTGTCATATTGTATATTTCTTAAATTTTGACTGAATTTTACCAAAAAGTTCATTTTTTATGTAAAAAATGACTTGAATTATTAGTGTTGATTTATGGCGAAATTATTAAAGCACACTAAGATCACAATTTGATTATGTTTATGCCTTAATACTTGCAATCAAATCACT
>NZ_JAGFNY010000041.1 GCF_019448115.1 Succinivibrio faecicola | reverse complement strand
ATTAATCCCGCTGATGGAAAAACAGAATCTAACCATGCTTCTAAAACAAAACATGAAAGGCAGAAAAAAGTCTTAATCTCAGACAGAAAAAATAAATGATCCTTACTTTTTCAAGACATCAACAGATAAGGTTATAGACTTTATCTGTCGATGTTTTTTACTCAATTTAAGTCAAAATATCGAACGATTTAACTTTTTTCTGATTTAGTCTCATCTTTTGAATCACTTTGGCTTGTTTATCAAGTATTAAAACTTAAAATATTCAGTGATGCGTAACTTCTATACAAAATAGTGATATATCGCAATTTTTATTTTTTTAATATATGATTTTTAAGAAAATTAATTTGAACAAATATTTCGTTTTTTGATTGACTTAATAAATTTTGATTGAGTTTAAAAAAACTTATAAAGGTTATGAATCAAGATTTGAGTAAAGTGGCTAAAAAAATAATTAAGCTGTGCTAATATGAATCAAAACTTTAATAGGTGGATAATATGAAGGATTTTTTACAGATTTCAAAAGAACGTTATACAACAAAGCATTATGATTCTTCTAAAAAAATTAGCAATGCCGATTTTCAAAAGCTTCTAGAGATTTTAAGGCTTGCTCCTTCTGCTGTTAATGTTCAACCTTGGTTCTTTTATACAGGATCATCAAAAGAAGCTAAAGATACTATTATAAAGGCAATTCCTGAATTTAATATCCCTAGAATTCAGGGATGTTCCCATTTTGTAGTTTTATGTGCCAGAACAAAGCTTGAAGATGAGTATTTAAGATCAGTAACTGCAAAGGAGTCTGCAGACGGACGTTATTCAGAGGACAGGATCCGTGATGCAGTTGATGAGCATCGCCGTCTTTTTTCTAATATGCACGTTGAACTTGGTGATTTTAATGAATGGACTGCAAGACAGACCTATATTGCAATGGCTGCTCTTTTATATGGTGCAGCTTCAATGGGCATTGATTCTACTCCTATTGAAGGTATGGATTACTCAAAATGCGATGAGATCCTGAATCTTAAAGAAAAGAATCTTCGTTCTGTTGCAATTGTAACATTAGGCTACAGAGCTTCTGATGACTCAAATGCCTCAAGACCAAAATCTCGTCTTGAACTTGAAGATATTGTGCAAAACATTGACTAGGAGAAATAAGAATAATGTCAGAGTATATTTACACTGCAGTAGGTACCTGCTGTAAGCATATAAAAGTTGAGCTTGATGGCAAGACAATTGTTAATGTTGAGTTTGATGGTGGCTGTAATGGAAACTTAAAGGCTATTAACCGCCTGGTAAAAGGACACAGCATCGATGAGATAATTCCTATCCTTCGAGGAAATACCTGCAAAACCAAACCAACATCATGTGCTGATCAGCTGACATATGCTTTAGAAGAAGCATTTAAAAATGCAGATAATTAAAGAAGTTGGAAAAATAAAGAAAATCAAAATCACTGTAGTTGATCGTCTCGGTAAAAAAGGCTGCCACAGAGGCATGAAAGTAGGTATGACCTTTGATTATGAGAAAGATCGTGGTCTTATGTGTCCAATGGCTGCACATATTGCATTTGTATATGCTGATATTCTCAAATATGGCGGAAACTTTGGTGGAGAGACACCTTACAAGACGCGATTTTGCTGCAGTGATCCTGATACAGTAATTGTTTATTCAATAGAGATTGTTGAATAAAAAAAGGGGGGGCATTAAGCCCCCTATAGTATATACCTACATTAGAATGTGCCTTTAGCTCTCCAAGAAGGCATAGCCTTTTCGTAATCGGAGATTTCCTTTTCATGCTGCATTGTAAGAGAAATAGCATCTAAGCCCTCTAACATGCAGTGACGGCGGAAAGGATCAAGATCAAACTTGAAGTTAAGAGAGTCACACTCAACAGTCATATCCTCAAGTGAAATAGTGATCTTTGTGCCAGGCTTTTCATTTAATACCTTAAAGATCTGATCTACTTCATCTGCTGTAAGCTTTAGAGGAAGAAGACCATTTCCTAAAGAGTTGTTGTAGAAAATATCAGCAAAAGATGGAGCGATAACAGCTCTGAAACCAAAGCCCATTAATGCCCATGGTGCGTGCTCACGTGATGAGCCGTTACCGAAATTATCTCTTGCAACAAGAATGGTTGCACCTGCATATTCCTTCTTGTTTAGATTGAACTCTGGATTTGGCTTGGTCTCTTCATCATCTAAGTATCTCCAGTCGTGGAATAGATGATCACCAAAACCATTTCTGTCAACAGCAAGTAAGAACTGTTTTGGAATGATCTGATCGGTATCAATATTTGCTGAATCTAAAGGAACAGCGACACCTGTATGAACAGTAAACTTCTGCATGTTAACTCCTATAAAAATTCTCTTACGTCAGCAATTGCACCCTTAACAGCACAAGCTGCAGCTGTTGCAGGACTCATCAGATGAGTGCGAGAGCCTTTACCCTGACGACCAACGAAGTTACGGTTTGATGTTGAAGCTACGCGTACACCCTGAGGAGCCTTATCATCATTCATTGCAAGACACATTGAGCAGCCAGGCTGTCTCCATTCAAAACCAGCTTCGATAAAGATCTTGTCAAGACCTTCTGCTTCAGCCTGCTTCTTAACCCATCCTGAGCCAGGAACAGCAATAGCAAGCTGAATATTAGGAGCAATCTTTTTACCTTTCAGAACTTCAGCTGCAGCTCTGAAATCTTCAATTCTGCCGTTAGTGCATGAGCCAATGAATACGTAGTCTACTGGAGTTCCGATTAGATCATCACCTGATTTTAGACCGATGTAATCTAAAGCATCCTGACATGATTTTGCTACAACGCTGTCTGCAAAGTCAGATGGTGATGGAACCTTACCAGTTACGGAACAACCCTGACCTGGATTTGTACCCCAGGTGATGAATGGTTCAAGCTCTGAAGCATTTAGAGTTACAACCTTGTCAAATACAGCATCGTCATCTGACTTTAAGGTCTTCCAATACTCAACAGCCTTATCAAAATCCTCACCCTTTGGAGTGAACATTCTACCCTTTAAGTATTCAAAGGTTGTCTCATCAGGAGCGATCATACCGGCCTTGGCACCGAACTCGATTGCCATGTTTGAAAGAGTCATACGACCTTCCATAGACAGAGCCTTAACAGCAGAGCCACAGAATTCAACTGCATAACCGGTACCACCTGCTGTAGTCAGTTTTGCAATAATAGCCAGGATAAGATCTTTTGCATAGCAGCCTTTTGGCAGAGTTCCTGTGCATTCAATCTTCATTGTTTTTAATCTGCCCTGCTTTAGGGTCTGAGTTGCCATAACATGTTCAACTTCAGATGTACCGATACCAAAAGCAAGAGCGCCAAAAGCACCATGAGTTGCAGTATGAGAGTCACCACAAACTAAGGTTGTACCTGGAAGGGTAAAACCAGTCTGAGGTCCGATGATGTGAACAACACCCTGGTTCTCGTCGCCAAAGCCAAAGAACTTAACACCGAATTTCTTTGTATTGGACATAAGAGCCTTAATCTGCTCCTGAGCCATTGGTGAACAAGCTTCAACAGTCTGCTCTCTAGTTGAGATATCATGATCCATTGTTGCAAGGTGAAGATCTGGTCTGTGCAGTTTTCTGCCAGCATTTTCAATTCCAGAGAAAGCCTGTGGTGAGGTTACCTCATGAACAAGCTGTCTGTCGATATATAAGGTTGGCAGCTCACCTTCCTGGGTGAATACAATGTGGCTGTCATAAACCTTTTCGTATAATGTCTTTCCCATTTTTTTATCCAGTTATTATTTGATTAGTGATGCAATCTTATCGCCCATTTCGCTAGTTGAAAGAGCTGGACGAGGTGAAGCACCTGACTCCATCAGATCACCTGTTAAGAAGCCTTCTTTTAATGCCTGTGATACGGCATCTTCGATAGCTTTTGCAGCATCGTACTGCTTTAATGAGTAACGAAGCATTAGTGCAGCAGAGAGGATCTGAGCAATTGGATTTGCAATGTTCTTACCTGCAATATCAGGAGCAGAACCGCCAGCCGGTTCATAAAGACCGAAACCACCTTCACCAAGAGATGCTGATGGAAGCATACCCATAGAGCCTGTAATCATTGCGCATTCGTCTGAAAGAATGTCGCCGAACATGTTAGAGCAGAGCATAACGTCAAACTGTGCAGGATTCTTTACAAGCTGCATAGTTGCGTTATCAACATAGATATGCTCAAGTTCAACCTCAGGGTAGTTCTTTGCAACCTCAGTTACAACTTCACGCCATAGAACAGAGCTCTGAAGAACGTTTGATTTATCAACAGAAGTAACCTTCTTGTTGCGTAACATTGCAGCTTCAAAAGCAATCTTTGCAATACGCTCAATTTCAAAACGGTGATAAACCTCAGTATCAAAGCCCTTCTCTTCAGGACCGGTACCTTCGCGGCCCTTTGGCTGACCAAAGTAGATGCCGCCTGTAAGCTCTCTTACGCAAAGCATATCAAAACCACGCATAGCAATGTCAGCACGAAGTGGTGACAGTGCACCTAAACCCTGATAAATCTTTGCTGGGCGGAAATTACAGAAAAGCTTGAACTCTTTTCTAAGTGGAAGAAGAGCACCTGCTTCAGGACGCTTTGCTGTTGGTAAGTGGTTCCACTTAGGACCGCCAACTGAGCCGAACAGAATTGCATCAGCCTGTTTACATGCCTGCATGGTGTCATCTGGTAGTGGTGTACCAAAAGCATCGATAGCACAGCCACCTACTAATTTCTCTGAGTATTCAAGAGTAAAGTCGTATTTTTTCTGAACAACCTCTAAAACCTTTAGAGCCTCTCTCATAACCTCTGGACCAATACCGTCGCCAGCTAGGACAGCAATCTTGTAGTTAGCAGTCATTATGCGTTCTCCTTTTCCTGCTTTTCTTCCTGAATAATTCTTGCTCTGTAAATACTGTTGCATGCGCTGATTAGTGCAAGAGCAGATGCCTCAATAACGTCAGTTGAAAGAGCTTTTCCATGATAGTGTCTGTCTTCATAGACCAAATCAACATCAACCTGACCTTGTGCATTCATGCCAGAGCCTTTAGCTGAAATTACAAAGTTATCTAATTTGAATTTGAAACCGGTTAATCTTGAGATACAGTTGAAAACTGCATCTACAGGGCCGTTACCGGTACCTGATTCTGTTCTTGTTCTCTTTCCAATCTTCAATCTTACAGTAGCTGTTGGAATGATATTCTTGCCACCTGCGATAACTGACAGGTTGTCTAATTCAAAAAGAGTATCCTCTTCCATTTCATGAGACAGGAACAGTAATGCTTCAAGATCATAATCAAATACCTGACCTTTTCTGTCTGCAAGTTTTAAGAATCTTGAGTAAACGTCATCCAGGTTGTAAGAGCCTTCTCTGTAACCTAATTTTTCAAGAACAGCCTTGATCATATGACGGCCTGATCTTGCTGTCATATGCATATTGTTTTCCTTGAAACCAACACTTTCAGGTGTAAGGATCTCATAGGTCTGCTTATTCTTTAAAACACCGTCCTGGTGAATACCTGAAGAATGAGCAAATGCGTTTGAACCAACGATAGCCTTGTGGCTTGGTACAGGCTCATTTGTGATTCCTGATACAACCTGAGATGTTCTTGCTATATTCTCAGTTACAATGTTGGTATATACACCCTTCATGTATTCTTCACGAAGTTTCATTGTCATTACAACTTCTTCTAAGGATGTGTTACCAGCTCTTTCACCAAGACCGTTTACAGTACATTCGATTTGACGGGCACCTTCCATAACTGCTGAAAGGGAGTTTGCAGTTGCCATACCAAGATCGTTGTGGCAGTGGACAGAAATAACTGCCTTATCAATGTTAGGTACTCTGTTGAACAGAGTCTTTACAATGCCACCGAACTCATAAGGAAGAGTGTAACCTACTGTATCTGGAATATTAACGGTTGTAGCACCTGCTGAGATTGCAGCTTCAACCATACGGCACAGATGATCAATTGGGGTACGGCCGGCATCCTCACAGGAGAACTCTACATCATCAGTGTAGTTTCTTGCTCTTTTTACAGCACGAACAGCCATTTCTACGATATCATCAAAATCCTTTCTTAACTTATCGTGAACATGGATGTCTGAAGTTGCAATAAAAGTATGAATTCTGTAGTGGTCAACACCTTTGAATGCCTCATAGCATGCATCGATATCCTTATCGAGTGCTCTAGACAGACCACAAGCAGTTGAATTCTTTAAAGCAAGTGCGATTTCTCTTACTGACTGAAGATCGCCAGGTGATGAAATAGGGAAACCAGCTTCAATAACATCTACACCAAGCTGTTCTAAGCTCAGTGCTATCTGAACCTTCTGTTTTGAAGACAGTGACTGCATAAGAGCCTGTTCACCGTCACGCAATGTTGTATCAAAAATAATGACGCGGTTTTTATCTATAGTTGCCATAGTTTTATCCTACTGCTATCTGATAATCTAAAAACGATCATACTCCTTGATTTTTGTAATTCAATTGATAATTGCAATTTTAATTATCAAAAATTACTAATATATTGAAAAATAAAATAATAATTTTTCAATATGAATGTTTAATGCAATCAAAATAAGTGCATTTTGTTTTGCAAAAAGTATATGTTTTGTAAAAAAATAAAACATAATTCCATCTTCTGATAGAAAATAAAAAAATAAAGAGTACACAGCATGAATTGTCGTTTTATTGCCTTGAATTTGCGAAGACGATCACATTTAGGTATAATGCTCGAGTTTTGTTTTGAGGCGTGTCTATTTTTTCTTATTTAAAGCCGCGGGTTATGGCTTATTGCGTGTTCTTATAGAAAATTCTCTTCTATTTATTACTTGCATTTTATTTAAAGACGCTCCTCCTTTGTATATTGAATGGGGCATATATGTCAGATATTAACGAAAAAGATCTAACCACAACTGTAGGCGCAGATGAGAGCTTACTTGTATCAATGGCTGATGGTGAAGAAGAGCAGGTTGTTACCTTTGACGATTTGAATCTTTCAAAGGATGTTTTAAAAGCTGTTCATGAGCTGGGTTTTGAATCACCTACTCCTATTCAGGAAAGATCAATACCTGTTGTCCTAGATGGCAAGGATATGATTGGCCAAGCTCAGACTGGTACTGGTAAAACAGCTGCTTTTGCTTTACCAATCCTATCTAAGATCAATACCAAAAAAGCATGCATTCAGGCACTGATTTTAGAGCCAACAAGAGAACTTGCAATTCAGTCAGCAGAAGCTTGTCAGAATTTTTCAAAGTTTTTAAAGAATTTTAAAGTTGCACCTATTTATGGTGGCGCCTCATACGAAAATCAGATCCGCACTTTACGCCATGGAGCACAGGTTGTAGTTGCAACTCCTGGTCGTCTGATTGACTTAATCGAGCGTGGAAAGGTAGAGCTTGATGAGCTTGAGTTCATGGTTATTGATGAGGCAGATGAAATGCTTCGCATGGGCTTTATCGATGACGTTGACTGGATCCTTTCAAATACACCAGATTCAAGACAGACAGTGCTGTTCTCAGCAACAATGCCTCCTGTAATTGCAAAAATTGCAAAGAATCATTTAAAAGATCCTGTAGATGTAAGAATCGAGTCAAAGACAACTACAGCAACAACTGTTCATCAGCGTTACTGGATTGCATCAGGAGCTCACAAGATTGATGCTATGACCAGAATTCTTGAAGTTGAAGAGTATGATGCAGTAATCGTATTCGTTCGTACCAAGACTGATGCTGAGGATGTATCAAATCGTCTAATGGCAAGAGGCTTTGCCTGTGCAGCCTTACATGGAGATATTCCACAGCGCCAAAGAGAAAAGATTATTGAAAGATTAAAGGGTGGTCAGCTTGATATTATTATTGCTACCGATGTTGCAGCCCGTGGTCTTGATGTAGATAGAATTACCCACGTATTCAACTACGATATTCCTTATGATGCTGAATCTTATGTTCACAGAATCGGTAGAACTGGTCGTGCAGGAAGAACTGGTGAGGCAATTTTATTCGTATCTCCAAGAGAGCGTAGAGCTCTTCGTATGATTGAAAGAGTTACCAATCAGAAGATTGAACCAATGCAGATGCCATCAGTTGCAGATGTAAACAAGGCTCGTTTAGAGAACTTCAAGAATCAGATTTTCGAGACAATCGAAGAGGGTAATCTTGAGATGTATGAAGAGGTAATCTCTGAGATCCTGTCTGATGACGCAATTGAAGTTGAGACCTTGTGTGCAGCTCTTGCAAAGATGGTTCAAAAGGATGGCACTTTGTTACTTGACGAGTCAAAGCCAGAGCCTGCTATGAGAACATTTGATGATGAACATTCATCAAGATCAGATCGTTCAGACAGAAAGGCTTTACCTTCATCAAAGGCAGCTCCATTACGTCAGTTCCCAGATATGAACATGGTACGCTTTAGAGTTGCTGTTGGTAGAAAGGACGGCGTAAAACCAGGTCAGATTGTTGGTGCTATCGCCAATGAAGGTAACATTGAATCAAAGTATATTGGTGAAATATCAATTTTTGATACCTTCACAACAGTTGATCTTCCAGAAGGCATGCCTCGCGAGACAATGAGCATTCTATCAAAAGCTCGTGTATGTGGCAGAATGCTTGAGATCCGTGAATATACTCAGGAGCCTCCTCGTTCAGATAGAGGTTCAAGAAGACGTTCTGACAGAGAGTTTGACCGCCAGGGACCAAATTCAGGCAAGGATTTTAGAAAGTTTGAAGGTGGACGTAAAGAGCGTTCATCAAGAGGCAGAGATTCTTTCTCTCTTGGACCACGTAAAGTATCAGGCCGTTCAGATAAAAAGGTAAAATCTGCAAGAAGAGAAGGATTTTAGTAAGGTTTGAACCTCTTATACAGATAAAACAGTTTAAGAGGTTTAAATGATAGTAAAAGAGCGAACATATCAGGTTCGCTCTTCCTTTTTGTGGTTACTTGATTCTCTTTAGTTTTGCCATATAGAATCCATCAAAGCCTGATGATGGCATAATCTGTTTATCTTCAACAAGTTCATACTCTCCTTGATGATGGTTCAGGAAGTTTTCTACCTGTCTTTCATTTTCTGATGGCATGATAGAGCATGTTGAATAGATGACTAAGCCGCCAACCTTAACCATTTTTGAATATCTTTCAAGAATATCGCTCTGGACAGTGCGTATTTCGTTGAGATTCTCTCTACCATCTCTCCATTTAGAGTCTGGCATACGACGAACAACACCGGTACCTGAGCAAGGAGCATCAATCAGAACTCTGTCAGCTGAATCAGCCATTCTCTTGATTACCTTGGTTGAATCAATAAGTCTTGGCTCAATATTGAATGCTCCAGCTCTTTTTGCTCTCTTTTTCAGATCATCAAGTTTCCATGCCTGAGTATCCATTGCGATAATTGAGCCCTTGCCCTGCATACAAGCAGCAAGCTGTAATGTCTTACCGCCAGAGCCTGCGCATGCATCAATAACTCTCATTCCTGGCATTGCTTCAACAAAAGCACCGATGAGCTGTGATCCTGCATCCTGTTGCTCAAATCTTCCTTCCTTGAAGCATTTTGTTCTGAAAAGAGCAGAATTTGATGTTACCTCAAGAGCTGTTGGAACACCTGCAACAGGCTTTGTAACAATACCTTCTTCTGATAAAAGATGGGCAAGTTCTTCTTTTGTTCCTTTAAGTGTGTTTGTTCTTATGAAACGTTTTGATTCAAGACCTAAAGCAACTCTCTGTTCATCCCATTTTCCTTTCAGCTCTGATTTGCCAAGCTCATCAAGCCATATTGGGCATCCATCGTGCAGTAAAGGAAAATCATTAGCCTCGGCAAGTCTCTTTTTAAGACCACGTCTGTCAAAGCCTTCCTCACCTTCAAGTTCTGGTAAAGGCCAGTCCTTGAAAGCACAGAACGAGAATACAAGTCTTCCAACGTGACGTTCAAAATCAGATGGACGCTTAAGATTTGAAACGTAAGCAAATAAGGACAGTCTTGAGAACATATAGTTGATCTGGCGAATTAAAAATCCCTGCTCAACTGGATCAATTTTAACTTTGTTAAACCAGAATGCATAAGCTCTGTCCAGAGAGTTGTGCATTACAAGTACATCTTCAAGAATTGAATTTACAAGACGAAGCTGGAATTCTGAAAACCCTTTTCTCTTAACATACTGAGTATGTTCTTCAAGCTTTCTAAATTTGCTTTCTTCTCTTATTGGTTTTCTGTCAGTAAATGTTCTTTTAAACGGACGAGAAGATCTGTTTTCAGAGTGTTCACCTTTAGTAAAGGTTCTGTCTTTTTTGCTAAAAGTTTTGCTGCTACTACTGTCTTTCTTGTGACTGTTAAAAGAGCTTTTTTTAAAGTTCTTATTCTGTTGTGGTTTTTCAAAAGCCATATAAACCTCTATGTAGTAGTATTATTTTTTTAATCCGAAACCTGAACGTTTTAAAGAAAAACCTTCACGATTTATCCAGACATCAAGACCGTTTCTAACATTACCAGAAACTATTGCAGCTGCTGAGCTTGGACTCTGAAATCTTACATCTTTTGTAAAAATAAAGCAGTTGTTTTCAGGATCAAGCGCCAGTGTACCATCACCTAAGAATTCCTCTCTTTTAGCCTGAATATGAGGTGGAACAGAATCTGTTTCCATCAGAACAGCTTGAGAGTTCCTAAGAACAATAAAATCAGGCTTTGATCTTGTTCCTGAAGGGTAACCTGTTGCTGTAACATTTTTGATTGTTAAAGTGTACAGCTCATTAGAGCCAAGTGTAGCAGTATGCTTTAATATGGATTTAATAGACAGGAGATCCTTATAGACATCTATAGGAATAATGGCATGTGTTTTTCTGCCATTCTTGTCTGTTATAAACTGGATTGACTTGTCTTCCATGTACACTGTTCTTCAAATGTTTTTCTTAATTTTACCACATTCTAGAATCCATTTGAAAACAGCATACCGAGAAATAGAACAGGAGCTCACAAGTGGTGGCTCCTGCAGTTTGTATCAGTTACTGACGGTATGTTTTCAAGAAATGCTCAAGACGGTCACAAGCATCGTTAATCACGTCGATTGATGGTAAGAATACCATTCTGAAGTGATTTGGTTCTGGCCAGTTAAAACCAGTACCCTGAACGATAAGCATCTTTTCCTGTCTTAGAAGATCCATTGCAAACTTCTGATCGTCCTTGATGTTAAACTTTTTATCGAGTTTAGGGAACATATACAATGCACCGTGTGGCTTAACAACAGAAACACCATCAATGGCATTTAATCTGTCAAACATAACCTGACGCTGCTGATAGAGTCTGCCACCTGGGATAATCAGTTCATTGATTGACTGATAACCTCCAAGTGCAGTCTGAATTGCATGCTGCAGTGGAACGTTTGCACAAAGTCTCATTGCCATCATAAGTTTGATGCCATCAATAAAACCCTTGTTACGCTTTGCAGGTCCAGTAATCAAGATCCATCCTTGTCTGAAACCACATGCTCTGTAAACCTTTGAAAGTCCGTTGAATGTTACAACTGTAACGTCATCTGCAAGTGTGCATATACTTCTGTGTGCAACATCATCATACAGGATCTTGTCATAAATTTCGTCAGAGAAAATTACAAGATCGTTTTGACGGGCAAATTCGATAATATCCTGAAGAATAGGTGTTGGATAAACTGCACCTGTTGGATTGTTTGGATTGATAAGAACGATACCTACAGTACGAGATGTAAGTTTCTTTTTCATATCCTCAATGTCAGGGTACCAGTTTGACTGTTCATCACAAAGATAATGAACCGCCTTACCACCGGCAAGATTGATAGCTGCAGTCCACAAAGGATAATCAGGAGCAGGTACAAGTACCTCATCACCATTGTTTAGAAGAGCATTCATGCTCATTGTGATAAGTTCTGAAGCACCGTTACCAATGAAAATATCATCAGCATCAACATTCTTTAATCCCTTCTGCTGATAATACTGCGCGATGGCTTTACGGGCAGAGAATATACCATTTGACTCGCAGTAACCCTGAGAATTAGGGAGGTTACGGATAACATCGCGAACGACCTCTTCAGGCGCCTCAAAACCAAAAGTCGCGGTGTTGCCGATATTTAACTTTAAGATTCGCTGTCCTTCTTCTTCCATGCGAACAGCTTCCTGATGGATTTTTCCTCTAATGTCGTAACAGACATTATCTAATTTGTGAGATTTTTGTAATAATTTCATTTTTTACTACCCATTAAATTAATTTGGTTTTGAGTGTCTGATATCTTACAACAAAAGAGCCATACTTTGTAGATAAGAAAACATAAAAGGACACATATAGCGTCCTTTTATTGTCTGAATTTTGAGCAGTATTATGCTTTAAAAATCTTTTCCCATGATTTTTTCATCATAAATCTTTTCAAGAACGTATCTTTCATATCCAAGATGAGGGGATGCGATTCGGTGGTATTTGACAAGATCACGTGTTTTCTGATCGTATGAGATTGAATTAGTATAGAAAACAAAAGGAATTCTTACACCATTCTTTGTTTTCATAAATCCCATAAGATTAGATACATTCTGTATGGTTCCAGTTTTTGCTGTAACATTCTTGGCAAGAGGAGGATTTCTTGTAGAACCTCTCCAGTGAAGTGTACCTGATTCATCTGCTACAGGCAGAAGCTTTATAAACTCAATTTTGTCATCATTCAGATTGATAAACTGAAGAATTTCAAGCATCTTGTGTGGTGTTACAAGATTATGTGGAGACAGTCCGTTACCGTCAACCATATATGTGTTACCAAGATTAATTGAAGCATATTTGCTTAGAATTGATCTTATTGCCTGGCTTGTTCTACCATAGGTTGCAGGCAGTTTGTAATACTCATATGCCACAGTTTTTGCTATTGCATCTGCATACAGGTTGTTTGACTTGTACAGCATGTACTTTGTAAGTTCACTTAATGATTTTGATTCAATCATTGCATAAGTGCTGTAGCCATCCTGTCTTGAGTGAGCAATCTTGATATCTTCATATTTAATATTTAGCTCTTTTAACAAATAAGCTGTCCAATCTACAGCCCACTGATCAGGATCAGTTACTGCAAGTGACAGTGGCCATGGCTTGTTGTTAGCTAAAACAGGTACACATCCTGTAATGTGATACTGATTTTTCTGGAATAAATCAGCCTGAAGTTCGCAGTTTCCTCCGTATTTTCTTTGCTCTACACCTACAGCATCAGAAGTGATAGTGATTGGATTTGATGGTGATACAACAGGTGTAGCTACACGACCGAGACCATTTGGTTTTAGCTGAGCAAAAACGCAGTTTCTATTGATGATTGCAGCTCCAGCTGGTGCAGTAAAACATATAGGAGCATCATCCCATGACCAGCCGTTTCCTTTTGATAGACCAGCAAATCTTGAAACATCAATAATTACATCACCTGCAATTTTTGAAACATTTGCATTTTTAAGATTTCTAAGCAAAGTTCTGTAATGGTTTCCTGTAAAGCTAGGATCGCCTGCAAATCTGATAAGAACGTTACCTTTCAGAATACCGTTTTTATCAACAGACAGTTTTCCTTTAGAGTCTAATGCTCCAGATGAGATCTCAAGATTTGTTTTATATGTATAGTCATGACCAAGATATAAAATTGCACTAAGACCTGTAACAACCTTGAGAGTAGATGCAGGATGCATATAGGTATCAAAGTTTTGACCATATATTTTGTTGTCATTTGGTCTTAAGTAGGCAACTCCTACCTGAGAGCCTGGAATCGGATTTGGATTTGCTGCTATTGCGAATGTCTGTGCAGCATATAAGGATGATAATAAGGTTAATAATTTCTCTACTTCTGCAGTTCAAAAATAGAACTTTAGAAGTATAAAAATTGATAAAACCGCAGTCTAGCACTGCTGTTGCT
>NZ_JAGFNY010000040.1 GCF_019448115.1 Succinivibrio faecicola | reverse complement strand
GTCCTCATTGCCAAGTGGCAATGGTTTGAATGTCTTTTCGGTCATTTTTATATCCAGAATATATAGTAACTATATGTAGTTTAGCTGATTTTTATGTTATTTCAATATTACTTATTCGTTTAGATACGAATCATTCAGTTAGTACTAAAATCTGTAAGTACTATATTCAGCCTTTATTTCTTTGTTCAGAATCCTTTGCTGAGCTTGATTAGAAACTTAGCTTTTCTTTTGCCACCGGCAAACCTAATCGTTGTTTTTACGCCGATAAAAGAAATTGAAATACAGCCAAAACAAGACCGAAGTTATAACGCGTTATTATAATCTTTCAAGTTAAAACTCTACATTAATCCATTCTCTTTTAAAGCAAGTAGGACAAGATCTTCATCTAGCTTTTCTTGCTCTAAACGATTTAGTTGCTCTATAGAATTTGTGTTAGTAACACTGTTATTTTGTAAAAAGGCTAAAGTCTTTGTTTCAGCATCAGTTAAGTGATCTGTTGTAACATCAGCACTCTTATCCTCATGCACCATGCGCTCTAGATGAGACTGACGCTCAAAGACAGACTTATCCATAAGCATGGATACGATGTGTTGTTTAGAGTTCTCTCTGAACTCACAGAGCATCTGAAATCCCCATGAATCGACATCTCCCCAATAGATAATCTTTTGTTTGTGTGAGAGCCAAGAGGTTTTAGCCCATGATAGATTTCTACCACAACCAAAGATAACAGAGGTATTTTTAAGCTTTGGTAGCATCAGACCAGATTGTACGTTCTCAACTACAATAAGGTTGTCTCCTGGAGGTTCAATTCTGTATAACTCAGATGTTGGCACCATCATGTAGGAGTATCTTTCAATTAAAGAATCATCAAGTATTCTTATGTGAGCAAAGCCATCAGGCTTTGCCTCAACCTCAAGGTACTCCTCAAGAGACTCCTTCTCGTTACATAGACCTAGTGCCTTTAGCAAAGCTAAAATAAGCTTGTCATGCTTTTCTACAAACTTAGTGTCGATGTGCAAAAGCGGTATTGCTCTAAGATAATGCTCTTTGCCTAGTCCTCGTTTTAATTGAGGTAGACAGATTAAGAGATCAGAAAACTCCCTATCAGTAAGCACTTCATAAGTTAGGTCTCTGTAAAATGAATACAGCGCATTAACATTATCAAAGTGCATGGTAATTGCAAGAGAATCACAACGCTTTAAAAAGTTTTTAATTACTCTTTTCTTTACAGGAGATATGATTGATAAGAGCTCATCAAAATCATGTACTACAAAGTCAGAAGGTACATTATCTCCGTGTACTCCGTAGCGATAGTTAATATCTACTCTTTCAATTAAATTCTGATTTTCATAGTGGCGCCATTGCTTTAAAAAATTCTCATAGGAGGCAATATCAGACATGATGGTCTTGATAGTAGGAGCTTTTAAAGATACTTTAATTGGATACTCACGCTCTCCTTGTAGTCTGGCTATAAGATGAGGGATGTTATCTACTTCATTTTTCTCAATTCGTTTTATAACTTCACTAGGTAAAAGCATGTTTATCCTTTAACTTTTAAAGCTTGCCATAGTTTTTTTTTGTAGGATGTTAGTTTTACTTTTCATCCTACTATATATTACTACTTACAGTATAAGACAAAGAATCATCACAATTGCTAGTCAGTAAGCTACTTTTGCAAGCTACATCTATCAACTTACTATTATCTACTTTATAGCACAGTTAGCACAGCAAAGATTGCATTGTTCCTTCAATCAAAAATATCTAGTTAGATGACTATGGTTAATTAGTGCTATCTTCAAAGGAGATACCTAGTGCACGTAACTCCTGCTCTTTTTTTACACGTAACTGTTCGTCATAATCCTCCCAACTTAACTCACACATAGAGCTACTGTGAGTGTTAACATCACGTCCCATGATAACTAAGGATTTAGCATAGTCACGAGCAAGCTCGATGTTCTTAAATGGAGTAATTAGATTTACATGTAAACCTAACTCATGGAAGATCTTTAGCACTCTCTGACTTACCTTATCAGAGGTATTTGAAAATGCCTCATCTAAGAATACAGTTGCATATACTGGAGTCTCAGCTCCCTCTGGTGTTAATACGTAGGCAAGAGATGCTGCTAATACAGAGCCTGCAAATGACTCTTTTTCACCACCAGACTTACCAGAACTTGAGTTTAATGTATCTTTAATTTCGCCTGAGTTAGCATCAATTACGTTAGCTAGGAACTGCATTCTAAGTCTAGGATCTAATACTGTCTTCATCTCCTGAGAGTTAGAAGATAAAGCAGTCTCTAAAGTTCTAATTACCTTTGAAATTGCCCTATAACGAGCCTCATGATCATCTAAACTAAGCATATTCATAACCTTACGTGAGTCTCTATCAAATTCTTGCAAGGTAGGGTTTGTTAGTTTCTTAGGCTCAATACTTAGATATGAGTTTTCGTTAAACTCAGCTCTTTTTAGAACGTTATTAATCTGGCCGATTCTGTCTTTAATTAAAGATAATTCCTGATCGATCTTTTGAACGATACAAGCTACAGACTGAGTAACCTCAGTATTTAACTTTGCTTTAAACTCTTCAACTAACTTAGGCAGACCCTCATTTTGAATGTTCTCTAAATGTTTTAAGTAGTTAGGATATGCTTCAAATTCTTTACCCCAGTCAGAGCAGATGGTATACCAGGACTCATTTGCATAGAATGAGGAGATGACTGATACGATTTTTGTCTGAGCATTCTGTGCATTTTCTGATGCTCTCTCACGCTTAACTGTCAATTCATGGCGAAGAGCTGTAGGATTGTTATCTAAGAACACATTCTCTGATGTGAGTTTTACCTGCCCCATGCACTTTAATAAAAGTTCATAGGTAGTATCAGGAATTTCAATCTGTGAGTTCTCCTGATGACGCTCAATCTTTTGTTTTAAGTCGTTTAAGTCATTTTCTATGCCACCTATCTTACGGTTCATATCGCGAATACGTACATCGATGTCATTTAAGGCTTTAACGCTGTCATCATAGAGTTTTTGTAGTTTTGCAATCTCAGGATTGTGCTCAAGCATATCAAGCTCAGCTTCAAGTTTTGTAAGCTCGACTTTAATTGCTCCGACGTCAAGATCTGCAAATGACTTAAAGTCCTTTAATCTGCTGCAGGCCATGATGTTATTGTTAATAGCACTTTGCTTTTCCTTTTGTGAAGAAATTGCTTTTACTATCTCTTTTAACTTCTCTGTCTTGTGCTCAATATCCTGTTTTAAAAGTTGGATCTTGTCTTTATTTGAAAAGCCTAAACACCATTCACGACGATCATCTATTCTCTTTAAGTCTTTCTTTTCAAAGAAACCATGTGTCTTGTGAATTAACCCCTCTTTTGTCATGGAAAACTCAGTTTGATTTAACTCTTCTACTGAGTTTGCACAGACTAAATCATACTTATCTAAGTGCTGTTTTAACCACTGCGTATAGCGGTGCTGTTTAAAGTTAAGTTTTACAAGATATCCCTGATTACCAAAGGTTACATTACTCTCTTTAACTCTGTTTGCAACCTGAATACGTACATGTAAACCAGTATGACGTGAGTTTATCCATTTAGTGATAAGAGGATAGTGTTCCTCGCTTACAAGTAAGGTCTGACGGATACCGCCTAGAGCTCTTTCAATGGCACCATGCCAAATTTCCTCAGACTTTTTAACCTCGATAAGCTCTGCAACGTACACAAGTTCATCGGCGTTAATACTTAAGCTATCAGAAATATTGTCACGTAATTGTAAGTAGGCTGATGACAGATTAGAGTCTGAGTGTTTTTCAAGTTCTTGTAGCTCTTCTTTACACTCCTGAATATCACTGTTAATGTCATCTTTTTGCTTACTTAAGCCAACCCACTCATCTAAGAAATTGTCTCTCTCAGTTTCAAAAACTTGTTTCTTTTCATCAAGAGCTTTTAGATTATAGTTAAAGTCATCTATTGTCGATAGTGTCTTTAAGCCTAAACGTGAGCTTAAGAGGTTGTAGCTCTTTAAGTTCTCCTCTAGGCGACGAGACTCAATTCTCTTTTGGGCAATTAACTGCTTTACCTGTTCAGACTTATCACCACCACCTTTAATTAAGTTAGTGTGGCAGCGTTCTTTTTCAATTTCTGCCTGCTCTTGCTTTTGAAGTAGGTCTTTATAAAGACTTTGAGAATTGTCATATTCATAGGTCTTCTCCTCAAAACACTTTTGATAAAAGTCTTTAGCAAAGGTGCTGATAAATGGATCAACAAAGGATAAAGCCTTATCATATGTCCTCGTTAATAGTGAGTTTTCCTCATACTTTTTGACAAAGTTTGGAAGAGGAGACAATTTCTCCTCTTGAGATCTGGCATCTTCTAGCTTTCCATGAATTGTCTGCAGGTCATCGAACTGATGAATTGTGTTTTGGGCATCCTCTTTTACAGTACCTGGCTCTAGAACTAAAGTTCTTATAAGTCCTGTTAAATCGTCAATCTTTTTAAGACCTAATGCTCTTGAGAGTAGAGCAGGAGCATTAGCGTTATCCATACGTAGTTGACGACGGAAGTGAGTTTCATACTCACCAAAGTTGTCATCACAAACACGGCAACCGTCAATTGAGCGTAAGAACTCTTTTAAAGCTCTTGTATCCTGATTCTTATAACGGGATAGAACATCCTTTAAATCAATATCAGTTGAGGATACACAATAAATCTTTTTAACGTCTGAATAGGCATTAGAAGAACTATTTACATAAAAGATACCTAAAAGAACTACCTTTTTTTCAAAATTAACATACTCATATAATGCTTTAATCACACTCACGGTAGCTTCAGAGCGCAGATTACGACTTACCTGTTCACCATCTGAGATCTTAGTACCAAAGCTACCACGCATGTAGCTTAGTAACGAACGATCTTTTTTCTGATCCTGAGCTGCAGCTACGTTGTAGTCAATCTTACCTGCTGGTCTTAACAGGGTCATTAAAGCATCGATGATAGTTGATTTACCAGAGCCATTCTCTCCTGTAATTAAGGTACCATCAGGATTAATTCTTAACGTGTGAAGACCGTTGAATGACCCCCAGTTAAAGACAGAAACAGAACGTAATTTAACCTGTGATTCTGTGTCTTCAGAAAAGTTTAATTCAGTTTGAATAGGTTGCATTAGATGATCTCCTCTGAAGATTCATTGTCTTTTTCAAATAGCTCTTTGATGAGACTGTCCTCATTCTTGTTTTCTGTTGATGATGTCTTTTTATTAGGGATCTTCTCTGAGTTTAGTTTTTTGAATTCTTCGAGCATCTTTTGCATCTTTTCAACATCGATAACGTATCTGATTAAAGGTGTGATTAAGATTCGGTCACTATCCTCAGAGCATAATCTTTTGATTAGTTTAAGCTCAGCTAAATCCTTGAGAGCACCATTTAGTTTCTTATTGTCTCGGCTGTCAGATACCGATAACTCAAGATAAGGAGTTAAAGCGTTTTTTATGTAATCAATGTCAATCACAATTTCAGTCTCACCATTTGAAAAACGCTCATGATAGTACTTACGTAGAATTAGGATTAACACAGACTTAAATGGAGTTAGAAATGATCTGCTAATGAGTGAGTCATCATCTACACTGTTCTCTCCTTCGTCCTCACTTTCATCGCGTTCAAGGTTACGAATATAGGCAAGACCATTTTCAGAGTTAAACACCACCTCAAGATTTAAATTCCTCAAGTAGCTTTTTACAAAGAGTAAGTTGTCAGGCAAAGTTAGAAGTTTGTACTGATGCGAGTCAACTGAGTAGACGATACTACCTGATTTTAAAAGCTCGATAATGACGTTACGCAGACGAGCATCCACTTCACGCACAAGTTTACTGTTATCTGTCAGAACTTCATCTAGTGCTTCATCGTTACTATTCATAGTGATAATCTCTGCCATTTTATACTCCACTTGCCTTATCCTGATTTCTAACCTGCTGACTTGTAAGCACTATCTTTGGTAATTTTACTTTTAACTGTTTTAAACCCTGTGTTGATGGAACTTTAACAACGATCTCCTCGTTATCAACAATCTCATCTTTGTTCATCTCACGAGCGACACGTACATAAGCTACAATCTCCTCAAGGCCATAACGCAGTTGTACCTTTTGTAAAATCTCACCTACACTCATCTGTGAGGTATTACCTATTAACTCACGTATTTTGGTTCTTACATCAGATAGTCTTACCGTATCTAACTGACGCAAAATATCATCACTAATAGCATTTGAGTTTTGATGCTCTTCAAGTGAGCCTAAGGACACTTCCTTTTCAGGGACCTTTAGAGCAGCAGCTAATGAATCAATTGATGTGACTTTAACTCCAGCCTTTTCTAAAGTGAGATTCATCTCTTTAGTGTATAAGTTAAAGTCTTTGTCTTTGAACTTTACAGCCTCTTGTTCAAGTAATGAGATTAAAGATGTGACAATCTGATTCTCTTTGTAGTCAGAACTTTCAAGATATGATCTTAAGTTTTCATCAATTCGGTTTCGAATACGTCTTACTCGGTCACACTCATTTACTAGAACATCAGTTAAAGTGTGCAAGAAATTCTGCTGCTTTTTATCTAGATATTTTGCTATTGGTTTTGATAAGATGTAGTCAATTTGCTTTTTGAAGTTAGAGCAGACATCCTCTTCACAGATAAGAGCAAAAAATCCTTCATAAGCTGCACCATACTCGGTTCTTCGTTGAATGTTTTCCTGTGCAAGAACATCGGATAACAACTGACCTTTAGTTTGAGAATTTTCAATCATTTGCACTCTGATCTTACGTGCAATATCAACAGTTTCCTCTTCAAGTTTTCTAAAGTCAGATGGTAGTCTGCTTGCCATATCATAAACAGCTTTGATCTTTTCTTGTTTTTGATAATCGTTAAGACGAGATTCTTTACCTTCTGATATAAGCTTCTTTTCAGCCTGTAGCTCTTTGATTTGAGCATTAAGCTCTTTGATTCGTAGTCTTTTATTTTCACTTATTTGGACATAAAGCTTTTGTACTTCCTGCTGCAGAATTTCTAAATGAGTAGCAGAGGTTGAAACAACTTTGTTCTCAAGTCTGTCACAAAACTCTATTGCCTTTTGTGCAGCATCAGTCATAAATATCTTATTATCAAGTTCTCTTATCCAACCACGGTCCATCCAGTCTCGTAAGTAGTCTTTAGCTGATTGCTTACGCTCCTCTGGAGTAAGTTTATTAACTAACTCATCTAAGAATTCTTTTAAGTTTGCTCGAGCATATTCATATGGAACTTCACGTTCTTTAGCAAAGATGTTTTTTAAAAAGGAAATTACAAAGGGAGCGCTTTTTGCTCTTAAAAGCTTCCAAGTGTTGTTCACTTCAAGAAGCGAGTTGTATCTAGAGAAGTCAGAAATAAAATTCATTTTGAAAAGGCTATTTAATCAAATAAACAAAGCAAATTTTACTATAAGTTGCTACAACTTTTTCAAAACGTATGTGGATATTTTGGGGATTTTTTTTATACATCATCAAGTATTAGCCAACAAAACTTTTGTGTATCAGATTTTTATCTAAAATTTGGCTTATAAATACTGTTTTTTTTACACGTTTTTCACCATTTCTTTTGTTAAGAATAACTGCAAACCAAGAGCGCCTAATTAGCGAAAACAACGACAGAGTAGATACTATGAAATTATAAAAAGATTGTAGATGCAAAATGAGTCTTGTTCAAAAAAAAAGCAACGAGACTTCAACGTAATCAATATATGGTTTAGTTATAACAGTAACAATCCTCCGTATGCAAAGAAGTGTCGGAGGATTGCATATTGTAGAGTTTTTTGAAAGATTTATTTTATCTTTTTCAATTCAATATAGCAGTCTTTTTTATAGAAACTGATTCCGTAGCTGTATATTTTATTTACAAATGGATGAGTGATATAACTTTTTGCATATTCTTTATCATCAATCTGTTTTATTGCATTTTTTGCGTCAATTATTACAGATTCAATATTTTTTGATGCTTTAAGTTCAATAATTACAAGTTTTGATCCTCTTCTATCTAGGAATGTAATATCTGCATAACCATTGCCTGTTTCAGTATTTGATTTGAAATTATTTATATAATCGCCACAACAAGCAAATACCCCTGATAAGAATCCATGATAGTAGTTCTCAGGTTTTGCCTTTGTTGCAAAATCTCTTACTGATACATAATTTAGCAGTAAATCATAGATTTTATCTGATGCAGTTTCACAATCACCTTCAAACAGAGCATTAGCTATAAGCATAGCTTTATTCTCGCCTTGTGTTGATGATTCTTTAAAATGCTGCAATATGTTAGTTTCAAAGCATTCTCTTATTTCAAGGTTTGGAATTCTAAGTGAATAGATTGCTTTTGGCTTTTGTGTATCTGCATCTACAACTCTATAACCATCAGATGTCAGATATCCTGTATGCAAAAGAAGGGAGAAGAAATCTATCTCTTCATGTTTTGATAAGGTGTCATAATTCATTGAATCATTGATATAGGTTTCAATACTCAAACCATCCATCAGTGCCTGCATCTTGTCTGTTGCCTTATCAGTCAGATATCCTACATATGATAATAAGGCATTACTTGAGGTTGAGTTTATCCAGTAGTTTCCTGGTATTATCTTAGTGTTAGAAACTTTCTTTTTAACAGACTCTGCTATAAAGTTGACTACATCCCATGGACAGAACATCTCTTTTTCATTGAATCTGTATCCATCATAGTTTTCTTTAACCAGCGTTGCATACTCTTCAAGCTCATAGTCTTTTAAAAGCTTTAGAGTCTCTTCTTTTGTAAAACCTATGATGGAATCAAAATCATAGTCCTCTGAAAGCACTGTATTAACAGTGATGTTGTTTACACCTGTAAAAATACTGTTTTTTGCTACTTTTAAACAGCCAGTAAGAACTATTTTTTCTATTGGGTATGCTTCATATTCATTATTGTTCGGTGTGATTTTCATGAAATCAAAGAACTGGCTTATAAGCGTTACCATCTCATCGTGATAACCTTTTTCTGATGCCTTTGCTAATGGTACATCATACTCATCTATAAGAAGTATGACTTTCTTTTTATAGTGCTTATAAAGACAGTTTGATAGAAATTTTAAAGCTTCCTTTACATATCCAATTGAATTTATATCACACAGAAATTCTCTATCTAGATATTTGTTATAGTTCTCAAGCTCTTTTTTTTGCAGATTCTTACTGTTTAATAAAAAGTCGTAATCAGAAAATAGACTTACTACGACACGTGCTAATGCATCATAGGCTTGTTCAAAAGTCTCTCCATATGCACTTTTAAGAGAAATAAAAATAACAGGGAACTGTCCCATGTATTTATCTGTAAATTCTTTATCTTTTAGAATCTCAAGACCATCAAAGAGTTTTTCTTTAAATTCTCTGTTGTCACTGCCATCTGGTGCAAGTCTTAAAAATGAGGCAAACATATCCATTAAAAGTGTTTTACCAAATCGTCTTGGTCTTGTAAAAAGAAGTACCGAGGATTGCTCTGTAAAGACATTCTTTAGATAAGGTGTCTTATCTACATAGTATTTACCTTTTTGTCTAATTGAAACAAAGTCCTCATTGCCAAGTGGCAATGGTTTGAATGTCTTTTCGGTCATTTTTATATCCAGAATATGTAGTAACTATATGTAGTTTAGCTTATTTTGAAGTTATTTCAATATTACTTATTCTTTTAGACATGAAGCATATCTGTTAGTACTAAAATATGTAAGTACATTTGTTAATTAGTGACTCAACTGCATTTTGATTTTTAACTGAAGGCTGGCTTATAAATGCTGTTTAGCACAACATTTATAAGCTATTCTTTCATTAAGATCGAACTGCAAAACTAAAGATTATAATTCGCGATAAGCAACTATAGGTAGATACTACGAATTATAAAAAGATAGTCGATACAAAATGAGTTTTGTTCAAAAAAGCAATAAGACTTCAACGTAATCAATATGTGGTTAAGTTATTTCTTCTTTTTTCTTGCTTTAAAAAATCGGTTTTTTTGATAAAATATAGAACAATTTTATTTAAGCGAAAGACTATTATGCAAGAATCAATTTTAAGAAAACTAGAAGCCTTAGTTGAGCGTCATCAGGAAGTTGAGCAGTTATTAAGCCAGCCTGATGTAATTGCCGATCAGGAAAAATTCCGTGAACTTAATCGTGAATATTCTCAGCTTCAGATTACAGTTACCTCTTTTAAGGATTATACAAGAGCATCTGATGATCTTGCTGAAATGGAGCAGATGCTAAAGAGTGATGATCCAGACATGGTTGAGATGGCTCAGGAAGAAATCGAGCCTACAAGAGAAAAATTAAAAACTTTAGAGCATGAACTTCAGTTACTCTTGCTTCCTCACGACAAGCGTGATGACTGCAACTGCTTCCTTGAAATTCGTGCTGGTACCGGTGGTGATGAAGCAGCCCTTTTTGCAGGCGAGCTTTTCAGAATGTATACCCATTATGTTGATTCTAAAGGCTGGTCCATGGAAATTGTATCCCAGGCTGAAGGCGAAATGGGGGGCTATAAGGAAATCATTGCCAAACTATCAGGTGAAGGCGCTTATGGCTATATGAAGTTTGAATCAGGTGGTCATCGTGTTCAGCGTGTACCAGTAACTGAAACACAAGGACGAGTTCATACTTCAGCATGTACTGTAATGGTTCTGCCAGAAATCCCACCTGCAGAAGCTCCTGTTATCAATCCAGCAGATCTGAGAGTAGATACTTTCAGAGCATCAGGTGCCGGTGGTCAGCATATTAACAAAACAGATTCTGCAATTCGTGTTACTCATATTCCAACTGGTATTGTTGTTGAATGTCAGGATGAGCGTTCACAGCATCAGAACAGAGCTCGTGCAATGGAAGTTCTGTACTCAAGATTAGCTCAGATTGAAGAGGATAAGCGTAATGCTCAGGCTACTGAGTTACGTCACAGTATCCTATCATCAGGTGACCGTTCTGACAGAATCCGTACCTACAACTTCCCACAGAGCAGAATTACCGATCACAGAATCAATCTGACTGTATATCGATTAGATGAAGTTCTTTCAGGAAGTCTTGATCTGATCTTAAAACCTGTTATCGAGGAATTTAAGGCAGAGCAGTTAGCTTCTATGGCATCACAGGGCGCTTTATAGTTTATATGAAGATAGGTGAGGTTCTTGTACAGGCACGAGAGTGCCTAAGATCGTATGGAATTGAAAGTGCTATGCTTGATGCTAGCCTTATTCTGTCACATGTCACCAATTTATCTAAAACACAGCTTTTAATCCATGAGGATGATGAGCTTGATATAGAAGTTATTGATGCATACGCAAGACTCATTGAAAAAAGATCCAAAGGCTATCCTGTGGCCTATATCCTTGGATATAAGGATTTTTATGATATCAGGTTAAAGGTTACAGAAAAAACACTTATCCCAAGACCTGATACTGAAGTTCTTGTTGAAAAGGCTTTAAGCTTAAATCCAAAGGGAAGAGTTCTTGATGTGGGAACCGGATCTGGTGCTATTATTCTTGCTTTGAAAAAGCATTTAGGTGATCAGATTGAGGCTTTTGCCTGTGATATCGATATGGATGCTCTTAATGTGGCAGAGGAAAACTGTGTTGCATTGAATCTTGATGTTACATATTTTGAATCTGATTTTCTAAACTGTGTACCTAATGAAAAGAAGTATTCAATGATAGTATCAAACCCTCCATATATTCATCCAAATGATCCGCATTTAAGAGAGTCTTCTTTACCTTTTGAACCTAGAAAAGCTCTTGTATCAGGATATGATGGTTTAGAGGCTATTTCAATTCTGACTCGAGAAGCACCTGCTTTTCTAGAAAATAATGGATATCTGCTTATAGAGCACGGTTACAATCAGGCTATTGCAGCACAAAGATTCTTTAAGGCTGCAGGTTTTAACTTTATCCAGACTATCAAAGATTATGGTGGTAACGACCGTGTGACATTAGGTCGCTACACAAAAAAATAAGGAATAAAACAATGTCAAAAGCAAGTGTTAGAAATATTATCAAGCAGAGAAAACTTTCAAAAATCGCAAACACAAGATCAGATCTTGAATCTGCAAATATTCTTGGAGCAACTCTTGAGGAAAACTTCGGTTTAGCTGCTACAGTTGGTCTTACAGCAGCTGAGTTTTTATGTACTCTTCGTGATGGAAAGCTTCCACAAGATCAGAATGATCTTATTAACTTCGTAAGTGAGTTAAGCAACGAGATGATGCACAGAATTCATGATATATTCCCAGATTCTCTGCCAAGACCACTTGCAATAAAATCACTTGTTATTGCAACAATGCAGCTTATAGCAAATGCTGATCTCGCAACAGGCATAAAAGCTCCATTATCTCCAACCTATGAGAATGGTAAACTGAATATTGAAATCTCAGTTACTGGTGAAGAGATTATAATTACCAAGAGAGGAAATGAGTTTGCTGATAAGGCTTTTGCAGGAACCAATGTTTTTGCAAATCCAGATATTTACGGACAGACCTTCTACAAACTGTCTTTAAATGCTGCTAAATATATAGTGGAAAAACTCTCAAAGTAGGACTGATATGAGTTCAGCATCAAACGTACTGGCAAAAGCAAGATATGAATGCGCAAAAGAGCTAAAAGAGGTGGTACTAAATAACAATATCGCTCCTTTAATTACTTTGTCCATTGTTGATCTGTTTATAAAACTTGAACAGAACCTTATAAAGGTTGACGGTACGCTTTATGAGAATATTCAGCAGATCATTGTAGATAAATTAAAAAAGATGACTTCTGATCTAATGGATGATGATGAACTCAATGGCAAGGCAAAAGCCTATATGGTACTTCTTTTAGAGATAATATCCCATGCAAAGCTGGTAAAAGGTCTTGAAGTACCGTTGAAGCCTTTAAAAACAGAAAAATTCACTAAATTCTCAATTAAGCTTGAGCAGGATAAGTTTGCTATTACCAAAAAAGGTTTTACTTTTTTAGAAAAGGTCACCAAGATAGTAAAGTATGAACCTGAAGGCGCTTTTCTGTTCAGAAAACTGACATCTGCAACATCAGCACTTCTAAAGCAGATTGTTGCTCGTTATGAGATATCCTCTGGAAAGGAAGACTCTCTATCTGAAAGTGATAGTAAAGATTTCATTATAGTTGATACACTGCAGTAAAGAATATGTCGAAAAATCTTAAGAAGAAATACCAGAACCAGCCAATGATAAAGCCAAAAATATTGGCATTAGATGATAAAAAAGAGTATTCATTAACAGTTGAAATTCTTGGAAAACTAAACGGCTGGAGTTCTTACGGTTTCTGCCTATATTCTTTACTAAAAGCAATTAAAAATGGTGATGATTCATACAAATCAGGTCTTAATGCTTTTATTAAGTCATTAAAGAATAGAATCATTGAGAATGAATCCATTTTCTCATCAGATATTGTTTCTTTTGAATCTGAAGAGAGTCTAGATCTTATTTTTGAGTCTGTAATAAAGACAGCATGTACCGCAAAGCTAATTGAAGGTATTGAATTTAAATTCGGCATGCAGCTTAAATCCATGTCTATAAAAGAGCAGTTGCAGACAATAACAGATACTATTGTGCTGACAGAGCAAGGTAATTTATTACTTAATAGTATTGAAGATAAAAAATCTGTATTCTCAGATGATAATACTTATAGAGATCTTTTTGATAAGTTTGCCTCAGATATACTTGAAACTGTTGAGCGTGTAATCAGAACAAAATAGAGTATAGAATCTGCTCACCAAGATCAGATTATTTTCATTTCAGAGCAAGTTAATTGATTTAAGATAAGAAAAGAAAAATCTTTGAATAATATTTTACAACTCAAAAAGATCTTTTGCGATATATATTATTAGTAAATCATTATTAGATCGGAAGAGATTATTCTACAAATCGGTTGTAAATTAGTTAAAATTAACTTCAAAATGATCCTGATTTTTAGGAAAAAAGATAGATCAGTTTAGCTTGAGATCGGCGGATCACTTTCGTGATATAACGCTAGCGGATAGATACATTAAGCATCAAATTCGAACAGTATATAATCCAAGGATTAAAAATGAAAATTGAAGACTTTCCAAAACCTCACATTCCAGAGAAGTTACCTATAGAGAAACTTTCTTCAACTCTGCAGTTGGACTCTGAGTATTTGGTAAGTATGATCAGAGCTGAACAGAGTTTGTCAGAGTTTATTGGATACCTGAATAATTTACCTAATCCAAAAATTCTAATTTCTTCTCTAACTCTGCAGGAAGCTGTTTTATCTTCGAAGATTGAAGGTACTGTTGCGACTATTTCTGATGTAGTCCATGAAAACTATTCTTCAGAAACTCTTAAAAATGACATCAAAGAAATAGAAAATTACTGTAAGGCTATTGAATACGGAAGAGATGAGATTCTTGATAAAGCAAATGGCATTAGCAAGTATTTAATAAAGAACCTTCATGTTTTATTATTATCAGACAATGTTCGTGGTGCTAATAAGACGCCAGGTAGCTTTAAAACAGAACAAAACTATATATATAACTCAAAATTAGGCAACAATACTCCACTACCAGCATATCTAACAGACGAATATATCGACAATTTGATCGATTATTTAAAAAACAAAACGGAAGTCTCTTCATTAATGCAAGCTGCAATAATGCATGCTCAGTTTGAAATGATTCATCCTTTTAAAGATGGAAATGGAAGAGTTGGTCGCTTATTAATTCCTTTATATTTATTTGTTAGAAACCGTCTACCGTTTCCTATATTTTATATCAGTCGTTATTTCTCTGATAATGAAGATCTGTATAAGGAAATGTTATCAAATATTTCCATGAATTCAGAAAAGGATCCTTATACAGCATGGAAGGAATGGTTGATTTTCTTTTTTAATGGAATAGACCATGAAAGTAAACGTCATATTTCGACAGCAAAAGCTATCATAGATTTGCATAAGGAAATGACAGAAATAGTAGGTAAAACAGAATACTTCCCAATTATTAATGAGTTATTCGAAAAACTGAAGGTAGAACCAAAGAAGTTGGTTCAAGACTTGCATCTATCAGAAAATAGCGTAAGAAGAGTATTAAAGAAGCTTTCAGAAGAACTTCAATACATATCAAGACAAGGCACTGATAGAAAGACATCTTATATCTTTAGTAAATTGCTTGATATAGTTGAATAACATCTGTATCTATGCGAAATAAACTAAGCTCCAAAAAATTCAAATTTTGGCGCTTAGCAAAAATAAGCTCCAAAAAATTCAAATTTTGGCGCTTAACAAAAATAAGCTCCAAAAAATTCAAATTTTGGCGCTTAGCAAAAATAAGCTCCAAAAAATTCAAATTTTGGCGCTTA
>NZ_JAGFNY010000039.1 GCF_019448115.1 Succinivibrio faecicola | reverse complement strand
AAAATCAATTAATGATTTTCTACTTATGTTTTAAAAAGATCTTCTGATACTTTTATCTAAAGATCTTAGGTATGATTTTATAATTTTTTCTCCTCATTTTTTTTGCTCAAAAAATTAGGCAAAAATCTTCAGAAAAATTTCTTTTTTCTATCCATTAATTTGAATCATGTTTATTCTTAATTGTTCGTACAGCCCCCTTTTTTTTCAACCGAAAAAAATAAATTTTTATTAAGTTTATTTGCAGGATGAGAAAACAACAGGTTAAATTGCTCTTTATCTAACATTTTCTTCAAGTTATTAAAAATAGAAAACAAGTCTTCCACCGTATGACAGAGTATAACTGCTGACTTTAAGTAGTCACTGGAAAGAAGCGGTTTTAAAATATCGCTATCAGCAATTCCACAAGAATGACCTATAATTGTTAAATCGAATAGCTCTTTGTTAATTACTGAATCAATATCAATGAACTCTGTGTTTTTTAAAATTCTTCTAGATTTTTTCTCAAAAGGATATTGTTCTTTTGTTACTTTTATCTCTTCTAAATTTGAATAACCAACTACGATGTTTGTATCTATTTCGTCTAGTCTCACTTCATCTTTAACGTGAAGTGATCCATTGATATACCTGATATCTATGTTAGGATTTTTTTGCTTAAAGATTTTTTCAGCAACATTTGTATAGTTGTAATTTATAATTGTAGTAGCATCACTTATATCAACTCTCTGTATAAGAAAATTTGAACGTTTTGATAAAGAATCTGAATAATCATCAGTTATCTTCTTAAAAAAAGAAGAAGAGCTACTTTCTTTTTCTAGGTGTTCTTCTGCAAACCGTAAATAAGTAGCAAGTAAAATTTCAAATGAATTTAAACCAAGGAGTAAACTATCAGTAGATGCTTGGTCTTTAGGAATTTGGTAAGATGTTCCGTATTTTTCTTTTAAATCTGGAGTCTGAGTTACTATCAGTTCGATTATGGATTCAATATCCAGCCATAATTTTAGCTTACATTTATGCTGTAAACTTTTTAGTTCGCTATGAATTAGATATTCAAAGGACTTGATTCCTTTGTTTCGCAATTCTTTTGGCAAAAACAAAAAATTATATTCAGGATTATCGATGAATGAGCCCCCTTGTTCTAGACCGTAAATGTACCTAATTAGCATCTTCTCTTCATTTATTGATTCGTCATAATCATCTCCATTATAAAAATAAACTGGTTCTGGCGGTTGAAAATAAATATATTGATAAAAATTAGGGAAAAGATTACCTAATACAAGCTCGCCCATCATACTAGAAGCAAAAATATTACATTTATCTAGGATTTCGTCAGTTGAGATTTCGTGGGCTTTTAACTGAAAGGGGCAATCCTTTTCTGAGAAAAAATTTTTTATTTCTTCGTCTGAGATTTTTATCTCTTGCTTTTTTTTGTAGTTGAATAAAGCACAACCATAAACAATGTATAAAATGAAGTCTTCAAATGAAGATTGAATTCCGGCTCTTATGTCAAATCCATTGCCTACGATTAGGATTTTCTTCTTAGGTACCTCAAAAGGATCAAGGATCCCTCTTGGAGTTATTATTTGGGTAATATTTCTGATATCGTGACTTTTTTTTAGGTCTCTATATTTAAACATTATTATTTACCCAATTTAATAAAAGTGACTTCATAAGCTTTGCAGGCTCTTAACTCAGGAAGATAAGTAAGCACGTCAAACGCATCTCCACCAAAGTTCTGATATACATCTAATCCCCTATCCAGGCTAATTTTCCATCCAGTATCAGTTTCAATATGCCTTGCATGAATAGTCTTTGCTTCATCATATTCCCAAGTGAAGATAAGACCATAACGAGATAAAGAATCCTTCATTTTTAAAAAGTTTTCTTCTTGTTTATCCCCCTTGAATTCATCTTGAATTGTCACAAGATGAACCTCTATCTCTTCAGTAGGATAATTTATCTTTACAACTGAGACTAAAAACTCCATTAGATTTCTCTGCTGGAAGAAGTTTCTAATATAAGGATCAGTTATTGATAGTTTCTTGGCCCCTTTCAGATAGGGCTGCACAAGATCGTTAAAGGAGCAACCTTTTTGGTTTTCCTTTATTTCCTTATGACCTTCTTCTAAAGGTTTCTCTGTAACTTCCGGACTAGACGTTAACATCGCCTGTTTTCCCTGTGTATCACCGTTCTGCTCATGAGTTTGTTTAGAAGGCTTTGTAGCTTCTAGACCATAATAAATATCAGCAAACTCAATTTCTTCAAGAGTCTGAACCGGTATCTCTTTTGTAGGTTCGTTAGTTTTAAAGAAAACAAAGTTCGTTTTATCAAAGGTTGAATCAATTCGTAAAAGCTGATCTTTAACTCGTTTTCTTCCTTCCATAGCAACAGTTAGAAGTTCTTTAATTTCATCCTCAGTTGCATCGTGGTTAGGGAAAATAACTTTCATTAGACCAGAGAATGTCTTCTTGATACCGTCCTTATCGCGGGTTGAAATATCCTCACCTAAGGTAAAGTATTGATTAAAATCAGAAGAGTAGTCGTCATTTCTAAGGGCTCTTAGAATTTCTGCAAAGTAATCTACAACAAAGCCATAACCTTCAGAAAACATCTCTGAACGTAAATTTTCAACTTCCCATCCAGGATTAAAACAATGAATTCTGTCTAAGAATGCTGAGTCATGATATTTATCTGGTAAATCGGCAAATAAATCAGAGGTTTTCAGCATATATGGAACGGTATGCGAGGTATTACCTACGAAAACCATAGAAGCTTCAGCTCCCATGGTCTGGGTGCCTCTGGAGAAGGTTTTATTGGCCATGTAGTTTTTCATGATGTCTACAAGGGCCTTATCAATTTTCTTCTGATTACCAGCAAATTCATCAAAGGCAACACAATCCCAGTAACCGACAAGTCCAATTTTGCCGTTGCTGTTGTTTACAAAGAGTTTAGGCACTGTTACTTCACCACCAGAGAGTAACATTCCATGAGGAGAAAATTCTGAATAGATATGGGATTTACCTGTACCCTTAGGACCAAGCTCCATCAGATTGTAGTTACGCTCACAGAATGGGATCAGACGGATAAGCTGTATAAACTTATTTCTTCTAGAAAAGACCTCTGGGTTTAAGCCCATACTCTGCAGGATAAAGTCTATCCACTCATCCATGGAGAAATTCTTTCTGCCTTCTTTATAGCCTTCTACATCAGAACGAGCCATCTGGATTGGTTTTAAAGATGTCAGTAACCAAGGAACAACTTTTGGATCTTCAACGTGGTAGTATTCAACTTCAGCAATACACCAGATACCAGAAACTAGAAGTTTAGGATTCTTCTTAATAGTCTCGGAGCCAACGATAACCTTGTTTATTCCGAGGTTAAAAAATGAGGCTTCATAGGTATCATCTTTTTCATTTAGGGTAACACTGATTTTATCAATGACCTTTTGTCGACCGATTTCCTTGATATTCGATCTGACTAGTTCAGCCTCATTTTTATGAACATAATGCTGGCTTAAGATTTCCTTAACAGACTGAATACCAGATTGAATACTGTCTTCATCTGAAGTTGTACAGTACTGACCGAGTAAATATTCAAGTACATATGAAGGTACAATTGCATTGCCACGGATCTCTTTGACCAAATCTTTTCTGACTACACATCCTGCGAATACCTGATTTATTTTCTGATCTAATGAGGATAATTCAGTCATTTTCTCTCCTTAAAAGTCTCGGCCAAAGAAGTTCTGTCTGATGGAGAAAGTTATCTCATCATATGGTGCATACTGATCGGTATTTTCTACTCGTTTAGTCAGCTTCAGGATAACACTTCCTGAATCTATGCCAGTAGAAAGTTTAAACTGACGCTTCTGCTCGCGTTCTTCAACGTTAGTTGTTTCTTTATTGAATTCCAGATCTTCGATATTGGAAACAGGAACTCCATCTCTGAAGAATCCTGCTTTAATAGAAATTCCCTTAACCTTATCTTCTACAGGCTGTTCCTGATAGAAGGTAATCAGAATCTGTCCTGAAGTAATGATTCTTTCTCGTGAAATTACTTTTACTTTAACTTCAGATACATCATCCTTGCGTTTCTTGTTAACGTGGATAACTGGAATCACAGTTTCTTCAAGAGTTGCTCCGCCGTGAATATAACGGCCATTCTGGCCTTGCTTGCGAATACGCTGAATTGCCTTAGGAATAAGAACAGAAAGATCTCCTGATAGACCTAACTCCTTAGCATGGAAGGAATGAAAATCTGTATTAGAACCATCCAATTCACCTTTGGCAGAAACAAATCTTCTATCTACCTGATACTTTTCACCAGTCACAAAAGGTTCTTCAACAAAATCTACATTCTTATCTAGCTTTTGCTCCTGATAAATGAAACCATGATCTGCTGTGATCATGATGTTGTTGGCATTGCCAGAGGATAATCTTGTAACAAGCTGCATCAACTCTTCAAGGCAGTCCTGTGATTTATCAAACAGATGTTCTTCATCATGTTCTCCGGTTGTATCAACTACATCATGATAGACATAGATTATTTCGTTAGATGCAACAATCTCTTTGATATCTTTGTTTTTATATTTTGATGATAATAGCTCTTCTGCATTGATACAGGTTGAAGCATGTCCGTATTGAGCAAGTATTTTCTTTCTGTTTTCAATTCCAGTTGCGGATATGCCATCAACTACAGCAGTGTTATCTGTTTTTAACTCTATTAAGTTATTAGGCAGCAGCGCTGCCATTCCTAGCTGAGTAAAACTTGGCAGTACCGATACCATTGGCTCAATTTCTGCAGAGAATCGATTATTTTGGTTAATCAGTCTGGTTAATTCTTCACCAAGCTCATATCGCAGAGCATCAGAAATAATCACCACTACCTTGTTATTTCTCTTGATAAATGGCTCAACATAGTTGTTAAAGAATTTTGGCTGATAGATAATCTTTGAGAAACTTCCCCAGTTCTTTTCCCCCTGAATTACAACCGAGAATTTCTGTCCCAAAGGACGTAAAAAGTCGTTGGTGTAAAGATTATCAATGGTTACTTTCAAATCAGAGAATAATTCATTGTTCTTATTGTTTCGACAGTAAAAGTTAAACTTTCTATACTGCTGGTCAACCTCATACCAGCTCTCCTGGTATTTATTGACTGCATCCTCAATATTCTCAAGGTTAAGATTAACTTTTTTTATAAGTTGCTTAAATTTGGATGCAGCGTAGGCTGTTTCGTAGTAGTCAGAAAACTCTTTCCACCAGGTTTTAGTACACCGAATATCAAGAATACGTCTTACATCTAATTCGTTGATTAAGTCATTACTGATATCTGATTTTAGTTTTATTAAAATCATTTCATCAATATTTCTGAAATAATCAATCTGCTTTAATGTATCAAAATCCAGTTTGTCAAAGGTAAGCTGCAAATTAAGTTCTGTTGCAGCTTTCTCTGTCCATTCATTAAAGTTTTCCCCGTAGTTTTTGCTGTCTTGCCAGTTCCCTAAAAACATGGCAACCTCATTGGATAGTTCAGAAGGTTCGCCTAACTGTTTCTTGAGGCTGTCATTAAATATCTTAAGAGCAAAATCGTGTAGGGATAGGCCAGTTGACTGATAGTTAAAATGCTTTGCCAGAAGACTTAACAATTCAGTCTGCATTTCTATACACGCATCTAGAGGCATCATCATTCCGTTTTGGCTCTGCTCATAAGCATCTTTAAGCAGGGACTGTAGAATGGAAAAGAAGGTATCTACCTTTTTTAGAGGAGACATGATCCCGATTATTTTTAAATCTACTGACTCAATTGTTTCTTCTTCCGATGAACCTTTAATGGCAGCCGCAAGTTTGTCTCGATATTCCTTTTTGTTAAAGAAATTCTCATGTTTCTTTATATATGAAGAAAATTTTGCAGGATCTAAACCAATTTCCGTACAGCGAAGAGTATCCTGTTCAGCAACAAATTTATAAGATGCTAGCTGAACATCCAAAAGCCAGTTATCTTTAACATCAGGCTCTCCAGCAGGACGATAGATTAGAAACTTCTTATCTGTTTCTTCAACAAGAATTCGATATTTAACCGAAAACTCATTGTTATCGAGTTTTATTTTCGTAACATCAGGCAGTTCTAGGGAGTTAAATTCATCAATAAGTTTTTCTTTATCGTCATCCCAGAATACTATTCGGTATTTGTTAAAGGCATTGAGAAGAGCTTCTGTAATACGTGAACTTGCCATTATCTTATTTTCCTGTATTTTCACTTCTGTTATTAATCTGCCAGTGACCACTACGGTTATTGCCGATTCTTATGATTATTCCTTCATCTAAGAGTTTTTTAAACGCTCTTTTTATGGTACTTTCTGAAACGCCCAATTCTGATGCCAGTCTTGGTCTAGTAATGTCGTTTTGTTTAGTAATTAGTAACAGAATCTTCTCATTAAGTGAATGTCCTGAAGTATTTGGGTCATAATTCGGGTCATGATTCGGGTCATGATTCGGGTCATCGTTTGGGGCGTTATTTTGGAGTCCTTGTTGTTTAGGCTCTATAATAAGAGCACTCTCAAGAGCCTTGAATTTTACTCTCAATGATGTTCCAATGAGCTCATATTCAGGAAGATCTTCTCCAATCGCACGGCATTCCGTACAGATTTTTTGAATACCTTGCCCCCAGCTTTCAATAAAGCCAGCACGATATAATACATTTGCTATATTTGGATTGTATGGCTCAGAATCATGTGCTTGCATAAAGGTCTCCACTGTCCAACCTTCAGGCAGTATGCACCTATTACCAATGGTCAGAGAGTCTTCCATGACTTTAATCTGAATTGGAGTACCGTACATATAGCAGTTATGTGCTATTGCGTTATAGATTGCCTCACGGATTGCTTCTCGGGCAAACGGATATTCCTCCACACGTATGTCATGTTCATAACTGATCTTTGCCTTTAAGTACATTAAATAGATAAGATCAACCACTTTTGTAGCGTTGACCATAAAGGATTCTTCAAGTTCGTGATGATAAACGACTAGCCCTGATTCATCAAATTTACCGACTTTAATAAAACTTCCTGCCTGAACAATAGACGGATCCTTGTAAAAAAGAAGTACAGCAGCTCTTGTTAACATACCATCCTTCATAAGATGCAGTTTTTCAAGAAGCTCCTTGTTGGAAACATTTAACTCAGCTTCTGTCATTCTTTTTTTTCGTAAAGCTTCTCTTCTGAAGATTTTGAAGCTTTCATCATCAAGATCATCAACGCTTAATCCGCTAACAATAGCATCTTCCCAAAGAATTCCATTTTTACGAGCAATAAAATCAGTAAGAGCAATTCCCGTTAGTTTCTGGTTTGTCGCTCCACTACGATAAAAGAACTCACCATGATAGCTAATAGGGAAAGTACTTGGTCCTGTAACCTTGATTTCAATGTATTCAATGCCATCTTTAGACAATCTATTCACATCAGCGACAATTCCAAGTCCTGACTGAATTTTATTTGGAAGATCTTCAAGCAACTTGCTGATGTTTTTTAATCCAACAACATTCCCGTCATCATCAACACCGATAAAGAGGGAGCCTCCCTTAGAATTTGCAAATCCGCAGAGCCATTTTAAATAATCATCTTTCCAAATTTCTTTATATTCGACATTATGGCTTTCTGCCATTGTTTTCCTCCCAGACACCCACTTTTTTGTAATTTAAATACAGCTGTGGCTTAATCTTCCTTCTTATCTAAACCCGCTATTTTTTCAAGGGCCTTACCAAACTTAATGTAGTTGGTCTTAACACCATCATCAAGATCAATCTCAATATTCTGCTGAGCCAGTGGATACATAATCTCACTGTCATAATTGTTTATGTCAGCGATAATCTTCTTAATTTCTTCAATGCGTTTATTCTTAGCATTGTTATCAGCCTTTGATAAAGTTCCTGAAGAAACAAGTGTCTCAAGATTCTGTTTTTCAGCATCTAACTTCTGCCTGAACTCAAGAAGGTATTCATTTCTTGCACGGCTGACTGTATAAGGCTGATAGCGTTGCATATATATAAGAGCTTTGAAATGACCTTTAGGACTCTTAAACATCCAGTAGATAGGACGTTTCTTGTAACGTTTTACATGGTCTGCGTAAAACTCATTTACAAAGTAATCTCGAATAGAATATGAATTCTTTTCCTTAACATTTAGAGTCTGTTCAATGAAGCGCAGATTTTCAAGATAATGTTCTTCACCAAAGGCAATCTTCAAGAAGCTCTTAAAGCGTTCTACGATATCATCACTAAACCAGTTGTCAGATAGAACGGGGATGACATTATCCTCATCTACCTCAAATGAAGAGTTAGAAACCTTTGCTTTAAAGTCCACAATAGTCTCTCCCTGATTGCAGAGGATTAAACCTTCCTTATCAAGGGAATATCGACCAAACATGCAGCCGACAGAGTATGAAATTAGATTTTTTACTATTTCAGATATAAATTCTTTTTGATCTTTATAAAGAGTTTTATAGTGATAATTGTTATATAGAGAAATATCTTCGATTTTAACTTCTGCCGAATATTCATTCTCGATGTTTTGTGATTTTAAGAAAAGCTCATTATTTTCTGTTTCCAATAGAGCTAATCTATGAGTTTTTTGTTCCCAATTTTTTAAGTAGGACTCAATGGATTTTTCTAAAAGACCAGTTTCTCGTTCTAAACAATTTTCTTTAAAATTAAAACTTAACTCAGAGGTTTCAAAATCTTCTTTTGATATTTTTATTGCTTCTTTTATCAAATCAGAATTATCAGATTTCAACTCAATAAATGGTAAATTTCCAACAGGGCCTTCATGAAAATCCATAGTAGGCGTAATAGCAGCTAAAAAACGTTCTGCTAAGTTGGAATTTAAAAAACCAAATACATTGTAAAAAAGATGTTTTTTTTCAGATTTTGGAAAACAAACTGAGCCTTTTGTTTCAAATAGCCAGTTTTTTTCAAAAAGTCTAAACGAAATTCTATAAGAAGAGATAGTAGACCAAGAAATACCTTCTGAAGAAAAATAAAAATCACTATTTTGAGGTCTTGACCTCAATTTCCCATTTTCATCTTTTAGATTTTTTATTTCATAACCATTTTTTTCCCAGTTAACGACATACTCTATATTTCCATACCATTTCCTATAGCTTCCACCTTTTGTACATGGACACCATTTTTTCTCTCCTGTCGCTAATAGTTTATCTGCATCCTCTCCCAGCGAAATTCTGTTAAAAGAAACTTCATGCCAATAACGTAAAAATCTTCCGTTATCTCCTGTTGCTAGACCTTGTGCTGGCTTAACAATGTCGCAAACTTTGTTATTACATCTTGGATAGATATCAGTAATTTTTTCATTAACCCAATAAGCAATAGGCGAACCAGGAATCTTCTTGAAGTTATCTGCAGATGTTTTGTAAAAGCCGTTGTAATTTGCATCCTCATTTCTCTCATTTTTTGGAGGGAACTCATTTGGCTTTTCGTTAACAATATTATCTAGTTCTACAAAGCAATAATATCCGTATTTTTTGTTATCTCCATTCTTCTGAAAAATTGTTGCTGCTGTACCAAAAGCTATCCCCATAATCATATTAGCCATGTGGCACAATGCATTGATTCTATTTGTTAGTAGAAGTTTTTCTCTTAGTTTTTCAAAGGAAGATAAAAACATCCAACTTTGCATTGTGACCATTGAATGATATCCTTTGGATTTAATGAGGTAAAAACCTCTCTCAATAAATGCGGAAAATAAATCTGCTTTGCTGTCTGGATAATTATCTTTCATCCATGAAACTAATCTTGAGTTTAGATCTCCTGCTCCTTTGTATGGAGGGTTGGTTACAACCACATGGTAATTCTGACTCAAATAATCAGCTGTAGTTAAAGCCTTAACTACCTTGCTATGAGTTTCCTGCAGAAATATATCATCAAGTTTTATATCTTTGAGTTTTTTTAATACTTCTCCTGATGTATTCACTTTAGGAATGATTAGAGAGCCAAAGTTATCAGCTTCATTAAACTGCTTAACTGTTTCTAAAACATCATAAGTTATGATGTCTGAACCAACTTTATTCCGATAATCTGAAAGCTCTTGTTCAGTAAATTCTATTTTTTCCAGATGACAGATTTGAGGAATAACGTTTCTTCCAAAAACTCTACGATCTTTTTCTCTTGCTTTCATCATTAAAGCAAAAGCTGCAAGTTCGGAAGCACGTTCATCAAGTTCCAGTCCAAATAGGTTATTCTCAAGAATTAACTTTGGAATTTCGGTATTGGAATATCCCTGTTCTTCATAAATCTTATAAAGAAGATCAAAGGCGTAAACCAGCATATGACCAGAACCACAGCATGGATCGCATACCCTGATTTCTTGAGGTGTACTGATTTTGAGAAAATCAGTTTCTGGCTCTTGAGATTCAATATAATATTCCATTGATTCTTTTAATGATGACTCAGGATGATTTAACATCCAAAGTCTTCCTAAGGAATTATCAACCAAATATCTTACAATCCACTCAGGAGTAAATAACTGTGTTGCTGCAGGTATGTTGTTAGGCTCAATCTTGATATTTTTCTTCAAATCAGCAAAGATTTCGTCTTTCTTTTCTGATATATAGTACTGATAAAGCCAACCAATAATTTCAACACTCTGACAGTTATCTATCGTCATTGCATCACGTATGCTCTGCAGAATACTTTCTGGTGACAGCAAATCTGAAGGTAAAAGGTATTCTGAATAATCATCCTCAGTCTGAAACAGAAATGGCATTTTCTTATTCCAGTAATTACATTCAGAAATAAGAAGTAAACGATACACCTCCGCCTCAGGATTAGCTGACTGCGTAGAGCCATTTAAAAGATTGTTAATCTTTTCTTTTGTTGCAGTAGAAACAACTTCATCATCAAAATAGTTACTTTTAGCCTCAGAGAGAATACCTGGAATAGAACTACCTTCCTGTTCTGGCGATACGACCTTAGAATTGGTGTAGCCATTTAAATCCATGAAGCGTAGCGCACAGAAGCGATTGAACCAGAAATATGCAACTTTACGGATAAGAGATTCTTCTCCATATTTGTTTAAATCCTCACAGAGTTTATTAAAAACATTTGGATGATTTCTATGAAGAATTCCGTCTAGTTTGATCGCCTGATCTAAACTGCTCTTTATTTGTGAGAATAAAATCTTTCGAGCTTCTGGAGCAAAGTTTTTTAATCTGCTAAAATCCATTTACTATCTCTTTATTAACAAGCTACTAACTATTACTTTACCAATATATGTTGGCCAGATTTGATTGCCTCAAGCATAGAGCTCTTTAACTGTGCAAGATATCTATCAACATCGTCTTCTGTTTCCACAAGACTCTTATCAGTATTTACAACCAGATCTTTAATATTCTTTACAGTATGGATAACTTTTGGCGGTATAGAAGTTATTGTTTGTTGTCCTTCTTGTTTATTATCACCATTACCAGGTTCGACAGGTGTTACTACAGTATTCTCAGAATCATAAAGTCTGATTATTTCCCCATACAAAGAAGAGCTAAAAGTTTTATCAAGATTGATTTCTATATTTTGAATAAGCCCAAAGTCAGATGTGTTGTTTAGACGTTCTTTCTCTTTCTCAACAAAAGAGCTTATCTTTTGCTGACTATCTACTGATAGTTTTTGATATCTATCCTGACTAAAAGCATCATCAACAATTTTGTTAAGCTTATTTGATACAGAGTCTTTAAATGAAGATATTGCTGACTTAAATACTTCATCGTATTTCTCTTTTGCATCATCAATTCTTCTTGAGATTGCAGTATTAAAGAAGTTCTCCTTTAAACAGAGTTCTTTTATCTCATCAAATTTAGATGCAACCTCAGTAAATCCGGTAAGGTCAGGTCTAGAAGTTGAAATTTCGTGGAAATTGATTGTCTGACGACTAATTAAATTGAATGAATCAGAATAATTCTTTTTTCGATTTGAATTATTCATAAATGAAACCAGGGATTCTAAATAGTTATCCCAATCATCTAACAGAAGATCTTCCATCTTAGTACCTGAGCTCTTGTCATTTAGTCTGTCATAAACATCAAGATCTTGATGGCAATTAGCAACATGCAGAACATTCTTAATAGCTTTTTCTACTGCTTCACATTCAGGCCATTGTCTATTTGCAAATTCATTTTGAATTTCTAAAAGTTTAGATCCTCGGTCTTTAAACTGTTCAACAGCGACTTTTGCAACATCCTTACCGTCATTTTTTTCACAAGGAATACCAAAATATTCCTTTATAAATTTCTTTAATTCAATAATGCGACTCTCAGGAATTTGAGTTTGCAGTTTTACTAACAATCCCTGTTGGGCACGGGTGTTTCTGAGCGAATCTACAAGCTCTTTGCCTTGCAACTCCTGATTAGTACCATTGGAGAAACTTATGATTTTTCTGGCATATAGGTGGGCAAGCAGACATGGCACTGCTGGATATACCCAACCATAAGGAATTTTCTCAAAATTGTTTCTTATTCCGTTAACAGAAACACTCATGCCGTTTCTTTGACAGCCTTCAAGGAAAGATTTAATTTCTGTTTCTGCTACTGAAATAGCGGTAATAGGAGATGTGCTTATAATTGAAGAAATCTGGCCTTCATCAAATATAGTTAAATCAGAAACGATATTGCGTTTGTAATAAGCTTTGCTTACCAACTTTAAAAAGCCTTTTTCAATTCTGCCTTTGGCATCTGAACCTGTTGCTCCTGTAACGTCATCTCCAAGAGCAAAAAGTTTTGCTCTTTCTAAGAGTTCAGAAAGCATGACCAATAGATCCTGTTCACGATTATTATTTTGGGCACCTTTCTCCAGGATTATCGATTGCGTCATTGGAGATTTTCCTCCAACAGAACTGTTTTGACGAACAAATTTCTGGGTTCTGCAGAATTTTTGTAACTCTGGATACAGCTTGTCATCATCAGGAAGCACAACAACTAATTCTTTCTCATTAGCTCTCTCTGACATCCACTTGCTAGGAGATTTTCTAACGGACAGCGGAGATATCAAGTTAATGCCAAGTTCAGCTGGCTTTCCATATGGGGTACAGTCGAGAATAGTGGTATATGAATGATCCCCACCTGTTTCTGGATCTCTTATCTTTGTTCCTTTCAATATCTTTTTGAAGAACAACTCATTGATTTTGTCGTTTAATTCAAAGTTATCTACAGATGTATTATTGATACTCTCTTCAATATCCTTTTCATCATCTGTTAAGAAGCTGTATTCTGTACCGTGTTTTTCAATATAGGTTTCTCTTACTAAACGGTCTAAAGCTTCATCAACTTTCTGACGAAGGCTATTTCTATCCTCATCAAAAGCAGACTGCATGAGAATAGTAATGTTTTGAATAGTTGCTTTAAACCCATCCACGTATTTAACAAGTAATAAGGCCTTTAAAACTTTTACCGCAAATGCATTTGGAAGACTTGTTTCAGCTCTGAGAATTGCACCTTGATTACGAGATTTAATCTGATTTCTAATGCCTTCAAACATTAAATCAAAGCTTGCTATAGTTCCTGTAGTCTGATTTTCAAGAGTTTTTACAACCTCTTGGAAGACTCCAAGCATTGATCTCTCACCTACAGAACTGTGTTTTCCTTCAAATGCATTTTTATCAGATAAGGCACGAATACAGTCTTGGAATAAATCAAACTGATAAGGAACAAATGGATAACAGTCTATAAAGTTTTCATCATCTTTGTAGTTTCTGTAAGTTCTTGACTGATCTACAAAGTTAAACAGAGTTTTGAAATTATTCTTTTCTTTGTCATATATATTCTGTAATTCTGGTTTACATTCGGTCTTCTTATCTAAAAGACGTTTTTGAATAACCTCAGCTACATCTTGTGATGATAATTTTATTCTGAGCTTAAATCGGTCTTGAATTTTAGAGAAGTCATTACTCTGCTGTTTGCTTTCGGAGCCCATTACTGTTTCCATATCTTCCTGGGCTGTTACAATAATCCATGCCTGACTTCCACACTTAGTGGTTAAGGTTTCGGATATAGTTTGCAAATTTAGCATCAGCTGGACATTGTCCGCAATATACTGACCAATTTCATCAACAAAGAAATTTAATCTGAAGTTTTTTCCTTTTTTCTTTACATAATCACTTACTAAAGAACAAAAATCACCAGGAGACATTGAGAACGAGTCTTTATATCCTTTCAAGGTTCCTTTATAGTCATCAGGACTTCCTCCTTTGATTTTTGCTAAAGCCTTGGCCACAGAAACGTCGACCATGAACAGTTTTTCTCTGTCCTTCTCCCAGTTCTTACCTGTTATCTCTTGATAGGCCTGTTTAAAAGTTTCAAATTCGCAATCCTGATCCAAAATTCTTTCAAATTTTGCGATGTATGGCTCTTTTCCATAATATCCACAGTGTTCATTAAAAACACGTAAAAACACACCCAATAATGCGCTGGTATCGGTTTTATTAATTGCTGATGCTTTCTGATCAATGTTAAAAAGAATATTCTCAGCCTGATATTGTGTAACCGCCTTCTTTAGATTTGCTTTTAAAAGACTATCGTTAACGTTGGTTAATCTGTCTAGAAATAAATCCATGGAGCTGTGGCCACAAATCTTCAGATCCTGAAGAATAACAGCCAGCATTTTTAGTAGATGAGATTTACCAGAGCCAAAGAAGCCAGAAATCCAAACTCCGTTTCCTCTAGCCCCATCATAGTCATTATATGCATCTATAAATTCACTAAGATTCTTGGCGATATCGTTAGTAACCACATATTCTTCAATTTCATTTTTGAGATTTAACTCATCGTTATCGTCAGCTTTGATAACACCGTTTATTGATCGATTAATGTCTTTTTTAAATAAATCCTGAATTGCTGTGGTCATATCAACCTCATCTATTTTTAAATCTGGTAATCAAGTAAATTGAAAGCTCGGTAATATCTATCACCAGGCATAATATTAAATAAATCTAGGGATGCGCCTTTTGTGTCTGAGTGGCTATAACTTCCAGGAAAGAACATTACCGTTGGTTGTTCTTCAATAGTGCTTTGAAGATTATTTAATACAGTATGAGAACGTATATAAGGGTAAATTTCCCCAACTCCGGTTATGAAAGCAACATCAAACTGTTTATCCACAATAATCTCTCTTATCTTTGGAATAAGGTTAGATTCAGGATCTAATAGACTTTGGAGCATGTCTAGCAAATCATCTTTCTCGTAGGATGATTCATCTTCAATAATCGAGTCGAATACTTCTCTTTCCTTTAACATCTCAATACATATCTTGTAGAGATTTAAATGAAGAATTTCTATCCCTCTCTCAACTTTTAACTTTTTAATTACATTTATAACGTCATCTTCAATTCTTAAAGCATCCTCAGGAGAAAAAGGGAAGATGAAAAAAGGGACTTCTTTACCTAATCCTTGTTTATTTAAAAATCTTTCCGAAGAAACAACTTTGACAAGATGATTAAATATCTCGTCATAGGGAGGAAATTTACCGTTTAGAATCATGACTGTAATAATCTCTTAATGTCTGCATCGTATATTGGTAAAAAAGATAAATCGTTGAGAGAATTATCCGAAACACATTTACAAAAATCGGCAGATAAAAATACTGGCTGAATGAAGTTATCCTTTGTTAATAGTCCAGCTTCTTTTGCAGAATTTATTATTCTTCCTCTTATTTTATTTCTCATCTGTGTAGAAACATTATCCAATTCACTATTGGATGAACTTAAATCAAAGTAAAAAGCATCAAAATCATCAAAGCTAACTTCTGTTTTAAAATTTAAAAAACTCTCTCTAAGAAGCTTTACTGCAAATTCTCTTGCCAATCTATTTGCTCTACACAATGCGATCCATAGTAATAGATGTTGCTCGTTATCATTTGCCTGGTTTAAAAAATAATATATTTCTGCCTCAGATAAATATCTAACTCTACTGAGCACTTCATTTACATATCGTTCTCTCGAAGATACAGCATTTTTTTGAGCTAAATTTTTCTCAATGGCAATTTTTCTAACAGATAACCAATCTTTTTCCTCATCATATAGAGATATCATCTCCGAAGATAAATGAAACATCAGGTTGTCTATCATAGAAAATTTGAATTTTTCATTTGGTAATATCATGACGAAACCTTTTCTCTATAGCTCATAATCGTTCCAGATTTTGATAGTTGTTTTAAAATTCTTCATAACAATCTGAATATCTGCAATTTATTTTGTAACTTTTTTAAGCTCTCTATAAACAGATATTCTGGAAATATCAAGAGCTTTTGCGATTCTGGTCTTTGGAATTCCGGCAGTATCCTTTTCATGACAAAGTTTCTTCTTCTCATCAGTCATAACAACCGGTCTGCCTGTTTTATAGTTACCTCTGGCTTAGCTGCAGCTATACCTTCTCTTTGTCGTTCCAAAATAACGGATCTCTCAAATTCTGCAACAGCCCACATAACCTGTAGCATCAATTTTGCAATGGGATTAGATTCATCTTTAGAGAACACTAAATTCTGAGTAACAAAATGAATGGTACTGCCTTTATCTGTAATCTCTTTTAGAAGATCTAAAAGGTCTTTGAGTTTTCTAGCTAGACGGTCCATAGAATGTAAATATATATGGTCACCTTCTCTTATATAAGACAGCATCTTTTCTAGTTCAGGTCTTTTTCTGTCCTTACCATAAATCTTATCTTCAAAGATTCTATCGAGTTTTATGCCGACTAGTTGTCTTGCTTTTTGATCTAGGTTAGATACTCAAATGTATCCTACAGATTGAAAGTTAGATGACATACAATAAGAACTCGTTTATTTTTTGATATTTCTTAATTTTTTATTGTACTATTAAAATAAATAATAATGTAACAAAAGATGGAGATTGTTTAATCTACATAACAAATAAAAAAAGAATGTTTTAACACGTTTAAATGTGAATATAACTAGGTATACATTATGCGATCGTTATGTAAATGGGTATAGAGACTCTGATTACTTCTTCATTAGGATCAGTAATTCTCATAGAGATGTTATGACTTAAATATAAAAGATTGACAGGAATATTGCCATATCTTTTTCAGTGCTTTTCTCAGATACCGTAAAAACCACAAAAACTAACACACATTTTTTGAAAAAAAACGGGAAGATTTTTGAGAAGTGGCAGGGGCAGTAAGACTCGAACTCACAACCGTCGGTTTTGGAGACCGCTGTTCTACCATTAGAACTATGCCCCTGTGGAATTGCCCGAGTATTATCAACAATTTACTCCCCTTTGTAAAGACCAAAATAAAAAAATTGTTATTTTTTTTACGGTGACCAAATGAAGCGGACATTGGTCACATTTGTCTAAAATTATAAATGGCTGTAGTTAGCGTACAG
>NZ_JAGFNY010000038.1 GCF_019448115.1 Succinivibrio faecicola | reverse complement strand
CAAAAAACAAATTTCCTGAAAAATCTGTCAAAAACGTATTTTTAAAGAGCATCAGCAGCGCTAGACTGCTTGTATAAAACTTTTGTTCTCTAAATTCTCACTTTTTGAAGTGCAGAAGTAGAGTAATAAGATGAAAAATCAGAATCCTAATCCTGGCGTGGTTTTCAAAACTCTGTCAGATGAGGAATACGAAATCGAAAGATTATCGTATTTGTTAAAAAAGTCAGAAATTTCATTAGCGTAAACTGAAGATTATTATCATCGTTTCCTGATGAAACTTTTGGTTTTATTTATTTTGACCTAAGTGAAAAATGAATATTCACAAGGATTGTTCACAATATATAACTAATCTTTGTTTGTGCACTTTTATTTAACATAAATACTCCATATAATATTTCAATATAGTTAACAAAGTGCTGGATATACCGTGAAGATTATTAGACGTGAATATGTAGATGACTCTCAGCTTGAAGAGCTGATATCAGATCCTATTTTGCGTCAGATCCTTGCCAGACGAGGTCTTAAGACAGAGAGCGATGTTAACTGTTCTCTTTCAGATATTCATCACTACAAAGATCTTTTAGATATCGATAAAGCCAGTTCAATTATCGCCGCATCCATTGAAAACGGAGAAGGAATACTAGTTGCCGGTGACTATGATGTGGACGGTATAACAGGTACAGCTTTAGGCGTAAGAGGTCTTTATGATTTAGGTGCTAAGAAAGTATCCTATTTTGTTCCATCCCGTTATGAAGGCGGATATGGTATCAGTAAAACAGCAGTTGATGCTGCTCTTGAGGATGGTATCAAGCTTATTGTTACCGTAGATAACGGTGTGTCCTGTAAAGAATCCATAGAATATGCAAAAAGCAGAGGTTTGAAGGTAGTAATAACCGATCATCATGAGGTTCCGGAAAATCTTCCTTTAGCTGATGCAATTGTTGATCCAAAAAGAAAAGGTGATACATTCCCATCCAAAAATCTTTGTGGTGCAGGTGTTCTTTTCTATGTTCTTGTAGCTACAAGAGCCATTCTTCGAGATAAGGGCTTTTATAATTCAGTTGGCTATATTCCAAGAATTGGCAGATTCCTTGATCTTGTTTCTCTAGGAACCATAGGCGACGTTATGGTTCTTGATAGCAATAATCGAAAACTTGTCAAATATGGATTTAACAGAATTAAAAATGGTGAGTGTCTTGTAGGTATTAAGGCTCTTGCCTCTTCTTGCAAAGTTAATCTTGAAGGAATCAATGCAACAAGTATAGCATTTGATTTATGTCCAAGACTTAATGCTCCTGGCAGAATCAAGCTTGAGAAGAATCCTGCTGTTTCACTAATGCTTACAGATGATGAGCAAGAGGCTATGGCAATTGCTCGCGAGCTTGATATGTGCAATAAGCGCAGAGGCGATTATGAGCGCGTATTTTTAAAAGAAGCGACAGAAGATGCTCAATCTCAGAAAGGCAACTGCGCAATTGTTCTTTACAGGCCAAACTGGCTTGTAGGTCTTGGTGGCCTTATAGCAAGCAGAATCAAGGAAATGTTCTCTGTTCCAACCTTTGTGTTCTCAGGTGATGGTGAAGAACTTCTTGGTTCAGCTCGTTCAGTTCCTGGCTTTAGTATGGTAAAAATTCTAAAAGCCATGGATGAAAAATGTCCAAATCTATTATCCCGTTATGGTGGCCATGCAATGGCTGCAGGTGCTTCCATAAAAAAGGATTCTCTAGAAACATTTAGACAGATGTTCAATGAGATTGCCAAAGAATGTCTTGGTAATCCAACTGAAGATGAAATCCTATCTGATGGAGAATTACCTTCAAATTATCAGAATCTGGCATTTGCAAGAGACTTAGAGGCTTTTGGTCCTTGGGGAAATGGTTTTGAAGAGCCTTGTTTTGACGGAAAATTTACAGTTGAGTCAGTATCTTTAGTTGTTTCCCGTCATCTTCGTTTTGTATTAAGAGGTGAAGATGGATCAACCATGAGAGCGATAAAACTCAGAGCAACTGCAAACGAAAAACAGATAACTGAAAATACACAGGTTAGAGTTGTATACAATGTAGGCGTAAGTCACTACATGAGATCAGAGAGACTGGAAATCAGGATCTTAAACATCGAGCCAGTATAAATAACCTGCCGATTAGGCAGGTTTTTTTAATAATTATTTTTTCTCTGTAAAATCAAGATCTTTTACAACTTTCAAACCACCATAAGCCTGGCACACTGGCATCATTTCAATCTCATTAACATTTACATGAGCAGGGTTGTTTAAAAGCCAGAGAATGGTATTTGCAATGTCCTCTGGAAGAATCGATTTGGTTCCTGAATAAAGATCGTTAACTTTCTTTTCATCACCATTTAAACGAACGTATGAGAACTCTGTATCAGAGCAAAGACCTGGCTTAATTACAGTAACTTTGATTGCGCTCCCCTGAACATCTGTTCTTAAGTTTCTTGAGAACTGTTCTACAAAAGCTTTGGTTGCGCCATAAACATTGCCACCAACGTATGGCCAAGAGCCTGCAGTTGAGCCAAGATTAATGATAAAGCCTTTATTCTTTTTTACTAGTGAAGGAAGAATAGTATGAGTTACATTTAAAACTCCCAGAACATTTGTGTCTACCATGGTCTTCCAATTTTCAAGAGAGCATTCTTGAGCTTTTTCTACACCTAAGGCAAGACCTGCATTATTAACGATTACATCTATATCTTTGAATCCATCTGGTAAAGATGAAACAAGAGTTTCAACAGCTTTTGCATCAGTAACATCCATTGCTACAGGATAGATATTATCTGATAATGAAGAAAGCTCTTTTAGCTTATCTTCACGGCGGGCAAGAGCAATTACCTTATAGCCGTTATTTGCAAGTAGCCTGGCAGTAGCAAGACCAAATCCAGCAGAAGCTCCTGTTACCAACACTGTTTTGTAATTCATATAATTTCCTTAAAAGTTAAACAAAACAAATCTCTTCTAAAAAACTCTATACTTTTTAAGTAGTTAAGACAATAAATATATTTTTTTATATAAATGTGCTGTACACGCCATTTTTGTGTAACAATTGTTTAAATTACATATTGGCTGCATATAACTGAATTACAAAAAATCCTGACAGGAGAATGTTATGTACAAGAATCTAGATACAAAGCTTGCATATAGAGTTTTTACAGGTGGGCCTTTAGTCTGCATTTCAACTAAAAACAAACAGGGAACTGATAATATTATGACTGCAGCATGGTCATGCCCTTATGATACTGATGTGCTTTTACTAGTTCTGGATCTTGGACATACCACAACAGCAAATCTTAAAGATGGAAGCAAACTGGTAGTAGCTCTTCCATCAAAGGATCAAAAAGATATAGCTTTAAAACTAGGCTCTGTTCATGGCTCTGAGAGTGGTGATAAATTTGAGCACTTTGATTTGCCTTATGAGAATTCTTTAAAGTTTGGCTTCAAGACACTCAAAGATGCCAATGCATATTTTGAATGTGAGCTTACCGATCCTGAGCTTTTAAAAGATAAAGGTATCTGTCTTTGCAAGGTTTTGAACGTATACGTTAAAGAAGAGCTTTTTGATGATGAGTCTCAGTCCTTTGTTCCAGGCTGCTTGAACACACTTCATCATGTAAGCGGCGGATCATTTAGTACATCAGGAGAGATTGTATGATAGAGCAGAAAATAGAATCTCTTGATGATGCTCAGTTTGAAAAACTGCAGAACAAGGTTGTAGATTTATATATTACTCTTGCCGAAGAGTCACTGATTGAAACTGATGAGGATTCATATAACCGTTTAAGAACACTGTATGAACAGGATGGTTTCAAGAATATTGGCTTAATGTTCAAGGATGTATCAGAATCTGATGAAATCCCTGCATCTATGATGGAATTTAAAGATTCCCTTGCTGTTGCACAGGTATTTTTGATGACAGATGAACTTGATGAGGAATATTCAAAGCATGTTGCGGATATCGTCTTTTCAATAGACGATTCCACAAACGAAACTTCAGTTGCCTGGTTCCCTGAAGATTAAAAGACTGTTAAGGATGGATTGTTATAGGAGTTCCTACATCTACAAGTGATAGGAACTTATCTATATCAGGATTGAGTAGAGCAATACATCCGTCAGTCCAGTCTGTTCTCTGTACTGATTCATGGTATTCACCTTTTGAAGGTGGCTGCCCATGAACCATGATCATTCCACCTGGCTTTCTTCCTTGAGATTTTGCAAAAGCTCTATCTTCCATATTCGGATAGGATATATGCATTGCCTTGTAGAAGTATGATTTAGTTTTTACATAATCAAGCGTGTAGGTACCCTCAGGTGTTCTTTTATCTCCTTCAAACTGCTTTTTTCCCTGAGGCTTGTTTGATAGAGCAATCCAAAATGAGCAGACTGTATGGTTGTCTTTTAAAAGAACCATTTTATGTGCAGCTTTGTACACAACAACATGGTCAACAACTTTTGCTTTTGGTGTAACCTGTACAGGTACACTTTCTTGATAGGAAAAAATCAAATCATGTGTCTTTTTTAGTTTTGTGTAGTCAAAATCCTCATCATAGACTACGTCAGTACTGATAGCCTTTGTAAGAAGATGTGCAGGAAGATTCTTGTAGGTATCAGCAGATGCTACACTTGTTATAAAAATCGACAGCACTGTCAAAAGTCTATAAAAAATCTTGTTGTTCATCAGAAGTTACTGTTTCTTGAGAAAAAAAGAAAAAATATATTTGTTATAATAGCTATATACATAAAATTTTAGCGCATTGTACAAAGATTTTGCGAGAAAAAATCAATGTCAGATCAAAATCAAGATAAGAATTTAAGTTTAGATGGTGTGGAATTACTGCCATTGTCATCTTTTGCTGAAAGTGCATATCTGAATTATTCGATGAGTGTAATTACAGACAGAGCTCTACCTTCAGTATGTGATGGCATGAAGCCAGTACAAAGAAGAATTGTTTATGCAATGCATAAGCTTGGAATCACACCAAAATCTAAGCATGTAAAATCAGCAAGAACCGTTGGTGAGGTTATTGGTAAATATCATCCTCATGGAGATGCAGCGTGTTATGAGGCAATGGTTCTTATGGCTCAGCCATTCTCATACAGATACCCTCTGGTAGACGGTCAGGGTAACTGGGGTGATGTTGAAGATCCAAAATCATTTGCAGCATTCCGTTATACTGAGGCAAGATTAGCACCTTATTCAGATGCTATTTTGCAGGATATCAATACAGGATGCGTTGACTGGATGCCTAATTTTGATGGAACAGTTGATGAGCCTAAATATCTGCCTGCAAGATTACCAAATATTCTACTGAATGGAACTACAGGTATTGCTGTGGGTATGGCAACTGATATCCCTCCTCATAATCTTACTGAGGTTGCAAAAGCTGCAGTATATCTTCTTGATCATCCAGACTGTTCAGTCAAAGATCTGATGGAGTTCGTTCCTGCTCCTGATTATCCATCAGGCTGCGAGATTTCAAATTCAAGACATGAGCTTGAGAAGATTTATGAAACAGGAAAAGGAACAGTAAGAGTAAGAGCCGTATACAAGGTTGAGAAAGATGAGATTATCATAACAGCTCTTCCTTATCAGGTCGGTGGTGGTTCAATAGAAAAACAGATTGCAGATCTAATGAACAAGAAGAAATTACCACTTGTATCTGATATTAAAAATGTATCCGATTTTAATAATCCATGCAGACTGATTATCACTCCAAGATCAAAGAGAGTAGATATCAATGCCCTTATGGAGCATCTGTTTGCTGTAACCGATCTTGAAAAGACATACAGAGTAAATCTGAATATTCTAGGACTTGATGGAAAGCCTGCTGTTAAGGATCTTAAAACTATTTTAAAAGAATGGCTTGAATTCAGAGTTGAATCTGTAAGACGTAGACTTGATAACAGACTTCAGGCAGTAAATAAGCGTCTGCACCTGTTAGATGGTTTGCTCATTGCATTTTTGAATCTTGATGAAGTAATCGAGATAATCAGAAAAGAAGATGAGCCAAAGAAAAAACTTATGGAGCGTTTTAGTCTTTCCGAGGTCCAGGCAGAATATATTCTTGAAACAAAGTTAAGACAGCTTGCAAGACTTGAGGAAATGAAAATCAAGGCTGAGCAGGAGAAACTTACTGAAGAAAAGCAAAAACTTGAATCACTGCTTGGCTCTGAGGCAAAGCTTCATACTTTTATTAAGAAGGAAATACAGGCTGATACCAAACTATACGGAGATGAAAGACGTTGTCAGCTCGTAGAGAATATAGCAGCTCAGGCAATGAGTGAGGATGATTTTATTCCAAGCACTCCTGTCACAGTAATTCTTTCAAAGATGGGGTGGGTAAGAGCTGCATCAGGAAGCGATGTTGACGCACTTTCAATGTCATATCGTTCTGGTGACAAGTTTATGTCAAAAGCCTCTGGTAAAACAAACGATCAGGCTACCTTCATCACTAATCTTGGAAGATTGTACTGTGTGGATGTAAAGGATCTTCCATCAGCAAGAGGTCAGGGAGAACCACTATCTGCAAAGGCAAATCTTCAGGCTGGAGAAAATGCTGTTCATGTTGTAATTCCAAAGAAGGATTCATCTTATCTGATAGCATCCGACAAAGGTTATGGCTTTATAACATCAGGTGAGAATCTTCAGACAAGAAACAAGGCAGGTAAGGCTTTAATCAGCATTGATGAAGATGCAAACATGCTAAATCCAATTGAGATCACTGATAAGGAAAATGATCTGATTGCTGTTGCAAGCCAGTCTGGAAGACTTTTAATTTACAAGTTATCAGAATTACCATCTCTAAATTCAGGTAAGGGTAACAAGTTAATCGGAATTTCAGGCGCTAAGCTTGCTATTGGATCTGATGGTATTGCATCAATTGCAATATTAAAACAGGATGCAGCACTTATTATTCATTGTGGTAAACGTTTCTTGAATCTGTCATCAAGTGAAATTGCTGAAAGAATAAGTTCTCGTTCTAAGAGCGGTGATCTGCTTCCAAGAGGCTTCCAGAAGATTGATTCTCTTGAAGTCGTACTTCCAAAGAATGGTGAAGAAGTCCAGCTTGAAGAAATGGAGTTTGTGCTTGAATAAGTAGAAACTTAATGAAGATAAAGAGGACAGTAAACAAAATCTACTGTCCTTTTTTTTGTTTAGAATACCATCCAGTACTGGCCGAATATCATTAGGAATATTCTATCAAGGCCAAAAATAACTAGCATCAGAATCATAAGAGAGATATCTATCATTCCGATTGGTGGAATAATCTTTTGGATAGGGGATACTAGGGGATTTGTTATCTGTGAGAAATAATAACTCCACTCCCTTGTTGATGGTAACCATGATGTCAGTGCCTGTGCTAACAGCAAGAATAAAACCATATAGCCAAAGCTTTTGATAGTGCAGATAGTACCTAAGTATAAAGCTACCCAAAGTCCCTGTGATGCTGGTATGTTTGGTAGAAATGTGAATACTACCAGAGCACAACCAAAAAGAGCGATTACAAAAGCAACAAGGACACCGGTAAAATAGAAACCACCAATACTCTTGTTTCTGAATGGAATTACTCTTATAAGAGGCTCAGTCAGTCTGACTACAGCCTGAGTAACCTTATGGTAATAGTCAACAGATGAAGACTGCATGAGAGCGCGTAGTTCAAATAGAATTACAACAGCCTCAATCACCATAAAAACGAAATATAGTGTATTCAAACTATTTCCTCTTAAAACATTGATTCAAATTCATAGGTTCTATCAAGACTTGCATTGATAGTGTTTTCCATGATCTTTTCAAAATTACCTTCTGTCATTTTGCAAAGACCAGCAAAGGTAGTACCACCCTTAGATGTAACAGCCTCTCTTAATGAAGCTATTGTTGCATCCTGGTTTTGAATAACCATTGATGCAGAGCCTAAAACAGTCTGCTCAACCATCTTTCTAGCATCTTCTGCCTTAATGCCGTGACGTACAGCCTCTGCAACAAGTGATTCCATGAAACGATAAACGAATGCAGGACCACAGCCACATACAGCACCAATAACATTAAGATTGTTCTCGTCACCTTCAATGCACTGACCCATGTTTGACAGATATTGTTTTACAGTTGCTTTATCTTCATCGCTTACTGCACTGTCATAGGCAACAGCAATAGTACCTAAACCGATTTTGCAAGGCGTATTAGGCATGATACGGATGATTCTGTTTGTACCTAGCTTGCTGCTTATTGATGATAATTTAAAACCAGCGGCCATGGATACAAAAAGCTTGTTTTGTAATTCATCTTTAATGGTAGAAAGCTGCTCTAGAACAGATGTTAATATCTGTGGTTTTACACCAAGAAAAATAATGTCAGCGCTCTTTGTAGCTTCGATGTTATCAGTGGTAATTACTGAACCTTCAGCCTTGAATTTTTCTAGTTTTTCAAGATGAGGTCCACTTATTGTAATGTTTTTTGCATCCTCAGATTTAATAATGCTTGCGTAAATGCAGGAGGACATGTTTCCTCCACCGATAAAAGAAATTTTTTTAGTAGTCATTTTATTTGTTCTTATATTCTCTAGCGCCAAAGATGGCAGTTCCAATTCTGACCTGTGTTGACTCGTTCTTGATTGCAATTTCCAGATCGTTAGTCATTCCTAAAGACAGGATATTAAAGTCTTTGAATTTTTCTTTGTATTTTACAAAAAGACCATGAAGTTTTTGAAATTCCGAGTCAATCAACTGCATATCTTCAGTATCAAGACCAATACCCATGAAGCCTCTAAGTCTTAGTTTACTGCACTTTTGAATTTCATCAACAATAGAATCAATTTCATCAATAGAACAGCCTGATTTTTGTTCTTCATCAGAAATATTGACCTGAATTAGAACATCAAGTATACCTAGATGTTCTGGTCTTTGATCGTTTAGTCTTTTTGCAACAATAGCTCTATCTACACTTTCGACTATATCAAAATGTTCTGCAATAAGCTTTGTTTTATTCTTTTGAATTGGACCTATAAAGTGCCAGATGATATCGTTATACCCTTGGCTTTTCAGGTTTTCAATTTTTTCAGAAGCTTCTACAGCATATGATTCGCCAAAATGTCTCTGGCCTGCCTGATAAGCTGCAATCACCATCTGTTCAGGTTTAGTCTTGCTTACATTTAGAAGTGTAATAGTAGCAGGATCTCTTTTGTATTTTTCTGCAGCTTCTTTTATTTTGGCAAGAACATTCTGAATGTTTTGAGAAATCTTATCCATATCTCTGCCTTTTTAAAAAAATCTATTTCGTGTATTATAACGGTCAATTGATAAAGTGTAACCTAAGGAATAAAGAATGTACGTAATTAATCAAGAGTTATGCTCTCAGTGTGGAGAGTGTAGTGATATTTGTCCATGTGGTGCAATTGAGCAGCAAAGTGATGATACCTTCAAGATTGACTGTGCAGCATGTTCTGACTGTGGTGCATGTCAGTCAGTTTGCCCTTTCGAGGCAATTGAGGAAAAAGAAGAAGAAAACTAATCTTTTTCAGGAGAAATAATATTTCTCCTTTTTTCTCTTTTCAATCATTTCTTATTTCCTGAAAATTTTTCTTCAAATTCTCTCATAGCCTCAAGTACAGGAATAATGAGATTTCCTTCCTGGGTTAGGGAATATTCTGTTTTTGGTGGAACAACAGGATATACCTTTCTAGTTATAAGACCATCATTTTCTAGTTCTCTTAACTGCTGAGCTAGCATTTTATCTGTCGCACAAGAAATTTTTCTGTGTAGCTGACTGTATCTTAGTGTTTCATTTTTAAGATGCCAGAGAATAACAGCTTTGTATTTTCCTCCGATAAGATCAACAGTTCTTGCAATAGGACAAACACTTTTTGAGTTATCAGCTAGTTTTGAACATTCGTACATGGTTAACAGTCGCCTTAAATAAACACTATCTTTTTGGATAGTATATTACAAAAAAGTGTATTCTTTACAAAAATAAAGAATGGGATATATTAAAAAACAAATCTTAAAAAAGGAGTTAATTATGGATCTATTGAATTTAATGGAAAAGCGCCATTCAGTAAGAGCTTATTCAAACGAGAAAGTAAGCAAGGAAATGGTTGACAGAATTGTTAAGGCAGGTGTTCTTGCTCCAACTGCATGTAATTTTCAGCCTGTCAGGATCATAGTGATTCAGTCAGATCGAGCTCTTGAAAAACTATCTTCTGCAGCAAATTTCTATAATGCACCTCTTGTGTTTGCAGTTCTTTCTAAAAAAGATGAAGCATGGCATAGACCTTTTGATGGAATGGTAAGTGATAAGATAGATGCAAGCATTGTTACAGATCATATGATGCTAGAGGCAACAGAACTTGGTTTAGGATCAGTATGGATTTGTTATTTCAATCCAATGGCTATAAAAGAAGCTTTGGAAATTGAAAACGGCTATGAAGTTATAAATCTGCTTGCAGTCGGCTTTGAAGGTGAAAACTCAAAAGTACCTGCAAAAAAGCGAAAGGATATCTTAAGCCTGGTAAAACATATTTAGAATAAAAAAGCTGTACAAAAGTACAGCTTTTTATAAAAGTACTATAGGCTCTTTTCAGCTAACATTCCTGTTTTTAGCGTTTCTATAAATTCGCCTTTTTCAAGGTTTTTAACATTGACATCAAGCTGATTGAATGGAATTTCAATACCATATTGAGCAAACTGTTTTAAGGTTTCTCTAGACAGATAATCAGTTGTCAGTTTTCTGTTTGCAATCTGTGTTACATAAATATCAGATGTAATTGTTACTGCACTGTCGTCTAAAGAAGAAACATATACTAAAGAAGCCTGTTCCTTTGAAATATACTGACATCTGTTGATTATTCCTTTGAGCAGGGATTTTGCTTTGTCTACATCAGCACCGTAGGCAATTCCAACTACAAAAGACATCTTTGTGATCTGGTTTGATAATGACCAGTTTGTAAGAGCAGAGGTGATGAACTCCTTATTTGGGATCATAACTTCTTTGTTCTCAAAAGAAAGAACTGTAGTTGAACGGATTCTGATTTTGCTTACGGTTCCTGATAAACCGTTTAGGGTAATAATATCTCCAACACGTATCTGTCTTTCAAACAGTAGAATGATACCAGATACGAAATTAGCAAAAATTTCCTGAAGACCAAAACCTAGACCAACAGAAAGAGCTGCAACCAACCACTGCAGATTTTCCCATTTGATACCTATAGCACCAGCTGCGAAGATACAGCCAATTCCTAGTATCAGATATGAGGAAATTACCTTAACTGTATAACTGGTGCTCTTTTGGTTTTCGTCTTTTTTGAGCATGAATATTTTTTCAAGAATTAAAGGCAGATTCTTGTTTAATACGCCTGTAATTACAATAACAATAATTGCAAAAAGAACGTTAGCAAGAGTGAGGACATTTGTTAATACAACCTGTCCGTTAACAACCTGTTTATCAGAGTATAGAGTGATTGTTTCAAGATATCTTAAAACAGAAGCAAGATCGTTCCACTGAAAATACATAAGAAAAACAGTAAGAATCAGAAGAGCTGTATTTACGATTTTAAAGATTTTAGAACAGATGTATCCTGGTGCCATATTAAGCTGAGATACAATACTTTTGTTCTTATGATCTCCAATATCATTAGTATGAAAGAAGCTCTTGTTGATGTATACGTAAATCATTCTGTGTACTGTCTGACTTACGATGTAGTAGCCAAGCGCAATATAACAGGTATATGCCACTCGGTTTGTCAGTTTTACAATGGTATACAGGTAACCTGATGCAACAGAAATAATTGCAATCAGACATATAACAATTGCAACTAAACTTAGGGCTATTGATGATAATGTTGCATTTTTTAGATCTTTTAACTTTGCAAAAAGTTCTCTTGAAAAGATCACAAATAGAGCAATAAATGAAACCAGCACAACCAGATATGATGTGATATCTGAATAGATGTAGTTTGAATCTGTTTCTGCAACATTAGCAAAAATTAGTAGAGGAATCGCAAATATCCAGATTTTTGTGCACTGTTTGCGGAATTTTTTGAGCTTATATGGTTCTACACAAAAATGTCTCTGAACCAAAGCATTTGGTTTTAGAATCTGAGAGAAGAATACAAACACAAAAATATGAAGAACCATTGTAAGAATAATAATGCTTTGTTTTTCTGTAGTAGCAAGAGCACAGCAAATGACAATTGTACCAAGTAGTATTAGCCAGCATAGTCTTGGAACCATGACCAGAATATTTGTAACCAGAGCAAGAGGGGTTACAAAAATCGAATCAGAACTTCTATCAAGTCTTAAGGCAAGTTCATTATTGATTCTTGAAATAAAAGGTCTGAATGCAAGCAGAATGAGACCGAAAAACATGAGCGGAAGAATAATGATTACAGATGTATGCACTGTATGCTTAATGAATTTTTCGCTGTTAAATTTGGTAATAAGGTTTGCAGACTCATACTTAACAGCAGGGATAAACATTGAGAAGAACTCAACACCTAATCCCTGATTTGATTTTACCCAGAAAAGCTGTTCAGAAATTTTTGAGTTAATCTGATTGTTTATGTCGTTGTATTGTGTGTATACAACCTTTAGCTCAATGATAGTTGTAAGCTCATTTGCTATAACCTGATAAAGTTCATTTATAGCCTGTCTTTTCTCTGAAACCAAAGCAACAAGATCTGTTTTATAGGAAGATAATGAAGGATCCTTTTTAATTTCTTCTTGTACTGCTGTATCAATATCAGTCAGTTTTTCAAGCTGATCTCTAAGCTCAAATATATAAATATTTAGATTTGCAAGTTCATCATCAAGATTGTACTTGAGATTTATTTCAGGCAGATTGGTCAGCTGGCGGTTTAAAAGTCTTGATAGAACCAGAGTCTGTCCTAATTCATTAATTTGTTTATCAAGACTTTTTGCTGTCTGATCTACCTTGCTGTAGGCAGAATTTACCATCTGAAGATCATGTAGATAGGTTGCATCTTTTGTTCTGCTAACAGAGATGTATCCTTTAATTCTATTTATAGATTCAATATATTTTTTTAAGGCAGGATGTTTTTTGGCAGTCAGATTTTGGTTTGCATATTCATCTTCATTTACGTATGTTTTATTTACTGCAAGTGAAAGTTTTTTAACATCCTGTTCAAGTCGCTGAAGTTTAAGAGTTGTTATTTTTAGCTTATAAGTTGTGAGATCCTGTAGTGTTGATATATTATTCAAGCTTTCTTTTAAAAACTCATTTTCAAGATTTGCTCTATATATAAGAGTCGCTAATATCCTGTTGTCAAAATCTTCTGTGTTTGGCTTTTCATCTATTTTAAGAAGATTCTCTTTTGCACTTGATGTATTAGCAGTTACAGTATTTTTTGCTTTTTCTGGTAATGTCTGAACATAATCACGTGCTTGTACAGCAGAGGCAATCTCAATCTGTGCTGTTGCAAGGGCACTGTTTGTTCTTTCAAGTTCAGTTTTGAGCTCTTCATTGCTCATTTTTGAAACCATGTCATCACTGATTGGTGTGGCATTCTGTTCTGTAGAGTAGTTCTTTATGAGAGTTGCAAGTTTCTTAGCAGGGTTCTTTAAAGAAGCCTCAAGTTTGTTCTTTGCATCTCTTAACTCATAGATTTTATTTAATGCATCTATACCCTGATTGTATAGATTTCTTTTTAATTCCTTGTTTTCATCAGATATTGAGTTATTAGAAGTCAGATCGTTTAACTGCTTATTAATTTCTGATATTTCAGGAAGGGTTATGTTTCCAATGGATGTTTGGAGTGAAAGCTGCTGAGCAGTACAGATAGTGCTGAAGAAAAAAACTAGTGTGAAAATATATTTTTTCATGAAAAAGCCATTTTGTTTGAACGTTTTAAAAATCATGAAAATTATAATTAAAAATAATTATAAAAAACATAAAAGGAAGAAAATTCTCTAAATAAAATTGTTTATTATATAAACACAAACCCCAGTATTTTTGTTCATCCTACTGGGGACGGGCAAAATGAGCTTCTTTATAAAACTTCTAATTCTTGAATTTTATTTAGAAAGACTTTTTACGAGGTTTTCCGCAATTCGATTGATAACTGACACACATACAGAATTTCCTGCTTGCTTATATAACCTGGATTGCGCCATATTATTCGGTAACTTGAAATTCTTAGGAAAACCTTGAGTGTTAAAACATTCATGAGGTGTCATTTTGCGAATACCATGTTTTGTTTTTATCAAGCAGACATTATGACCACCCTCGCCCTGATTTGCAGTTAATGTCGGAACAACTCCACTTTTATTCTTTCTGACATATTTTCTCCTCCATTGGTAAATGGCATTTGGATCATCCATCGCTTCTACTAGTTTTTCATAGATGTCGCCTGCATATTTACCCCTTGTGTAGTAATACTTTTCATCAAGTTTGGTGTCGAAATCGATAATATCTTTGAGTTGAGTTGTTAGACTAATTGGTAGAGGAAAATCAAATTTAAATTTATCTTCTTCATTCTTAAAAGCTACAATATAGATTCTCTCTCTGTTTTGAGGAATATTGCCGTAGTTCATTGCATTAAGAACTTGGTACTTAATGTGAAAGTATCCTGCTTCTTGTAAAGAATCAATAATTGTTTGGAATGTCTTACCGTTATCGTGTCCAACAAGGTTTTTTACATTCTCAAGGAAAATAATTCTTGGCTTTTTTACATTTAAGATTCTCATAAGCTCAAAAAATAAGCCACTTCGTGTTAGAGAACCATCGTTATTAAATAACCCTTTTCTTTCTCCTGCTACAGAAATATCTGTGCAAGGGAAACCAGCTAAAGCTACATCAAAATCAGGAATTTCCTCAGGCTTAACATCGCAGATACTTCGATTGTCTACTTTGTTTTTAAAGTTTAGCTCGTATGTTTGTACAGGATATGGGTCAATCTCGTTTGCATAGATAACATCAAATGCACCGGTAGATTCAAAACCGATGTCAATTCCTCCAACTCCAGCAAAGAAAGATGCGCATTTTAATTTATTCATATTGAACCTCAAAAGCAGCGGCGCGCCGCTGAATAGTATGAATAAATTATAAACAAGATAAAATCAAAAGACAATAATAGTATATATAAAAAATATGCTAATTTAAAGCTCACCTATGAAATCATTGGGTTCTTTTCCTTCTTCAATCCAAATGAATTCTAAATGGATTTCTTCTCCATAAAGCTCTGAATTGTCAGAGAATAACTTTTTTTTTGTCTTATACAGTCTTATTCCGTTGATTTCTAGTTCATTAAGTTTTTTTACAGTTAATGGTTCAAAATCACCTAACTGAAAAACTCCTTTTCTTAGCCATTCGCCTAAAAAGGATTGTTTTTTAGAAGATTCTATTGCTTTTCCATTATCTTGACAGATATAAGATTGCAGAGCATCTCCTGAAGGCTCAAAGATGAGAATAAAAGCTCTATCCTTTTTATCTAAAGCAAGTTTGTTTGGCTCTATTTCTAGGAAAGTACCTATGTCTTTTCCAAAAAAATTCGGGTGCTTATTATGGAATTCTTTAGAATTAGGAATAGGGATATACATTTCGTTAAAAGGTCTGAAAACCAGGCCTTTTACTTCAGAATTTAGATCTGCATTTCCAATTGAATCTGAAAGTTTACAGATTTCATCTCTTAATGTGAATCTATCGATATTTGTATTAGATAAACTGTAATCTGTTAGTAATTTTATTAACTCATTTAGTTTAGTCTCAGCAACAGAATTTATGTAATTAGCATGGATCTTTTTTATTTTTTTTTCTCTGTCCTTTATGGCTATTTTCATTCCAGTTCCATAAAAACTGTTAAATCCTGATGATAATTCAACTTCACCTTTCGGTGCTATTAGCCAACAATAAGACTCAGTTATTTCATTGTTTGGTAAAACATCTGTTGTAATGTATCTAGTATTTTTGTCAAAATCATTTGATTGATAATCAGTGTTTTTTGGGTCGTAAACTTTTTTGTACAGATTCAAAAAGAAAGACTGTGCCTCATTTACCCATATTACGTTCCAGCTTTCTTTAATAATTTTCTTATTGTCAAAAAACATATATAGCTGGCTATCAGCAGGGGTAAATTTGTATATATGTTTTCCATCTGAAAAAACAAAATTGCAAGGTAATTTAGCAGAAGTGCATCCCTCAATTTTTATATTAGAAATATCAATTTTTGTGTAATCAGTTTCACCAACATAGATAATTGGACTTCCTTCTTCAACAGAAGGCATTAGTACATGATATACATATTCAATAGAATCTGTTTTTGGATCAACTTTGAATCCTTGTAAATTTGCAATAGAAGATTTAATTCGTTGATTTCTTAAATTAGCAATCATTAGCGCTAATTTTAGATATAAGTCATGATTGATCTCGTTTATTTGAGAAACAGTCAGCTCTTTTTTTTCGACGTTGTCTCTCATCTGTTGAATGAGTGAACTCCATGTATTATTTTCTTTTTTGAATTGGGCAATCTTCTGGTCGTTGCCATTAAAACTGAATGTTTTTATTCCAATAAGGTATTTTTTTTCTAAGCCTTCTTTATTAATTTTTCTAACAGCGACATCGAAAGAAGTATTTCTTATATCTTCTGCAGATGCTTTGAACGCATATTGAAAACATGCTTCTTGAAATTTCGAATTTACAATAGGTCTTATTAGCTTTTTTTTATCGGTATTTTGGGAAAAATCTTCTTTTTGAGCAAATGCTTCAGATAGGCTTGCGTATGCAAGAATTAATCGTTTGTATAAATCACGGTCCTTTTCATCAAGCTCAAACCACATTTAATCCACCACATTTTAAAATTTAACAATATTTATAGATTACGTTATCATTCTCAAAGAAGTTTCTTTGTTTTTTTTTCACAATAGTGATTATATGATAATCTAGGAAAAACAAAAATGGCACGTAAAAACTGGTCTAGAGAAGAAACAATTCTTGCGTTATATTTGTACTGTAAAACGCCTTTTGGAAAAATTCATAAAGGTAATGAAAGCATTATAAATATGGCAAATCTAATTGGCAGAAGTCCTAGTGCTTTAGGAATGAAAATGTGCAATTTGGCTGCTGTAGATCCTACCTTAGAACAAAAAGGAATGAATCACGGTAGTAAACTAGATTTACAAATTTTTGATGAATTTTATAACAATTGGGATGAATTAGCTAATCAAGCTTATGAAATAATTAAAGATCTTGATCCTTCAAATAATGAAGTTGCATCAGTTGAGTCAGATATTCCTGAAGGAGCTGACAAAATTTCTTTTGTTAAGCAACGAATAGGTCAGAATTTCTTTAGAAATGCTGTTTTGGCATCTTATGACTATCAATGCTGTATAACAGAAATTGCTTCACCTAATCTACTTCGCGCCTCTCATATAAAACCTTGGACAAAATCAAGTCCAACTGAAAAGACAAATCCTGCAAATGGTTTATGTCTTAATCCATTTCATGATCACTTATTTGATAAAGGTTATATATCGCTAAATGATGATTATAAAGTATTGGTTTCCTCTGAAATAAGAAAAATTGAAATGGATTCTGAAACCAAGTCCTGGTTGTACCATTATGAAGGAAAGCAAATTATATTGCCGAAATCAAAAGTGTTTGTTCCTAATAAACTGTTTCTTGAGTTCCATAGAGATACAATTTTCAGAATATAAGAACAACATAGAGTTATGGAGACTTGGTGTTTTACTTACGTATTGCAAATGATCATATTATATAGATAAAAACAGTAAATCTGTTGGCAATAAAAAAAAGAATACGGTGACCAAATGAAACGGACTTTGATCACAGTTTAACCAAGGTTGTAATTCACTTACAATCTGCTTTTTAAAA
>NZ_JAGFNY010000037.1 GCF_019448115.1 Succinivibrio faecicola | reverse complement strand
CCTACCTGACGAGCTAATAGAATGTGCTCACGTGTCTGTGGCATAGGACCGTCTGTTGCTGCTACTACTAAGATAGCGCCGTCCATCTGTGCTGCACCAGTAATCATGTTCTTAACATAGTCAGCGTGACCTGGGCAGTCAACGTGTGCATAGTGACGGTTTGCTGTATCGTACTCAACGTGAGAGGTGTTAATGGTAATACCACGAGCCTTCTCTTCTGGTGCGTTATCGATCTGGTCGAACTTACGTGCCTCACCACCGAAAGTCTTTGCTAAAACAGTAGTGATAGCTGCAGTTAAAGTGGTCTTACCGTGATCAACGTGACCAATGGTACCAACGTTTACGTGGGTCTTACCACGGACAAACTTCTCTTTTGCCATTTTTTAATTTCCTTAGTTTTAGAGGTGCGGGGGTAACCGCACCAGTTAAATTAACAAATAAATTATTCAGACTTAGTCTGACGCTCAGCAATAACTGCCTCAGCGATATTTCTTGGAGCCTCAGCGTAGTGGCCAAATTCCATTACGTAAGAAGCACGGCCCTGAGTCTGTGAACGAAGGTCAGTTGCGTAACCAAACATTTCACCGAGAGGAACCATAGCATGAACGATCTTGCCCATAGGGCCGTCTTCCATACCTTCAACAAGAGCACGACGACGGTTTAAATCGCCGATAACATCACCCATGTACTCTTCAGGAGTGTCAACTTCAACCTTCATTAATGGCTCTAATAATACAGGCTGTGCCTTCTTGAAGCCATCCTTGAATGCCATAGAAGCTGCAATCTTGAATGCCATTTCTGATGAGTCAACTTCGTGGTAAGAACCGTCGAATACAGTGATCTTAACGTCTACTACTGGGTAACCAGCAATAACACCGTTAGCGATCTGCTCCTGACAGCCCTTATCGATAGCTGGAATGTATTCCTTAGGAATAACACCACCAACGATCTCGTTAACGAACTCGTAACCCTTGCCTTGCTCGAGAGGCTCGATACGTAACCAGCAGTGACCATACTGACCACGACCACCAGACTGACGAACAAACTTGCCTTCCTGCTCAACCTGAGCCTTGATTGTCTCACGGTATGCTACCTGTGGCTTACCAACGTTGCATTCAACTTTGAACTCACGACGCATACGGTCAACAATAATATCAAGGTGTAACTCACCCATACCAGAAATAATGGTCTGGCCTGACTCTTCATCAGTGCGAACACGGAATGAAGGATCTTCCTGAGCTAAACGGTTTAAAGCGATAGCCATCTTCTCCTGGTCAGCCTTAGTCTTAGGCTCAACAGCAACAGAGATAACTGGCTCTGGGAATTCGATTGACTCAAGTAGAATTGGATGCTCAGGATCACATAAGGTATCACCTGTTGTGGTTTCCTTTAAACCAATTGCTGCTACGATATCACCTGCGTGAACTTCCTTAACTTCCTGACGTGAGTTAGCGTGCATCTGAACTAAACGACCAAAACGCTCGCGCTTCTGCTTATCAGAGTTCATAACGGTATCGCCAGAAGCGATAACGCCTGAATAGCAACGTAAGAATGTTAAGTTACCTACGAATGGATCGTTAGCTAACTTGAATGCTAATGCTGAGAATGGAGCTGCATCATCAGCCTTACGTGTATCTGGGTTGCCATCTAAGGTCTTACCTTCAACATCAGGTACATCTGCTGGAGATGGTAAGTACTCAACAACAGCGTCAAGCATTGCCTGAACACCCTTGTTCTTGAATGCTGAACCACAGCACATAGGGACGATTTCGTTACGTAATGTACGCTCACGTAAACCAGCCTTGATTTCTTCTTCAGTTAACTCTTCGCCACCAAAGAACTTATCCATTAACTGCTCGTTAGCCTCAGCTGCTGCCTCAACTAACTTAGTACGCCACTCTTCAACTTCCTCAACCATATCTGCAGGAATTTCGGTGTACTCAAACTTCATACCCTGAGATGCTTCATCCCAGTCGATAGCCTGACGCTTGATTAAGTCAACTACACCAACGAAATTGTCTTCCTTACCGATAGGTAACATTAATGGAACTGGGTTACCCTTTAAACGAGTCTTGATCTGCTCAACAACACGTAAGAAGTTAGCACCAGTACGGTCCATCTTGTTAACGAAAGCAATACGTGGAACCTTGTACTTAACAGCCTGACGCCATACGGTCTCAGACTGTGGCTGAACACCACCTACAGCACAGTAAACCATAACTGCACCGTCAAGAACACGCATTGAACGCTCTACTTCAACAGTAAAGTCTACGTGGCCTGGGGTGTCAATAATATTGAAGCGGTATGCATTCTTCCACTGACCTGCCATACCATGCCAGAAACATGTTGTAGCAGCTGAAGTAATTGTAATACCACGCTCCTGCTCCTGAACCATCCAGTCCATGGTAGCAGCACCATCGTGAACCTCACCTAACTTGTGGCTCTTACCTGTATAGAATAAGATACGCTCGGTTGTGGTTGTCTTACCAGCATCAATGTGAGCACTGATACCGATGTTACGATAGAGATTAATCGGTGTTTCACGAACCATAATAAATTAACTCCTGTACTACCAGCGGAAGTGACTGAATGCCTTGTTAGCCTCAGCCATACGGTGAACATCTTCACGCTTCTTAACTGCAGTACCCTTGTTCTCAACTGCATCTGCCATTTCAGCTGCTAATCTTGCTGCCATGCTCTTCTCATGACGGTTACGAGCAGCCTCAACTAACCAACGCATAGCTAATGCGTTACCGCGTGCAGGACGAACTTCAACTGGAACCTGATAGTTAGCACCACCAACACGACGAGACTTAACTTCTACGTCTGGGCGGATGTGCTCAAGTGCCTCCTCAAACAGGGCGAGGTGGTCCTTGCCGCTCTTCTCAGAAATGGTGTCTAATGCGCCATATACGATGGCTTCAGCGATGGACTTCTTACCATCCTGCATTACGACATTGATAAACTTTGCTAATAACTCAGAATTAAATTTTGGATCTGGCAAAATTTTACGCTGAGCAACTTCACGACGTCTAGGCATTTATAAATCCTCTTAATTTCAGGGTTTTCCAAAACCTAAAATTTCATTAATTAAACTTGTTTGGCCTTACTCTACAGGGGTTATATTAAGCCTTAGGCTTCTTAACACCATACTTAGAGCGACCTTGCTTACGGTCTTTAACACCAGCGCAGTCTAAAGAACCACGAATGGTGTGGTAACGAACACCTGGTAAATCCTTAACACGACCACCACGGATCATTACTACAGAGTGCTCCTGAAGGTTGTGACCCTCACCACCAATGTATGAAGTAACTTCAAAACCATTAGTTAAACGAACACGGCATACCTTACGCATAGCTGAATTAGGCTTTTTAGGCTTGGTAGCATAAACACGGGTGCAAACGCCACGTTTCTGTGGGCAAGCTTCCAGAGCTGGAACCTTGTTCTTAGAAACTACTTTAACGCGTGGCTTGCGAACCAACTGATTAATAGTAGACATTAAATTAAAATCTCCTGTTAGTCCAAAATGGACAGATCTTACTATACCCCTACAAATAGGGTCTGTGAATTTTAATACAAATATAAATCAAAGATCAAATATTTTTTTTTGAAACGGCTTTTTTATGGGAAATGAGAGAAAAATTATCGCTTTTTTATAACTAAAGATTAACAAAGATTGTACTTTTTTCTTTTAATAGCGAATAGAATAGCTCTAAAGCTTCGTCATCTTCTAAACAAAACAGATTTTCTGTTTGAATAAAAGAGCTTTTTTCTCTTACTTTTTCAAGATCTGCACTAAATGAAATAAAGCAGTAATCATCATTTGTGATATTGCCTATGTCACTACTGCAAGATAACCAATTTGAGAAATCCCTTTTGTCGCTGATTATGTAAACTTTCATCAAAATACCACCACTTTTGAGCATTCTTTAACCAATTCATTCAACTTAACTTTTTGTGTTGATTCAAATCCACATGAAGAATATATCGGTATTTCATATAGCTCTAACTGCTTTAACTGTTTTCTTACATTTTCAGCTACACTATCATTATTTGATGACAGTTTAAGATCCTCTGTAAATGTCTTTGATAGAAATACGCTTACATCATCTCCTGCGTCAGCAAGATTTAACGAGCATTCAATTCCCTGTTTATATGTCATCGACTGACTGAAAGGAGTTTTAATTACAATTATGATCATTTATAACTCCAATACCTTGTCACATGAGGATATCATCATAGACAGCTCTGCATTTCCAGATAATGTGAATGATTTTTCTATACTCTCTACTGATATTCCTTTTTCCTGAAGGTCTCCACCGCAGACGTACATAGGAATTTTATATTTTTCGTACAGATCAGTGTAAGTTTTCTGAATGCCATACAAATCTGATCGTTTTTCCATCTCTACAGAAGTTATGCTTGTAGCATCATATCTGAAAAATATACCTTTAATATTAAGTTTTTCTTCGTAGGCTTTTTGCACGATATATTTAACAGTATTATGACTTACGCAATTACATGCAGAGCTTTTGACAATAATTAACAATTCCATAAAAAAAATATCCTCTAAATAGAGGATACTACAAATTTAAAAAAAATAATGTGCATTAAACTGCAGCGATCACTTCAATTTCGCAAAGTGCGCCTTTAGGTAGATCGATTCCACCTACGCATGAACGAGCTGGTGCAGGAGCATTAAAAAACTCAGCATATACAGCGTTGAATGCAGCAAAATCATTGATATCCTTTAAAAAACAGGTGGTTTTGATTACTTTTGATAAATCAGAGCCTGCAGCTTCAACTAATGCTTTTACGTTAGATAAAGCCTGTCTTGCCTGCTCAGCAATTCCACCTTCAACCATAGCACCTGTCGCAGGAACTAATGGGATCTGGCCAGATGCAAATAATAAACCATTTACAATCTTGCCCTGAACATATGGACCAATTGCAGCTGGTGCATTTTCAGTTGATATAACTTTGATATCGCTCATTTGTTTTCTCCAAAATAAAATGCCCCACCAAATTCTGGAAGGGCATCTGATTTAAATCATAACTTTAAATTAGTTATTGCCAACAGAGCTTGAATCAGCCGCTTCTAAAGCTGCTGATAACTGCTTCTGAAGATCATCTGCTGAAACTGTCTGCTCTGAATCATTTGTCTGATTCATGCGAGCAAACTCTTCACGTCGCTGCTTATGGTACTTATAACCAGTACCAGCAGGGATTAGACGACCTACGATTACGTTTTCCTTCAAGCCACGTAACTCATCAACCTTACCCTCAACAGAAGCCTCGGTAAGAACACGAGTTGTTTCCTGGAAGGATGCAGCTGAAATGAAGCTGTCGGTGCTTAAAGATGCCTTTGTCAGACCCATTAGAATGTGTCTGTAGCAAACCTGCTTCTTGCCTTCTGCAGCTAGCTTTTCGTTTACGATACGTACACGAGAAACTTCAGCAATTTCGCCTGTTAAGAACTCTCTGCTGTCGCCTGCATCAAGGATTTCACACTTACGTAACATCTGACGAACGATAACTTCAATGTGCTTATCGTTAATCTTAACACCCTGTAAGCGGTAAACATCCTGAACCTCGTTTACGATGTAGTTAGCTACAGCGTTTACACCACGTAATCTTAAGATATCGTGTGGTGACTCAGGACCTTCAGCGATCATTTCACCCTTAGTTACAGTTTCACCTTCGAAAACATTCAGGTTACGTGATAGAGGAATCATCTCCTCGTGCTCCTGAAGTGCATTTCCGATTTCGTCAACTGAACCTGGTGTTGGAGTAATTACTAAACGACGCTTTGACTTAGTTTCCTTACCAAAGGTAATGGTACCTGAAATCTCTGCAAGAATTGCAGGCTCCTTAGGAGCACGAGCTTCGAATAAGTCAGCAACACGTGGAAGACCACCGGTAATATCCTTAGTACCGCCAGCAACCTGAGGAATACGAGCAATAACGTCACCGATATTGATCTCAGCACCATCCTGTAACTGAACGATAGCTTTTGCCTGAAGCATGTACTGAGCAGCAACTTCAGTACCAGGAATCATTACATCCTTGCCCTTAGCATCAACAATCTTTACAGAAGGTCTCTTTTCCTTACCCTGAGTTGGACGAGCAGCTAATTCTCTAACTTCGATAGAAGAGATACCTAATGCCTCATCATCTTTCTTATCAACAGTAACGCCTTCAATAATATCTGTATATTTAATGAAACCGTGTACTTCAGAAATAATTGGATGAGTATGTGGATCCCAACGAGCTACAGTCTGACCGACCTTAACCTGATCGCCTTCTTTAATCTCAAGAACAGCACCGTAAGGAATCTTATGGCTTTCCTTTACAGAACCAAACTCATCGATAACAAATAACTCTGACTGACGTGAGGTAACAACCTGCTTGCCTTCAGTATTTGTTACAAATTTTGAGTTTTCAAATCTTGCAACACCGCTGTTTCTTACTGTAGCAGCTGATTCAGCAACAGCACGTGATGCGGCACCACCGATGTGGAATGTACGCATGGTTAACTGTGTACCAGGCTCACCGATTGACTGAGCAGCGATAACACCAACTGCCTCACCAGGGTTTACCATATGACCACGAGCTAAATCACGGCCGTAGCACTTAGCACAGATACCAAACTTGGTCTTACAGGTGATAGGTGAACGAACCTTTACTCTATCAACGCTGTGAGCTTCTAGAACTGAGCAAAGTTTCTCATCAAGTAAAGTACCCTTTGCAATCAGAACATCCTTTGAACCTGGCTTTAATACGTCTGCAGCTAATGTTCTACCTAAAACACGGTCACGTAATGTTTCGATAACATCACCACCATTTACGTGTGGTGTAATCTCTAAACCATCATCTGTACCGCAATCGTCCTCAGTAATAACCATATCCTGAGCAACGTCAACAAGACGACGTGTTAAGTAACCAGAGTTTGCGGTCTTAAGTGCTGTATCAGCAAGACCCTTACGAGCACCGTGGGTTGAAATGAAGTACTGCTGTACGTTCAGACCTTCACGGAAGTTAGCTGTAATAGGAGTCTCAATAATAGAACCATCAGGTTTTGCCATCAGACCACGCATACCAGCTAGCTGACGAATCTGAGCTGGAGAACCACGAGCACCAGAGTCAGCCATCATATAGATGCTGTTGAATGAAGCTTCCTGCTCATCCTCACCAAGAATATTCTTAGCTGTCTGGATTGAGAGGTTAGCCATCATGGCTTTACCAACCTTATCGTTAGCGCTTGACCAGACGTCGATTACCTTATTGTATCTCTCACCAACAGTAATCTGACCATTATCATACTGGTCCTGAATTTCCATAACTTCCTTCTGAGCAGAAGAAATAATTGTATATTTCTCCTTAGGAATGAGCATATCGTCAACACATACAGATGAACCAGAAATTGCTGCGTTAGCAAAACCGGTATACATGATGTGGTCAGCAAACATAACTGTATCCTTAAGACCTAACTTGTGATAGCAGTTATTTAATAATGCACCGATCTTCTTCTTTCCTAATGGTACGTTAGAAACATGGGTAAACCAGTTCTTTTCCTTCAGGATCTCGTGAATATTTTCCTGAGTTACACCCTCAGCAGGAGGATCGATTAAATCGAATGATAAGCCCTTAGGTAAGATCAGAGATAACATAGCACGACCAACTGTTGTTAGACGTAACTCGTTGTGCTCTACAAACTCACCTGTATCAGTGTTCTTTTCAAAGTAGTGAACACGACAAGCAATACGTGCATGGAAATCAACCTGATCTGCCTTGTACAGACGTTCAGCTTCCTTAGCATCTGACAGAATCAGACCCTCACCACGAGCACCGATTCTCATACGGGTCATGTAGTAAAGACCTAACACAACGTCCTGTGCTGGAACAATGATAGGATCACCAGATGCTGGTGAAAGAACATTGTTGGTTGACATCATTAAAGCACGAGCTTCTAGCTGAGCTTCTAATGTTAAAGGTACGTGAACAGCCATCTGGTCACCGTCGAAGTCAGCGTTGAATGCTGGACATACTAGAGGATGCAGACGAATTGCCTTACCTTCAATCAGAACAGGCTCGAACGCCTGAATACCTAATCTGTGCAGAGTAGGAGCACGGTTTAACATAATAGGATGCTCACGAATTACTTCGTCTAATACATCCCATACAATTGCATCCTCTCTTTCAACCATCTTCTTTGCAGCCTTAATAGTGGTTGCAAAGCCACGTAATTCTAAACGACCGTAAATGAATGGCTTGAATAACTCAATAGCCATCTTCTTTGGAAGACCACACTGGTGTAAGCGTAAGAATGGACCACAGGTAATTACAGAACGACCTGAGTAGTCAACACGCTTACCTAACAGGTTCTGACGGAAACGACCCTGCTTACCCTTAATCATGTCTGCTAATGACTTTAGAGCACGCTTGTTAGAACCAGTGATTGCTCTACCGCGACGGCCGTTGTCCATTAAAGCGTCAACAGATTCCTGAAGCATACGCTTCTCGTTACGAACGATAATCTCAGGAGCAGCTAAATCTAATAGTCTCTTCAGACGGTTGTTACGGTTGATTACACGACGATATAGATCATTTAGATCGGAAGTTGCGAATCTACCGCCGTCTAATGGCACTAATGGACGTAAATCTGGAGGTAAAACTGGTAATACAGTTAAAATCATCCACTCAGGCTTGTTACCTGAATTTAAGAATGACTCAATTAACTTTAATCTCTTAGCATACTTCTTGCGGTTTGACTCTGAAGAAGTGCTATCAAGAGCTTCGCGAACAACCTTTAATTCTTCTTCAAGATTGATCTGCTTTAATAAGTCTAAGATTGCCTCAGCACCCATCTTAGCGGTGAAATCATCACCGTACTGGGTTAATGCATCTACGTACTGCTCTTCAGTTAATAAATCACGCTCTTTAAGCTCTGTCATTCCAGGGTCGGTAACAACATAGCTCTCGAAATATAGCACGCTTTCAATATCGCGTAACTTCATATCTAACATTAAGCCGATACGAGATGGTAAAGACTTTAAGTACCAAATATGAGCTACAGGTGAAGCAAGCTCAATGTGACCCATACGCTCACGACGTACTTTAGCCTGAGTTACTTCTACACCACACTTATCACAGATAGTTCCGCGGTGCTTTAAGCGCTTGTACTTACCGCATAAACACTCATAATCCTTAATTGGTCCGAAAATCTTAGCACAGAATAGACCATCTCTTTCTGGCTTGAATGTACGGTAATTAATGGTTTCTGGCTTCTTAACCTCACCATATGACCATGCTCTGATCATCTCAGGTGATGCTAAACCGATCTTAATAGCATCAAAGTCCTCAAGGCGCTGCTTAAAGGCATTGCTACGGTTTGCTAATTTGCCAAGGCTACCGCTTAACTCAAGATCCATTGCTGGCTCCTGATCAACAGTCTCCTGAGGCTGACTTGCAAAACCCTCTAGAAGATCGTCATTTAAACCGTTTTCCATATTGCTCACAACAGTTTCTCCTATTGTTGATCCCAAACAGGGGTGAGTTTTTCACCCCTTTGCGGAAACTTAATCCTTGCGGACAAGGTCGATATTAATACCAAGTGAACGAATTTCACGTAACAGAACATTGAATGACTCTGGAATACCAGCTTCCATTGTGTACTTACCATCAACAATATTCTTATACATCTTGGTTCTGCCGTTAACGTCATCAGACTTAACAGTAAGCATTTCACGAAGTGTGTAAGCTGCACCGTAAGCTTCAAGTGCCCAAACTTCCATTTCACCGAAACGCTGACCACCGAACTGAGCCTTACCACCAAGTGGCTGCTGAGTTACTAAGCTGTATGAACCGGTTGAACGAGCATGCATCTTGTCATCAACTAAGTGATTCAACTTGAGCATGTACATATAACCAACGGTTACCTTACGCTCAAATGCGCGGCCTGTTCTTCCATCAAATAATGTCATCTGGCCAGACTCTGGTAAGCCAGCCATCTTTAACATTTCTTTGATGTTTTCTTCCTGTGCACCGTCAAATACTGGAGTTGCAACAGGTAGACCATCACGTAAATTGTTTGCAAGGGTCATAACCTCAGCATCTGACATTGCTGAAATGTCAACTTCCTGAGATGTATCACCTAAATCATAGATTTCCTGTAAGGTCTTTCTGATTTCTGCAATAGCTTTCTGCTGAACGATCATTTTATTGATCTTTTCACCAATGCCCTTTGCTGCGAGACCTAAATGAACTTCAAGAACCTGACCGATGTTCATACGTGAAGGAACACCTAGTGGGTTCAGAACCATATCTACTGGTCTACCAGTCTCATCATATGGCATATCTTCAATAGGATTAATCTTAGAGATAACACCCTTGTTACCATGACGACCAGCAAGCTTATCACCTGGCTGAATACGACGCTTAACAGCTACGTATACCTTAACGATCTTTAGAACGCCTGGAGTTAAGTCGTCACCATCGGTGAACTTCTTCTTCTCAGCTTCAAACTTATCGTGGTATTCTTTCTCAAAGCTCTTTAAGCGCTCTGCGAAAGCTTCTAACTGTCTTTGTGCCTTGTCGTCAGATAAATTCTGCTCTAACAGCTGCTCATCAGATAATGAATCAACCTGCTGCTGAGTCATGCCATTCTTAACTAAATGAACACGAACCTGATGCATTAAACCCTGAGTTAAGAAAGCAAACTCTTCGTCTAAGTCCTTCTTAGCCTGGTTGATATGCATCTCTTCAATTTCTTTAGCACGCTTGTCCTTTTCAACGCCTTCACGTGTAAAGATCTGAACATCAACAACAGTACCGGTTTCACCGTTAGGTAATCTTAATGATGAATCCTTAACCTCTGATGCCTTCTCACCGAAGATTGCGCGTAACAGTTTTTCTTCTGGAGTTAACTGAGTTTCACCCTTAGGTGTTACCTTACCAACAAGAATATCGCCACCAACAACTTCAGCACCAACGTAAACAATACCTGCCTCATCAAGCTTAGATAAAGCATTCTCACCTACATTTGGAATATCAGCTGTAATTTCCTCTGGTCCTAACTTTGTATCACGTGCAACACAGGTCATTTCCTCAATATGAATTGTGGTTAAACGATCCTTTGCGGCAACTCTTTCTGATACTAAGATAGAATCCTCATAGTTATAACCATTCCATGGCATGAATGCGATTCTCATGTTCTGACCAAGAGCTAATTCGCCCATATCAGTTGAAGAACCGTCAGCAATCACGTCACCAGCCTTAACCTGCTCATTTAAGCCAACGCATGGACGCTGATTAATGCATGTATTCTGGTTTGAACGGGTGTACTTGATCAGGTTGTAAATATCGATACCTGCATCATTGTCACCTTCGATCTCATCAATGTTTACTCGAATTACGATACGACCGCCATCAACGTGCTGTACAACACCGCCACGCTTTGCAATGATAGATACGCCTGAGTCAACAGCTACCGCACGTTCCATACCAGTACCAACGAATGGTTTCTCAGAACGAACTGTAGGAACTGCCTGACGCTGCATGTTTGCACCCATCAGAGCACGGTTAGCATCATCATGCTCAAGGAATGGAATCAGCGCAGCTGCAACAGAAATAATCTGCTGAGGTGAAACGTCCATAAACTGAACATCTGAAGCTCTTCTAACTTCTGATTCACCCTTATAACGACACTGTACATAATCAGATAAGATCTTACCGTTTTCGTCTAAATCGGTATTAGCCTGAGCAATAACGTACTGACCTTCATCAATTGCAGATAAGTACTGGAATTCTTCAGTAACAACACCATCCTTAACATAACGGTATGGAGTCTCTAAGAAACCGTAGTCATTGCAACGTGCGAACACAGCTAAAGAGTTAATCAGACCGATGTTTGGACCTTCAGGAGTCTCAATAGGACATAAACGACCATAGTGAGTTGGATGAACGTCTCGAACCTCGAAGCCTGCTCTCTCGCGGGTAAGACCACCAGGGCCTAATGCTGAGATACGACGCTTGTGTGTTACTTCAGACAGTGGATTGTTCTGATCCATGAACTGAGATAACTGGCTTGAACCGTAGAATTCTTTAATAGCTGCAGAAATTGGCTTGGCGTTGATAAGCTCCTGTGGAGTAGTATTGTCTAGATCACCTAAAGATAATCTTTCCTTAACAGCTCTTTCAACACGAACTAAACCAATACGGAACTGGTTTTCTGCCATTTCACCAACTGAACGAATACGACGGTTACCTAAGTGATCGATATCGTCAATTGTCTCTTTACCGTTACGGATCTTAACTAAGTAACGGATAACCTTGATAATATCTGAATGGTTTAGAGTTCCACGCAGTGCTTCATTTTCAATGAATGAAGTATCAAGATTGATTGGCTTACCCTTAGAATCAGTTGCCTTTGCATCTAATTCTTTTACGTTAGATGAAAGATCTAATACAGATAATGGGAGAATGATTGCTCTATCATATGTAAATGCTTCACCATCTTTTGGTGTAATCTTTACTTTATGTAACAATCTTTCCTGTGCAGGTAACATCTCATTCTTCTTTGAAGGAATAAGAATGTTATCTAAGAAGCCTAACAGCTTGTCAGCAACTCTCTCTGGGGAGGTGTTTGGCATACAAGCAACTTCTGCTTCATCAAGTAATGGCTTGATTGAGTCGACGATCTGTGGATACTGAGCATACACAAAACCATCAACAACAGAAATACCACTATCCTGAGTATTTATTTCAACATCAGATGATAAAAGTCTAGATACACCTGCCTTGAAGCTCTTTTCCTCAACAAAGCGACTATCAAACTTCATACGGCCAACAGAAGATAAATCATATCTGTCTTCTGCGAAGAATAGATTCTTGAATAATACTTCAGCAGCTTCAACTGTTGGAATTTCACCAGGACGCATCATCTTATAGATTTCAAATAAAGCAGCATTTCTATCTGCTTCATCAGATGATAAATCTCTTGTGGTATCGTTGCGTAGAGTATCAGCGATGAAAGGACCCTCATCAACTGCACTTGTATAAAGAATTTCAATCTTCTTTAAGCCATTCTCTGAAATAGCCTTTAAATTGTCTTCATTTAGTAGTGTGTTAGCAGCTAATACTACTTCGCCATCTTTGTTACGATAATCTTTAGCAACAATCTTGTCTAAGAGGAACTCTGCTGGAACCTCAATTGAAGTTACCTCAGCCTTCTTTAACTGACGTACATGACGGGCTGTAATCTTCATGCCCTTTTCAACGATTACATCTTTTCCAACTTTAATATCGAAAGATGCAGTTTCGCCACGCAATGACTCAGGAACTAATTCCATAGAAATTGACTTGCTCTTGAAATCAATCTCAACAGTATCAAAGAATAAACCTAAGATTTGCTCGGTATTGTAACCTAATGCACGTAATAGAACTGTTGCAGGTAACTTACGTCTGCGATCGATTCTAACGTATAGATTATCGCGATGATCAAATTCAAAATCTAGCCATGAGCCACGGTATGGGATTACACGAGCGCTAAATAAGATACGACCAGGATATGTCTTACCTCTGTCGTTATCGAAGAATACGCTAGGGCTACGATGTAATTGTGACACAACAACACGTTCAGTACCGTTAACGATGAAAGTACCGTTATCTGTCATGAGTGGGATTTCACCCATGTATACATCTTGGTCGATACGCTCTTTAACAGTCTTTAAATTGTCTTTCTCATAGCGTACTAAGCTTAATTTAACCTTTAAAGGTGCTGAATAAGTAGTACCACGAATCATACATTCGCGTACATTAAACTTAGGCTCACCTAAATGGAAGCTGTTGTAGCAAAGTTCAGCATTACCAGAGTAACTCTTAATTGGGAATACACTCTTAAATGCAGCGACCAAACCATTTTCATTGTTTGGATCTGAACTAATAAATTGTTTAAATGAATCGAGTTGTACTGCTAATAAGTAAGGAGTATCAAGAACTTTAACTCTCTTACCGAAATCCTTACGGATGCGTTTTTGCTCTGTGTAGGAGTAGACCATGGATAGGTGATCCTCTATTTGATCTGTTTCCGAAAAGACGCCTAAGCATCTTCATGTATCTTATAGGCACCGAACCCGATCCCTCCAAAAGGGGGGCTCGGGTCACATTTTTGACAGATTTTTAAGCTGTCATTGGTCCAGTGCGAACCAATTGCATTAGCTATAGATTAAACTAAAGCAGCCTCTGCACCAGCCTCAACTAAAGCCTTAACTAAAGCTTCAGCGTCAGCCTTTGGCATTGCTTCCTTAACCTTAGCAGGAGCAGACTCAACTAAGTCCTTAGCTTCCTTTAAGCCTAAACCAGTTGCTGTACGAACTGCCTTAATAACAGCAATCTTGTTAGCACCAGCTGACTTTAATTCAACGTCGAACTCGGTCTTCTCTTCAGCTGCAGCAGCGCCAGCAGCAGGAGCAGCAGCAACAGCAGCTGCAGCAGAAACACCGAACTTCTCTTCCATAGCTTTTACTAACTCTACAACTTCAGTAACAGATAGAGCAGCAATTGCCTCAATGATTTCATCCTTAGATAAAGCCATTTTTAAACTTCCTATAAAATAACCAGGCTATGCCTGAAAAAAAACAATCGACTAAATAGTCAAACCTAAGCAACGCTAATTATGCGTTTGCTTCTGAACCAAGCTTCTCGCCCAAAGCAGCAAGAGTACGTACAAGCTTGCCAGCTGCAGCCTCTTTCATTGTTGCCATTAACTGAGCAATAGCTTCTTCGTATGTTGGTAATGTTGCAAGAACATCAATGTCTTTGCTGTCGTATGCTTTGCCTTCAAAAGCTAATGCTTTAACTTTGAAGCTATCACATGTCTTAGCAAAATTCTTGAAGATTCTAGCAGCTGCACCTGGATGCTCAAGAGATAAACCAATAATGGTTGGACCCTTGCATGAATCCTTGATGCACTCAAACTCAGTACCTTCTAAAGCACGGGTTAATAATGTGTTACGTACAACATGTAAGTAAACATTGTTAGCACGAGCCTCTTTACGAAGCTGAGTTAAGCTTGCTACAGGAATACCGCATGAATCTGCAGTAACAGCTGACACAGCTTTCTTGGCAACTTCGGCGACTTCAGCAACGATTGCCTTTTTGTCTTCGATATTCAATGCCATTTTTAGCAGTGACTCCTGGAATGTCCATATGGACTATACCCTTTCGGGACCTTGGAACCAGGCGATCTGGTTCCGCCTACGCAGGATGATTAAGGTACTACCCCCTGCGGTCTTTGGTTTGGTGGCTATGCCCCCTTTCCAAAAATTCTTTAAGTCCTAGTACCTAGACTTGAACAACTAGTTCTGTGAGGTATTGTCTGATAAAGTAGCTTTATCAACAGTTAAACCAACACCCATAGTTGTTGAAACGCTAATCTTCTTGATGAAGGTACCCTTAGCAGCAGCTGGCTTCTGCTTAACAATAGCAGCAACAAGAGCTGATAAGTTGTCAGATAACTGATCTGCAGTGAAGCTTACCTTACCGATTGAAGTCTGGATATTACCAGCCTTGTCGTTACGGTAGCGAACCTGACCAGCCTTTGCGTTCTTAACTGCAGTTGCTACGTCACGAGTTACAGTACCAACCTTAGGGTTTGGCATTAAACCACGTGGACCTAAGATCTGACCTAACTGACCTACAACACGCATTGCATCTGGAGAAGCAATAACAACGTCAAAGTCTGACTTACCCTTCTTAACTTCAGCTGCTAACTCGTCCATACCAACGAAATCAGCACCTGCTGCCTTAGCCTGATCTGCTAATTCACCCTGGGTGAATACTAAAACACGAACGGTCTTACCAGTACCATGAGGTAAAACGGTAGCACCACGAACGTTCTGATCTGACTTAGTAGCATCAATACCCAACTGGATTGATACGTCAACGCTTTCTACGAACTTTGCCTTAGCGGTTGACTTTAGTAATTCAAAACCAGCCTTTACATCATACTGCTTGGTCTTATCAACAGCTGCACGAATCTCTTTTAAACGCTTTGCAATCTTAGCCATCGAATTAACCCTCCACCTGGATGCCCATTGAACGTGCGGTACCAGCAATAGTACGTGCTGATGCATCTACGTCTGCACCGGTCATATCAGGCTCTTTAGCCTTAGCAATTTCACGGCACTGATCCATAGTGATCTTACCAGCAACCTCAGTACCTGGCTTATGTGAACCAGACTTAAGATTTAAAGTCTTCTTAATTAAGTAAGAAGCTGGGGTTGACTTAGATACGAAGGTAAATGACTTATCTGAATATACGGTGATAATTACAGGAACAGGTAAGCCCTTTTCCATGTTTGAAGTCTTAGCATTGAATGCCTTACAGAACTCCATAATGTTAACACCGTGCTGACCTAAAGCTGGGCCAACTGGAGGAGCTGGATTAGCATTACCAGCACCAACTTGTAATTTGATATAGGCAGTAACTTTCTTTGCCATTTTTTAGATTCCTATAAAATATGGGTAATATCGCGTGTGCTAACACGCTTCCCGACCAATAATGGTATTACTATTTTTACGAGTACTCGTAAAAAATAGTTTTAAGATTATACAGAATTTTTAGACACTGATCAACTATTTTTTTTATAAACCGCTTTTTTATCAGCAAGAATACAAAATTTATTGAAATAGAAGGATTTTATGAGAATGTGCAACCTATCAGGTTGCACACATGTGAATTAAAGATCTTTTTCGACCTGAGTAAAGTCGAGTTCAACTGGAGTTGCTCTACCAAAAATAGCAATTGAAACTGTTAGTCGATTCTTCTCGTAATCAACCTTTTCAACAGTACCAACGAAATCTTTGAAAGCACCCTCAATTGCACGAACGTGCTCACCAACCTCGAACATAGTCTTTGGACGTGGTGAATCCTCAGTCTCCTTGAGGCGATTTAAAATCTTGTTTGCTTCAGCTTCTGTAATAGGAAGTGGTTTTTCAGAAGTTCCACCAATAAATCCTAAAACTCGATCGGTATGCTTAACTAACTGCCATGACTCAGAAGTCATTCTCATGTTAACTAAAACATATCCAGGGAAAAACTTTCTCTCTGACTCACGCTTCTTTCCATCTTTGATTTCTTTAACTTTCTCTTTTGGAACAAGAATCTCGCCAAAGTATTCTTCCATACCATGGATCTTAATTCTTTCCTGTAAAGTTAAAGCAACTCTCTGCTCAAAGCCAGAAAAGGCCTGAATAACATACCAGCGGAAAGAATCACCACCAAAATAGTTATTCTTCTTTGCAGGTACCTTTCCTTCCTCGGAAGCAACGGTCTGAACTGCACTTGAAGCATCAGTTGAAGATGGAGCTTCAGTCATTAATGGTGCATCAACAATTTCATCTTTAGTCATAGTTACATCCTTAGGAGACTAACTTATAGAGTAAATAGGCGAACAATCTGTAAAAAGATTACATCACAGAAATACAGGAATAAACTTACAACGCAAACTGCAACAAATACAATAAAAGTTGTCTGAACAGCTTCCTGACGTGTAGGCCATACAACCTTTCTTAGTTCAGCATATGCCTGACGAGAAAAACTTAATAAAGCGCGGCCTTTATTTGTTAAAAGTGCGCTACCTAAACCTAGAGCAAGCCCTAAAATAACAATAGCAACACGTGTTAAACGACCTAATGTTGTTTCATCAACAACTACAAAATTAGTGTAATAGTAATTTCCAATAATAGCAGAAGCTACAATTACAACTGAAAGAATCCAGAATACAGCACTTAATGCTGGAGAGATGAAAAGATCAGCATTTGCCCCCTGAGCTGGCTTTTTAGCTGTATTTTTTTTATCTGCAGTGGCAACTTTGCCTTTATTGTCTGCCATAGGATTTATCCGTTTTAAATATCGCGATTTAACTCGCTATAGACAATTAAACCGCAACAGCATGTAACTGCTGTTGCGGAACATAATAATGCTAGTATAAAAAGGTATTACTCGATGATCTTACCAACAACACCAGCACCTACAGTACGACCACCCTCACGGATAGCGAATCTCTCACCCTC
>NZ_JAGFNY010000036.1 GCF_019448115.1 Succinivibrio faecicola | reverse complement strand
CAAGTCGGATGCTTAAAATTATTTGCTCAGTTCTGAATAAATCATCCAAAATTACCAACAAATAAAAGAGCCAATCCAAAAAAAAATCCAAGAAAGAATTCGTTTTTTAAAAAGCAGACTGTACGCTAACTACAGTCATTTATAATTTTAGACAAATGTGACCAATGTCCGCTTCATTTGGTCACCGTATTAAATTCTTTATCAGACCAATCAACCTTTAAGTTTACATTTTCAATTTTCTCTATTCTGGCTGATAAATGATTTACTTTTTGATGAAGAATCTCGATCTGTTCTTTTTGGCTTAATTCATGAATTATGAACTTATAGCCTATGAAAATTGAGATAATTATTGCAAAAAGAAATACTGCAAAAATTGCAATCTTTTTACTTAAAGAAAGGCTCTCCCCCCCGATATGTTTATTTATTATACTCATTTTTATACTCACCAAGATATTAAATAAATTTGATCTTCAAAACAAAATAAGCCTAAAAGGCTTATTCAATATGACATAATTCTTTGCTTTATTTACAAGATTTTTCTCTTGCTCTTATGTATTCAATAATAGGAGGTAGAAGATCATCTTCAAGTTTTGCAATCTTCTGTCTTATTACATAAGATCTTTCATCCTGCAGATACTCAAGATTATCAACACATTCTAATAGCTGAGGAAGTGTGTTTTCTACATTCACACACAGAGGCTTGATTACTTTCATAAAAGCCTCCTCGTTAACAACCTTTCCATCATTGATAGAAGGAGCTATCTTTTCCAGAACGTTTATAAGATTGTCGGCAGCCTTGATTATTGAGGTAACTTCCTCATCAATCTTGTTTGGCTCTTCCTTTTTTTCGTCATCAAAAATAACTTTATTTTCCTGTTCCATTTCTATACCACTATGTTTGAATCAGATAGACTTTCTTTTTTAATGATCTTTTTTGATTTCTTTTCTTTAAATATCCATTTTGTGGTTGGCTTAAAATTAAAAGGATCATTTACAAGAGCTGTTTTTAATACCTCTTCAATTCGGCTTACAGGCATGATCTTCATTTTTTCAGTTACTACTGATGGTACGTCCCAAAGATCCTTTTCATTATCCTTAGGTATCATAACTGTCTTGATTCCACCTCTTAAAGCTGCTAAAAGTTTTTCTTTTAAGCCACCAATTGGCAGAACATCACCTCTTAAGGTAATTTCACCTGTCATAGCTACATCAGAACGCACTGCATTTCCTGTGAGCGCTGATACTACAGCGGTTACCATACCGATACCTGCTGATGGACCATCCTTTGGAACTGCACCTTCAGGAACATGAACATGCAGATCGGATGTTTCAAAGAAGTCTTCACTTAGGTGTAATGATTCACTTAAAGTTCTAACAACTGTAATAGCTGTAGTGATTGACTCTTTCATTACATCACCTAATTTACCGGTCAGCTGATGTTTACCTTTACCTGTATTTGCAACAGCTTCAAGCTGAAGAATATCACCACCTAAAGTAGACCAAGACAGGCCGTTTACAACGCCTACCTTGTTATCCTTTAGCTTTGATGTGAAATCATACTTTTCAGGACCAAGCATTGATTTAACATCATCAATGGTAATTTCACTGCTCTTTGATGATTTCTTAGAAGACAGCATTACCTGCTTGATTCTCTTTCTGATAAGTTCAGTAAGAGTTCTCTCAAGCTGACGCACACCTGCCTCATGAGTGTAATATGTAACAAGATATCTTAAAGTTTCATCAGAAAATGTTATCTCATCTTCCTTTACATTAGCAAGGCGAAGCTGCTTTGGTAAAAGATGCTTTCTTGCAATATTGAATTTCTCATCCTCTGTATATGATGAAAGATCAATAACCTCCATTCTGTCTAAAAGAGGTGCAGGAATGTTGTAGCTGTTGGCAGTGGTTACAAACATTACATTGGACAGATCATATTCAATCTCAATGTAGTTATCCTCAAAGGTACTGTTCTGCTCAGGATCAAGTACTTCAAGCAGTGCAGCCTGAGGATCACCGTGATTGCTGTTAACAACTTTATCAATCTCATCTAGCAAGAATAAAGGATTATTTACCTTTGCCTTTGCCATATTTGAGATGATTCGACCTGGAAGTGAACCGATATATGTTCTTCTGTGACCTCTGATTTCAGCTTCATCAGAAACACCACCTAAAGCAACTCTTACAAAACGACGGTTTGTAGCAGCTGCAATAGATTTACCAAGAGAAGTCTTACCGATACCAGGAGGTCCCATAAGACATATAATAGGACCTGATAGTTTCTCTGTTCTTGATAGAACTGCAAGATACTCAAGAATATGATCTTTTACCTTTGAAAGACCATAATGATCCTTATCAAGGATTTCCTGAGCCTTCTTAAGATCAATCTTTACATCATCTTTCTTGTTCCAAGGAAGTGACAATAAAGTTTCAATATAGTTTCTTACAGTTGTATATTCAGAAGAGTTAGTTGACATTGCATCCAGCTTTCTGATTTCACGTGAAATACGCTCATGAACATACTCTGGTGCATCAAGCTCTTTATTCTGCTTGGTGAACATAACAATATCTTCCTCATCACCAGAAGATATGCCAAGCTCTTTTTTAATTGCCTTTAACTGCTCATTTAAGAAATAATCCTTCTGATTCTTTTCCATTGAGCGTTTTGCAACATCAATAATTCTGTTTTCAAGCTCAGTCTGATATGAGTAACCATTTAGGCTACTGATAAGAATACGACCTCTTTCGACAGGATTATTTGAAGATAGAAGTAAATACTTAATACTTGTATCTAAATGAAGGATCTGTGTTAGCAAATCAGTAAGCTTTGACAGATTCTCTTCTTCAAGAATAGTCTTTACAAGATGTTTTGGAACTGATCTTTCAACAAGATTCTTTACAGTCTTGGAAGAATTATCTATAGCATAGTTAAGACATGATTTAAGTACATTAAGTGTACTTGCAGTTTCCTGAGGATCACATTGAATTTCCTCAACATCAAGTACTTTGGCTAATCTGTATGGAAGTTCATTATTTTCAACGATCTCCAGAAGCTTTATTCTCTTGAATCCCTGAATTAAGCAAGAGACAGTACCATCATTCTTTTCTGTCAGAGACTGTAATTCACATGCAACACCTGTTTTCATGTGACCATCAAAATTAGGCATCTCATCAGCTTCGTTTGTCTGACAAAAAACAGCAACATTGTCATACTTTGAATCTTCTCTGTCTACTTCCTTGAAAGCCTGAATTGAACTTCTTCTAGCAGCGGTGATCTGAAGCTTTGAATTAGGTGTAATAATAAGAGCACGCAAAGAAATCAGCGGCAGCAGATATTCTGATCTATTCTTATCTGAACTTGCTTTTGTAATTTCAGTTTTCTTTCTTCTAGCAACCATAACTACTCTTTTTTCTTTTTATGATGCTCAAAAATGAGCTGATAAACTTATGTATTATATTATTATAAATTTTATACATTTTAAAGACAAAAAAACTCCTGTTTCAAGTCAAACAGGAGCCTTAATAATACAGTCCAATACTAAGAAATTGATTCCATCTCAAAATCAGCTTTCTTTACAACTAAAGGCTCTTCGTGATTTTCAACAGTATTCTTATCAACGACAACCTTCTCAACATCCTTAACTGAAGGTATATCAAACATTGTGTTTAAAAGAAGACCTTCAACAACAGAACGGAGTCCTCGAGCACCAGTATGACGCTTAATTGCAGTATCAGCAATTGCGTTTAATGCTTCCTGTGTAAACTCAAGTTTTACATCTTCAAACTTGAACATTTCCTCATACTGACGAAGAATAGCATTCTTAGGTTCACGTAAAACACGAATTAACTCTTCTCTGTTAAGCTCTGATAATGCTGTAATAACAGGTAATCTACCAACAAATTCAGGAATAATACCAAACTTTACAAGATCATCAGGTTCAACTTTCTTGTACTTATCTGATAAGGTAAGCTTCTCATCCTTACCAAATACTTCAGCGCCAAATCCAATACCGGCTTTCTTGGAAACACGCTTTTCAACAATCTTTTCAAGTCCGTCAAATGCGCCACCACAGATGAACAGGATCTGAGAAGTATCAACTTCGATATTCTTTTCCTGTGGATGCTTACGGCCACCATTTGGTGGAACTGATGCAACTGTACCTTCAACAAGCTTTAATAATGCCTGCTGAACACCTTCACCAGATACATCACGAGTAATTGATGCATTTTCTGACTTTCTTGCAATCTTATCGATTTCATCGATGTAGATAATACCCTTCTGAGCTTTCTCAACATCGAAATCACAGTTCTGAAGCAGACGTACAATAACATTCTCAACGTCTTCGCCAACATAACCTGCTTCAGTTAATGTTGTAGCATCAGAAATTGCAAAAGGAACATTTAAGAATTTTGCCAAAGTCTGAACAAGCAGTGTTTTACCTGAACCTGTAGGACCTACCAGCAGAATATTTGATTTTCCAAGTTCTACTCCAGATTCATTATCTGCATGCTTTAAACGCTGATAGTGGTTATATACAGCAACTGATAATACTTTCTTTGCATCTTCCTGACCGATTACATAATCATCAAGATGTTTTGCAATTTCATGTGGAGTTGGGATATTGTCAAGATCAATGCCTGATGAGGAATTCTCTTTATTACCGAAGCCCTTTGTCTCAAGCATTTTATAACATTTAGTGATACAGTCTGAGCAAATGCAGATACCATCACGAGCTTTAATCAGTTTACGATTTTCTGAAGAAGATTTTCCGCAGAATAAACATGTATTTTTAGTCTGCTCACTCATAATTAGTTGTCCTTATTCTCAAGAATTATTTCACTTCTGCTTGTAATAACATTATCAACTAGACCATATTCTTTTGCTTCCTGAGCACTCATGAAATTATCACGCTCGGTATCCTTAACAATCTCTTCTAAAGGACGACCTGTGTGCTTTGAGAGAAGACCATTTAGAGTATCCTTGATCCTCTGTGTCTCATGAGCATGAATCATAATATCTGTAGCCTGGCCCTGGAAACCACCTAAAGGCTGATGAATCATGATTCTGGCATTTGGCAGTGCATAACGCTTGCCTTTAGCTCCGCCTGCAAGCAGGAATGAGCCCATTGAGCATGCCTGTCCCATACATAAAGTGCATACATCAGGTTTGATGTACTGCATAGTGTCGTAAATTGCCATACCGGCAGTTACTACGCCACCTGGAGAATTGATGTACAGATAAATATCCTTATCAGGATCATCTGATTCTAGAAAAAGGAGCTGGGCCACAATAAGATCAGCCATATGATCCTCAACCTGACCGGTTAGAAAAATTACTCTATCTTTGAGCAGTCGAGAGTATATATCAAATGATCTCTCGCCACGAGCTGTTTGCTCGATAACCATAGGCACTAATGTTGATGCCATTTTTTCTGCTTCAAAGTTCATATTGTGTCAGCTCCTTATTATGATTTGTAGATTAGCGACCTACTAACTCTGAGAATGACTTCTTATCTTCGCCATCCTGAGCCTTTTCAAAGATCTTAGCGATTAACTCGTGCTCATAAGCTGCAGCCTTGAACTGTGCAAATGAACGCTTGTCAGCCTTGATCTGCTCAACAACCTTCTCTGGCTCATCGTATGCTGAAGCGATTAAATTGATTTCAGCTTCTACAGCAGCATCTGATGCTTCCTTGAAGTTTAGGTTATCAGCAACAACTGATGAGATAACGCCTAAACGAGCACGCTTCTTAGCATCCTCTAAGTACTGAGGGTTCTTCTTGAACTGCTCTGGTAAGCTCTTCATGCCGTACTGCTTGAAGTAGTTCTCAACCTCAGCTAGGATTGCCTTGTGCTGCTCTGATACGAACTGCTGAGGAACGTCGAATTCACCGTACTGAGCTGCTAAAGCGTCAAATACCAAATCTGAATTCTTCTTGCTTAATGCACGTGATAGTTCACGCTCCATATTCTTCTTAAGCTCTGCTCTGAAGGTATCCATAGTAGCATCCTTCAGGTTGAATAACTTAATGAAGTCTTCGTTAACTTCTGGTAATACCTTAACTGATACTGAATTTACGGTGATGTCGAACTCTGCATCTTTACCCTTTAAATTCTCAGCGTGGTATTCCTCAGGGAACTTAACGTTAATAGTGAACTTGTCGCCAGCCTTGTGGCCCATGATCTGCTCAGTAAAACCTGGGATCATTGAGGTCTCGCCGATAGTTAAAGTGAAGTCTGAAGCCTTACCGCCCTCAAACTCAACACCTTCACAACGACCTAAGAAGTCGATTGAAGCACGGGTCTTCTCAGCTACTGTAGCATCATCCTTAACCTGCCACTTTGCCTGCTGCTCACGAAGTGTCTCAACCATATTATCGATATCAGCATCATTGATTTCTGATACGATCTTCTTTAACTTTAAGTCTTCAAGAGCCTTGAACTCTAACTCTGGATATACCTCAACCTCGGCCTCAAAAACAACTTCTGAAGTTGCGTCACCGCTCTTTAAGTCAACCTTAACAATATCAACAACCTTTAGCTTTGATTCCTGGATAGCCTCGTAGATATTGTCGTTGATTACACGATCTAAAGTATCGCCGTTGATCTGAGCTGAAAAATTCTTCTCAAGAACAGCTGTTGGAATGTGGCCCTTACGGAAACCATCAATCTTTGCGTTCTTTGCATAATTCTTAAATACGTTGCTACGTGCACTCTTAACATCTTCAGCTGGCACAGTAACAGTAATGAGGTTTAAAATACCCTCTTTTTTCTCGGTTGAAACCTGCATCTTTTACCTCTATAGGTTGCAGCAATAAAAACAACTTGACGCATCGGATGTACATTAACTGCGACATGCGTCCACACAAACTTGAGCATTATACAAATAATTATTGATTCTATCAATTAGCAAGAAGTTCAAAAATCACTAAATTTTGACAGATCCCCATGGCTGAAGCCATGCTTTTTCAGTACAATTTGGTAATAATCAGTTATAAAATTTTTGATAACATTGAACAAATGACATTTGAAGACAGGCTGATTTTATGAAAACAACTTTAGGGATTATAGAAGGTTTTTACGGAAGACAGTATACAACTGATGAAAGAGATGAGCTTATGAGTTTTATCTCTGACAAAGGATACTCATACTATATTTATGCCCCCAAAAATGATAAAGCTCTAAGACGTGAATGGGAAAAGCCATTTGACAGTGCAAAAAAAGAACTTTTAGTGCATATGAGCGACATGTGCACAAAACTACATCTTGATTTTGGTGTTGGTATTTCACCTTTGCAAATTACAAAAGAAAAAGACAGACTGCTTAATGTACTTATAAAAAAGATTGATTGGATTTTAGAAACTACAAATACAAAAATCATCGCTATCTTGTTCGATGATATCAGTCTGTACACAAATGAAGAAGGAAAAAAGCAGAACGAAATAATCAAAGAGGTGCACTCATACCTCAAAAATAAGAACAGCAATATACGACTCATTTTCTGCCCAACCTATTACACTTTTGATCCGATACTTGATAAAGTTTTCGGTCAAAGACCTGTGCAATATTATGAGGACATTGTAAGGGATCTAGATAAGTCAATTGAGATTTTCTGGACTGGCAACAAGGTTTTATCAAGAACAATTACCAAAGAAGATATTGAAAAGGCAAACTATCTTTGGGGAAGAAAAGTAACTCTTTGGGACAATTATCCTGTTAATGACGGAAAATTTATAAGCAGACATATATATACAAGACCTTTTAAAAACAGATCAAATCTTGATGGTATCGCGCTGTCACATGCTGTAAATCCAATGCTTGAATGCAAACTAAATGAAGTTGCACTTGAAAGTCTTTTAAGCTGTTATAAGGGACTTGATGAGGATACAATAGACAAAGACAGAATTTGCCGTTTAAAAAAGCTTTTACCTGAAAGTTATGAAAAAATCAGTGATATTCTTGATATTCTTAACGATGAAGGTATTGAGGCACTGTCAGAAAAGATGCTAGACAGACTAAAAAAAGAAATATCAGTAGATAAAACAAAGGCTTCAAAGGAAATTAGCGATTTTTTAGATGGCGTATATAAATTTGATGAATCTTGTCTGACTGATTAGCAAAACTTATAATAAGACAATCAATTGATTCCAGGCTGTTTTCTATGAAAAAAGATGCTAAATACTATCTTTCAAGAACAAACGATCTGCCATATTTTATGGTGGACAACCTAAAAGAATTAAAACAGCAGATAAATCAGACAAGATACATCTATACAACACCAAGAGATCTTATTCAAAGACTTGAACTTGAAACAGATCTAGTTGATTTTTCAAACAATACATCTTCCGTATATCTTGATCTTAATACATTGCTTGAAACATACGGAATGAAACTTGTACCAGGATTTATTCCTTGCGATATAAAGTTTGATGACAGAATACAGGTCACTATTAAGCCAAATCTTAACAATGATGAAGATTTTTCCTATGTTCAAGAACTTATAAAATCCAAAAGAGTTCCAACACAAAAAGATGCTTCATATATTGCTAGAATGAGCACAAAAATTGCAAATTACAACATAATGCTCAGAGTTTTTGAAAGTCTGCATGTAATTAGCAAAACAATTGACTCTCATCTTAGACTTGAACTTGACAACATTTTAAATTCTCTTTCTCTACCAAAAGAGGGATACAACTACTTAAAAACATGTTATTCATTTGCATGTCTGAATTTAAACTATAAATGCGATTATCAAAATCAAAATCTATGTTTTAAACAACTAGATAATAAAAACCATCTGCGATTCATTTCAATCATGGCAAAGCTAGCCATATACAATGGAGAAAACTTCTCTGTAGACAGAGAATTTCCATACTATGACACACTGCTCCTTGAAATTGCTCATCAGAAGAATCTAATAAAAGAAAAAGAAAAACAAAGCAAGATTCAGGCTTTCAAAGACAAGGAATTTAAAGAACACTTAAGAGCAAGAGTTGAGGCAATTGCAAAATTAGATGAAATAGACAAGAAGAAGTCTAGTGCCGGAATAATAATCAGTAAGCAACAGACTCTTGGCTTTTTTGAGAAGCCTGTAAAAGAAGAAGTATTACTTGAAAAAAGTGTAACTAAAGGAAACTATTATCAGAAGAAAACTGTAGAACAGAAAATTAGAAAAAAGGAATACAGCTTTTTTGAAAACAACAGTTTCTTCCCTTTATCAAGCATATCTGAAAAATTCAATTTCGTTTCAAAATTCAGATATCTAAATACATATTCAATGGCTTCATTAAAGCCGTATCTGACACTTGCAGCAACACAAAAAGCAGACAGTCACAACAACAATTTAAGTTTTTCTGATGTTGTCAGCAAAAAGTCAGAATTCACTAATAGCTCTTTTTTAAATAATTACTTTTTTAACATTCTGAATAATTCAAAGCTGCCTGTTGAGTTAATTAATACAATAAACGATCTTTGCAATAGCATAGATATCAGAAAAACAAAAGACTCTGAAACAGCCATTCTGTCAGACAATGTTATTTCATCAAATCTTGATTATCTTCATGATGTTTTAACCTGTGTAATTCCTGATTCAGAAAAGATCCACTATACAACAAACAGAAGAGCTCTTGGTCTTACAGGTGACACTATAGAAAGCCGTTTGTATGCAATTTTGTATTTCTATCTGGTTGTAATACTAAAACAGCTTATCAATCCATCTGGCAAGGCTGAACTTAGTGAGTATAGAAATGAGCTTGATAGGATCTATGAAAAGACAGAAGATACAACATTGCTTTTAATAAAGCTGTTAGATTTTCTGCTATTTAAACTTCCATATGCTCTCAATGATGAGAATGTATCCATTGAAAATTTGATTGTTCAAGATGATGATCTGCTATTAGGATTTTATGCATATCCTCAATGTATAGAAACTGCAATCAATATAATTCTTGCAAAAAGAAAAATAGAAATGGTAACTGATAGTGACATTTCTTCTCTTTTCAGCCTTATGCTTATTCTTCTTGAAAAAGATAATTCAAACAGCAGATCCAATCTTATCAGAGTTCCAAACAGAAGCTATCTGTTCAGAATCAGACTTTTTATAAAAATTATCAAAGATAATCTTTACCGTTATGAAAAATTATGTTCATTTGAATCTTTAAACTGTTCTGACAGAAATATTGATGAAAAAATATTTTCATCCTTTTATGGAATAAATGTTTCATATCAGGACTCCCTGGCTGCATATTTGGCTAATCATGAAACATTCAGATATCTTATTTCACCACTTTTAAGTCACACAACACTTGAAAAAATCAGCTGTAGCAGACTTTGTTTTAATCTAAATGATTGTATTGATCTTACAAAGAATATTCTCAATCAGAACAAGAGTCTAACAAATGCAATTATGAATGCAAAAAGCCCAGATTTAACTTTAAGGCTCCTTAGCAATACACTGATGATGAAAGAACAGCTTAACCTTATAGGAAAACTAAATAATCTAAGCTTTGACAATTTAAATACAGTCATAAAGCTTATCGATCCAAAGTGTAATCCTGCTTTAGCATCATGTATAGAAAAAGGAATTTTAAATCTTGGGCTTATGGCAGTTCCTATTGAACATGCTCTAAGCGCTAAGGAAAGATGTAATCTAAAGCATCACAAGATAATTCAGACAGAAATAGATAATACACTTTCAAAAGTATTAACAGATGAATTTTATGAAAAACTTGCCAGTGCGCAAAATGCACTGATTATTTACAGCTATGTAGTAGTTCAAAACAATGCAGAGAAAACACTTGTAAGAATTTTAAAACTTGAGAATCAAGAGCAAGAAAAGCTTGCAATGAAATTTTTCATCTGTCTAAAGCAGCTAGTGAGAGGTAACCCACGCTACACAAATGCATACTACGCAAGACTTGCAAGAGCAAAAGAAATTTCTCCAACTGTTTTGACAACTATAAATTATCTAAACGAACTTATAAAAGAAGAAATGAGAATTCATCCTCTAGCATCTTATTTTACAAATATCTTTAAGGAGACATTAAAGCCACTGCTATCAGATATCAGTGAAAACAAAACATCATTTGCAGATAAAAAGAAAAATCTCACAGTTGCTGATTTTGATGAATCAAAGATAAGTTCAAAACTCACTGAGTCAAATCATATTCAAAATGTCATTGAGGCTATAAGAATTACAGAAGGTTCTCTTAAGGATGACGAGTTTTTTGAACCAGATTTTAAAGGATCTGACAATACAGATGAAAATAAAGATCAAAACAATCCTAGTGTTGCAAAACTACCTTCATCAAGTGCAAGATCTTTAGTAGACTCACTTGTAAAAAGCGGATGTGATGTAATGGATCTTGATGAATTCAATGGTCTTTGCCTTAGCGCAAAATATATGTCAAAAGACGTTGCAATTGAAGAAATAAATGACTTCTGCTATGAGAAATTTGACGAGCCCCTGTTAGATGTCGACTATGAAGGAAATACAGTCTACATTACACTCGATATTTTAAATCAGATGAAAGAATAAATATATGCTGGATATTTCATAAGCAAAGATCTTCACATATCATTTTACAATTCAAAAACAAAAAAAACTCTGATACAATAGCGCCGATTATGTCAAAGGCGTATTCCTTTGTCATTTGTATTTTAGTTTGTTCCATTTGGGATTTAATTAATGTCATCACTCGCCCTTCTAATTATTTATATTTCAGTTGGCGCTGTGCTTGGTATTGCCTTAGGTCAGATCAAGTATAAAGGCGTTGGACTTGGAATCGGAGGCGTTCTTTTCTCTGGCATTTTAGTCGGTCATATTGCAAACGCTTATTTTGGATTTAATCTTCATAATGATGCTGGTAGCGTAACTGCAGAAGAAAACATTCTACACTTCTTACAGGAGTTTGGTCTGATGCTCTTCGTTTATGCTATTGGTATTCAGGTTGGACCTAGCTTCTTTGCAGCTTTAAGAGGAAACGGATTAAAGCTATTAACTTTAGCAGTATCTCTTATCGTTCTTGGCTGCTGCGTAGCTTTAACACTGTTCTTCACAGGAATCGTTACTCCTGATGCTATGGTTGGTATGTACTCTGGTGCTATCACAAATACACCAGCATTATCAGCAGGCTCTTTGATGGTATCTGATATTGCTAACGTACTTGCCTCACAGGGCAAAGATCCTATTGCATTAGGTTTTAATGTAGCCAATGTTCCAAAGGCTTATGCTGTTGCATATCCATTCGGCGTTTGCGCAATTTTAATTACTATCATTCTTATCCGTGTAGTATTCAAGGTAAGCGTTGAAGCTGCAGGTAATGATTACCGTGACAGCAAGTCAGCGGGTTTTGATGCTCCTATCTCATCAAATGTAAAGGTAGAAAGCTCAGAGTTCATTGGTAAAACAATCAATGATATTCCAGGTATCATTGACGGTACTGTAATCTGTTCAAGAATCAAGCGTGATGGTGAACTATCAGTTCCTACACGTGAAATGGTTTTACAGCAGGGCGACCTTATCCACTTAGTTGGTGGTGCTAAATACGTAGCAAAGGCTGCAATGGCTATCGGTACCGAAACAAAGGATGTTCTGACAACTCACGGTACAACAATTTCTGTACGTCATTTAATCATTACAAACAACAATGTAATGGGTCGTACACTTGGTGAATTAGAGTTAGATAAGAAACACAATCTTGTTATTTCTCGTGTATTCAGATCCGGTATTCAGTTTATGCCAACTCCAGATTTAAGACTGGCTTTAGGTGATGAGCTGAATGTTATCGGTACTATGGAAGACATCAGAAAGGCTGGTAAGATTGTAGGTAACTCATCTGCTACCATGAACCATGTTCCTATGATTCCTATTTTCTTAGGTTTATTCTTAGGTATGCTCTTAGGTTCTATTCCTATTCCTCTACCAGGCGTTCCTGCACCTATGAAACTTGGCGTTATCGGCGGTACCCTTGTAGTAGCAATTCTTTTAGCAAGATTCGGTGATGCATGGACAAAGAACAAGCTTCACTGGCGTTTACCACAGCCTGCTCTTGCAGCATTTAAGGAAATCGGTATTACTCTGTTCCTTACAATTGTCGGTATCAGAGCTGGTGCTAACGGTTTCTGGGATGAGCTGACAAACGGTATGGGTTTACACTGGATGGCATGGGCAACTCTAATCTCAATCATTCCAATGTTAATCATCGGTTTCATCGGCTACAAGGTATTCAAGGTAAACTACCTTGTTCTCTCAGGTGTTCTTGCAGGAGCATGTACTGATCCTCCAGCTCTTGCATATGCTAACGGTATGTACAAGGATGCAGAAGCTTCTTCTATCGGTTACGCAACTGTTTATCCGTTCGTAATGTTCTTGAGAATTCTGTCTCCTCAGATAATGTTGATCATTGTTTCATCATTCATTTAACACTGATCTTAAAGGGCCTGCAAATGCAGGCCCTTTAATTTTACATTTTTTTTCATTTTTCTTTTGACACAACTACAAATATTGTAAAGAATTTTCTTTTATTAGCTATTTAAAATAATATATAATTAATCTAACATTTTACTTTGTACAAGTAGTTTTCTTTTAAAAAATTCTAATAGCTGAGGTCATATGAGCACATCTATAAGTTATGCTAAGGCTGGCATGCTCAACTTTCTTGGAAGTTGTCCTGTTTGGTATAAGAATGTCATCATTGCATGTCTTATCATTAACCCAATCGTTGCACAATATTCAATGTTCGTTGCCGGTTGGTTACTGGTTGCAGAATTCATTTTCACACTTTCAATGGCATTAGACTGCTATCCTTTAGAGGCTGGTGGTCTTTTAGTTATTGAAGCATGTTTCCTCGGCATGTGCGACATGCACCATGTAACAAAAGAGATTGAATCAAATCTTGAAGTTATCATGCTTTTAATGTTCATGGTTGCAGGTATCCATTTCGTTCGTGATTTCCTACTGTTCTTCTTTACAAAACTTCTTGTAAAAGTACGTTCGAATGTAAAGCTCGCTTTCTTATTCTGCTTCATGTCAGGTCTGCTCTCAGCATTCGTTGATGCTTTAACTGTTTTAGCCATCATTATTTCAACCTGTGTTGGTTTATATCAGCTTTATATGTCAATTATTACCAACAACAGTGCTATGGCTTTAGTATCAGACAGCAACATCCCTGAAGAGCACAAAAAGAGCCTTGAAGAGTTCAGAGCTTTCTTACGTTCTCTTCTAATGCACTCAGCTGTAGGTACAACAATAGGCGGCGTATGTACAATCGTTGGTGAGCCTCAGAACCTTATCATTGGTGATACCTGTGGTTGGAAGTTTATTGACTACGCTTTACGTATGGCTCCTATTTCATTACCAATTTTAGTATTTGGCTTAATGACCTGCTTCTTTATCGAAAAATTCAAGTTATTCGGTTATGGTCATAGAATGCCAGATGCTGTTTATCAGATCTTAGTTAACAAAGATAAAGAACAGTCTGCAAATCTCACTAAGAGAGACAAATTAAATCTTATTATTCAGTGTTGCTGTATAATTTGGCTTGTTGTTGCTTTAGGTTTCCATTTAGCATCTGTTGGTGTTATTGGTCTGTCTGTTATTGTTCTTGCAACTGCTCTATGCGGTGTTACATCTGAAGGACCTGTAGGTAAGGCTTTCTGTGAATCAATGCCATTCTGTGCATTATTATGTGTATTCTTTACCGTAGTAACTGTAATTTCAACACAGAAACTGTTTGACCCAATTATTCAATGGGTATTCTCAACTCCTGAGCAGTTCCATTTACCTATTTTCTATATGGCAAATGGTATCATTTCATCTGTATCAGATAACGTATTCGTTGCAACAATCTACATTCAACAGGTTCGTGATGCTCTAATAGCAGGTCAGATCACACCTGAACAGTTTGACGAAATAGCTATTGCAATCAATGCAGGTACTAACCTTCCATCAGTTGCAACTCCAAACGGTCAGGCAGCATTCTTGTTCTTATTAACATCACCTATCGCTGCACTGATTAAGCTTCCATACTTAAGAATGATGTACATGGCAATCCCATATACAATCGTTCTGACTATCATCGGCTTAATTGCAACATGGTTTATTATGCCAATTGCAACAGGCTATATGATTAGCGAAGGTTTGGTCCATGGAGCTTCTATTGAAGCAATCTTAGGACAGATGAAGTAAAATTTTCTAAGTCTTATATGCCTTCATATTTTATGAAGGCATTTTTGTTTGTAAAATAAGCAAATTCTTTCTTAAATGATAAAAAATATATAAATCACATTTTTTACTTTAGCTTCTTGTAACACATGTTGTTTTGGTATAGTGTGACCGTAAATAATAATAACAAGGAGATGATTTTGCTACACTTATTCAAGAAAATCTGCTCTTCAAGATTCTGCTGGTTCTTATTATTTCTAGCAGGATGTGGACTAGAGGCATGTGGTCTTTATTTTCAATATAAACTGGATCTTCAACCGTGCATAAACTGTGTATATGAAAGAGCTTACTTTCTAGGTTTCGTATTCATAGGTTTTCTAGGTGCTCTGGCAGGAAATCTTCTTATTGTTAGATTTGCTTGCTCATTAGGCTTTCTTCTATCGTCCATTGGCGGTCTTATAGTAACCTTTGAGCATTATGCAGCTTATACAGGAATGGAAGGATATGCTGCAAAATGCAAATTAACTACAAACTTCCCTTCATTTTTACCGCTTGATGACATTGCTCCTTTCATGTTTAAAGCATTTGCAATGTGCAACGAAAAACTTGACTGGAGTTTCTTAGGTCAGAGTATGCCATTTTGGATACTTGTTATCTTTATGTTTTCAACTCTGATTGCTGCACTTATGTTTATCAGCAATTTCGTCAAAGATAAGGTTAATACCTTCGTCAACCTTTATAAATAAAATTCAAAGGCTAGAAATAGCCTTTGATTCATTTATGAAAATATAACCATATTTGGTTTTGCTTCTTTTAATTTTTCAATAGGAATGAAAACTGATGCTTTATCACCACTCAATCCTATATTTGCCCTGTCAAAAATAAACTCAAGTCCGTCTTTTCTGATAATAAAATTGACAGGTCTTATTTCATAAAGTGCTCTAATTACTGAAATCTTCTTATATCCAAGAGCAGAATATGTAAGATATATTTCGTTCGAACATATAGTTGCAGCAAGATGCGAATCTTCAAAGAGATCTGAAAATTCAATTATTCTTTCGGTTTTCAGATTAATATTATGGGCTTGTGTATATTTAACCTTTTTTCCCTTAAACTGTTGCTCTACACTTACAATTACACCGACAATTTCTGACATGCCTGAAATCTTATAATCTGCAGTTATCTTCTGATAGGCTCTTGTTCTATCAGAGAAACTGTCATCTGATTCATTTGAATAATCAAAATTATCTGTAAGGAATCTTATGTAATCATATTCAAATGAGTTTACGTACATATTCTTAAAAAACATACATGCTTTACTGATAGATTCATTCTTGCAATTTAAAGACTGAGAATAAACAGTTGTTGTGTGTGTGTTTTCAATGGTCTGTGTATCAAAGTTTGAGCTAAAAACACAATTGGAGCAAAAGGATGTCAGCAACAGTGCTCTACAAAAATATTTACTTAATTTCATTTTCTTTTTTATCGATTACTCTGCTGATAATACAGCCCTTTTCAACTTTGGTTACTATAGTCATATTCTTCTTTAATGAGTCATAATCAAGTAATTTACCATTCTCATCAAAAGTAATACTGTAACCTCGTTTTAAAACAGACATCGGATTAAGATTCTCAAGTGTTGTCAGGTTCTTTATGTAATCAGAACGGATCTTATCAAGTTTTGATTTGACAGATATCTGCTCTAACATGTATACACTGTTCTTTACAGCCTGATTTAACAGAAATAGTCTGCCGTTTATATTACTGTCAAAACCTAATATCCTAGAATCAAATGAAAGGATCTCTTTTAGTTTATTAACCTTGTTCTCAATACAATTTGTCATATTGTTCATATGAGAATTTATAGAAGAATCTATTCTTGATAAAAGTACCTTTCCTTCATATTTTGAAAGAATACTGTCATATTTGGAAAGAATATTTAAATTTCTGTTGTATGAGGCATTTACTGAAGCATCAAGTTTTGAAATACAGTTTTTCAATAAAAGCTCTCTTGAGTAAAGAATGTTCTCAATGGAAGTCTTATCAAGAGTTTTAACAAGATAAGAGAGTTTAAATCTTATATCATCAGATATTGAATGAATCAGCCTATCAAGATCGCTCATCATCTTATCAATTGAATTATTCAGATCATATGTTGTAAGCATACTTACAATTTCGGCAGCGGCAGTTGGAGTAGCAGCTCTCAAATCACATGAATAATCAGTAAGCGCAAAATCAGGCTCATGGCCAACAGCTGAAATAATAGGAATACGGCTTTTTGCAGTTTCTCTTACAAGCTGTTCATCAGAAAATGGAAGAAGATCTTCAAAAGAGCCCCCTCCTCTTCCAATAATTAGAACATCTGCTCTGTTATCCTCATTCGCAAGATTTAGAGCATTAATCAAACTCTTTGCAGCTCCACCGCCCTGAACAGAAGCAGGATAAACCAGAATATTGATGAGTGGATTACGTCTTTTTATGGTCATTTCAATATCATGCACAACACGACCATCAGTAGAGGTAATAACACCAACTGTATTTATAAATTTCTTAAGTGGTCTTTTGTGAAAATCAAAAACACCTTCTTGATACAGTTTCTCCTGCAGAGCTTTTAATCTCTCCATAATAAGACCTAAGCCTAAAGGTCTCATAGAATTGACTATTAGCTTGAACTGCCCTGTTTTCTGGTATAAAGAGCTAGTACCTGTTATTTCAACACTCTGACCAATTTTTGGTTCAAAAGATAAAGAGGCTTTAGATGATGCCCACATAACGCAGTCAACACTTGATGATTGATCCTTAATCTTGAAATAGATGTGTGAATAATTCTTTATTTCAGAGATTTCTCCAACTACAACTGCAGTACCAAAAGATCTTACGGCATTATCGGTAATGCGAAGAAAATCAGATACACTCATTGCATTAGAGCTTGGAGCTGAATTTGAAAATTCAATTTCAGGCTTAACTCTTTCATCAAAGGATTGAATAAATCTATCTATCATAAAGCACTCCTTAATTTATTTTATCAAATACCAACTATTTAATAAAAAGTATTGAACGAATATTTGAGGCTGATTTATGACAAAAGCGATATATATGCCTATCTACCATAACATATTGAAAAATAATACTTTTAGCATGTTAAAATTTTGTGTTTTTTTTTAATTTTCTGTTGACAGAAAGAAAATTTCCTTTATAATGACAACCATTCTGATGCGGGAATAGCTCAGTTGGTAGAGCATAACCTTGCCATGGTTAGGGTCGCGAGTTCGAACCTCGTTTCCCGCTC
>NZ_JAGFNY010000035.1 GCF_019448115.1 Succinivibrio faecicola | reverse complement strand
TACAGTACTACAAAGACATTCTCAAGCAAATTATAGTTTGCGTGATCCGTGGTTCACAATTAACAAATTCAAGTATGCTGAAGTGATCCTTGTGTCTCAAAATTGATATTATCCTATTGATTTATAAAATAATCTTATTCAATAATTGCAAATGTAAAAAGTGATCGAAAATCAACAAGTTACACTAGCCCGAAAAATATCCCTAAAATTTACTGCTCAATGTCAGATATGTGATAGTGATTTGCTTTTTTTACTCAAACACCCATTCTTAAAGCAAAACAGGCCTATTGCTGTGATATACTTTTCACTAGCGCATGTAGTTGATCTCTATTTAAAAAATTTAATATAAAGAAATTTTTATATATTTAAAATTTTTTTAAACTGTCTTTATATGCTTTTTTATATATGTCAGCTAAGCTAAAAAAGATAAATATAACTGTATTCTGTTATATGCAGAAAATACAGAAAGAAACGATTCGAATTTTTTCCTATTTGCAATTGGAACATTAGTAAATGTTTAAAAAATTACGCAGTATGTTCTCAAATGATCTCTCCATTGATTTGGGAACAGCAAACACATTAGTTTATGTAAAGAACAAAGGCATTGTATTAAATGAACCATCAGTAGTAGCTGTAAGATTAGACAGAAACGGTGGTGCACAGCGTAAAGTTGATGCTGTTGGTAAAGCAGCAAAGACAATGCTTGGTAGAAGTCCTGATAATCTGGAAGTTATCCGCCCAATGAAAGACGGCGTTATTGCTGATTTCCAGTATACTGAAAAAATGCTTCAGTACTTTATTTCAAAAGTTCTTCAGAATGGTCGCTTTGTTCCATTCAAGCCAAGCCCTCGTGTTCTTGTATGTGTTCCATGTGGTGCAACTCAGGTTGAAAGAAGAGCTATCAGAGAGTCTGTAGAAGGTGCTGGTGCAAGTGAGGTTTTCTTGATCACTGAGCCTATGGCTGCAGCTATCGGTGCAGGTTTACCAGTTTCTGAAGCTAAAGGTTCTATGATTGTTGATATCGGTGGTGGTACTACTGAGGTTGCAATCATCTCCCTAAACGGTATTGTATATTCAAGTTCAGTAAGAATCGGTGGTAACCGTTTTGATCAGGCAATTATCGACTATGTTCGCAACACAAAGCGCTATGAAATCGGTGAGTCTACTGCTGAGCAGGTAAAGATTGAAATCGGTTCTGCATATGCTGAACAGGAAATGCATGAAAAGGAAGTAAGAGGCAGATCTGTTGTTGAAGGTGTACCTCGTTCATTTACCTTAAACTCAAACGAAATTCTTGAGGCGTTATCAGATCCTATTAAGGGTATCGTTGCAGCTGTTCGTACTGCACTCGAGAAATCACCACCAGAGCTTGCTGCAGATATTGCTGAGCATGGAATGATGTTATCAGGTGGTGGTGCACTTCTGCACAATCTTGATAAACTCTTAAGAGAAGAAACAGGTATTCCTGTAACAATTGCAGAGGATCCTCTCACCTGCGTTGCTCGCGGTGGTGGTAGAGCTCTTGAGATGTATGATACTCAAGATAACGAAATCTTTGATTAAAAACTCAATGGATCTCCTTTAAGGAGATCCTTTTACTTTTCTAGGTAATGATTTGAAAAACTCAGATCAGTCTCATTCATATGTACATTTCAGATTCGGAATAGTGATTATTCTGTCTCTGGCTGTTATGGCTTTGGATGTAAGATCCAAGCTGTTAAATGACATAAGATTCTATCTTGAATCTGCTTTATATCCTGTTTTAGTATTTGCTGATTCTCCTCATGCTGTAGGTCGTGTTGTATCTTCACAGCTAAAAACTCATTCAGAACTTATTAAAGAGAATGAACAGCTTTCTACAGAGAATTTCATGCAGAGAGCAGATTCACTAAAACTTAAAGACTTAGAAGCTGAAAACAAAGCTCTAAGACAGTTATTAAATTCGCCTATAAGAACAAAGAACAAAAGACTTTTTGCTGAAGTTATTGACGTAGATCCTGATCCATATCTTCATCGTGTTACCGTTAACAGAGGTGCTTCAGATGGAGTTCATGAGGGCATGCCTGTAATTACAGATAAAGGACTTGTAGGTCAGGTAATTAACGTTAATTATGCTTTTTCAAGAGTTCTATTATTAACAGATCCTAACTGCTCTATCCCTGTTGTTGACGAAAGATCCAACGTAAGAGCTATATCAAGCGGTTCTGGTTCTCATGACGATATTATTATCAATAACGTTCCACGTTCTGCTGATATTAAAAAAGGCGATCTTCTGTTAACTTCTGGTATTGGTGGTGTATACCCAAGAGGATATCCTGTAGCAATAGTATCAAAAGTAGGATTCTCAGATTCTCAGCCTTTTGCTGAAGTAAAAGCAAAACCTCTGGTTGATACTGATAAGATGAGATTTGTTCTTATGTACTGGACCTCTCTTGAAAATAGCGAAGATATTAAGAGCCTTGCAAAAGAACAAACTGACAGCAAAGTAATCCTTCATCAGAGGAAGATAAAAGATCTAATAAAAACATTATCTGTAAAGGATCGAGTTGTAGATAATTCAGAAGGACAACAGTAATGATTAATTCTAAAGAAAACAGAAAGTCTCCAGCTGTTGTTCTGGTTCCAATGCTTCTGTTATCACTTTTTATTCAGTTAGTAAGACTTCCTGCAGTAGTCTCAGAAAATCGACCTGATTTGCTGATCCTTGTAATTTTGTTTTTCTCAATGAATTCAAAATTCACTTATAAGCTTGAAGTTTCTTGGCTAGTTGGAATTATTCTTGATCTAGCATCAGGAGCACCACTTGGAATCAATGCCTTTGTAATATGCTCACAGATATATATCATTAGCACTCAGTTCAAGAATTTTGCAAAATATGCTATTTACCAGCAAAGTATCATTATCGGTCTTGTGAACCTGATTGTTACTGTTCTTGGATACTGGATTGAGCATATTATCGGACAGAGTTACTATGAGATAAATTTCGTAATACCTTCAATAGTTACTGCTCTTTTCTGGCCGATTATATTCCTAACATGTACATTATTATGTGCAACATTCTCTGTATCTTCTGATAAAGAGAACGAAAACAAAATAAACTAATATGACAAGAATAATATTAGCCTCATCTTCTCCTCGAAGAAAAGAATTCATGAATTATCTGGGGTTGCAATATGAATGCATAAAACCAGATGTTGATGAAACAGTAAAGGAAGGGGAACTTCCAGAACACCTGGTATTAAGACTATCAAAAGATAAAGCTTTTGCTGTCAGCGCTGACAATACAGATGCTGTTGTAATTGCAGCAGATACTGTTGTGGCCATAGATAATCAGATATTAGGAAAACCAAATAACAGAGAAGATGCCTTCAATATGCTGAAAAAACTTCAGGGTAGAACTCATGAGGTTTTTACAGGAACATCAATCGTATATCAAGAACGAGTAAAATGCTTCTGTGTTAAATGTTCGGTTACATTCGATTGTATATCAGATGATGAGCTTAAAACATATGTAGCATCAGGAGAATGTGATGATAAAGCCGGTGCTTATGCTTTGCAAGGTATTGCCTCTATCTTTATCAAAGAAGTATCAGGATCGGTAACAACAGTAATTGGACTTCCTATTAACGAAGTTAGAAAAGCATTAAGAGAATTAGGTGTCTGTATAAAAATAGTTTCAGGTACAAAATAATGGTTAATTTCGATTCAGTTTGTGAAAAAATCTTTTCTGACAGCGATATAACAGAAGAAAGCTGTCTTAAATCACTAAATATTCTAAATTCTAGAGAAATCAACTTTGGTGATTTATATTTTGAACACCTAGTTTCCCAATCATTTGCACTTGAAGAAGGTATTGTAAAAGGAGGCTCTTACAGCATTTCAAAAGGCGTAGGAGTAAGAGCGATCAAAGAAGGAAAAACAGGATTTGCTTATTCTGATGTTTTAGACAATAAATCACTTATCGAAGCATGTAAAGCTGCCCACTCAATCACAAAAGGTCACAGATGTGATGGAGTTGCTATAAACAGACTAAACAGAATTGAATCAAAACAGTTATATACAGAATTAAACCCTATCGATACAATCAGCAACGAGAAAAAAGCTGCTGTTCTTGAAATTCTTGATAAAAAGGCAAGAGCACTTGATCCAAGAATTACTCAAGTTATGGCTAATCTTGCCTGTGCACATAAGAATATTATTGTTATACCTACAGATTCATCCATGAGATACGATTCAAAACCTTTTGTTCGTATTTCTGTCGTTGTTGTAATGGAATCAAATGGAAGAATCGAAAAAGGTTCTGCATCAACAGGCGGTGCCTTCTTGCTTGATGAAATACTTGGAGATGAAACTCTGACTTATCTTGCAAATGAGGCAGTTAGATCTGCAAGTGTAAACATGGAAGCTATTAATGCGCCTGCAGGAACAATGAACGTCGTTTTAGGAAACGGTTGGCCTGGAGTTCTAATACACGAAGCTGTAGGTCATGGTCTTGAGGGTGATTTCAATAGAACAGGATCTTCTGCTTTTTCAGATAAGATTGGTCAGAAAGTTGCATCAGAACACTGCACTATCATTGATGATGGAACCATAAAAAATCGTCGAGGCTCCATGAATTTTGATGATGAAGGTACTGATTCAAACTGCAATATCCTAATTGAAAAAGGTATCTTAAAGGGATATATGCAAGATAAGCAGAATGCAATGCTGATGAACATGAAATCCACAGGAAATGGAAGAAGAGAGTCATACAATACCTTACCTCTTCCAAGAATGACAAATACCTATTTACAGAACGGCAACTATGAAAAAGAAGAAATAATAAAATCTGTAAAAAAAGGTATTTATGCTGTTAATTTCAAAGGTGGTCAGGTAGATATAACCTCAGGAGAATTTGTATTCTCAACTTCTGAAGCTTACCTTATTGAAAACGGTAGGATTACAACCCCTATTAAAGGAGCAACTTTAATTGGAAACGGACCTAATACCATGCAAAAAGTATCTATGGTAGGTAATGATCTAGAATTTGATAAAGGTATTGGCTCCTGTGGAAAAGCAGGTCAATCTGTACCAGTTGGTATAGGTCAGCCAACAGTTAAAGTCGATGAGCTTATCGTTGGTGGAACCAGCAATTAAATTTGATCAAATCAAAATTATTGATTTTCAATCATTGATAAAGATGTTCTCAAATATTATATTCGCTTAAACCTTTATTTGGGAACAATTTAAATGAAACGACTATCAACTATTTATCTTTCTCTAGCTTTACTTTGCACATCTTGCACCAATAGCTCTTCAAATAATTTTGACACAGTTAATCTGACTAGTCAGGAGCCTATTTTTGATTATCTTGCAGCATACAAAGAGCAAATTGGAACTGTAAAGAAACATACCGATCTTAGAATCTATCAGATAATGGTCGAATCATTCCAAGATGGCGATCCAAACAGAAATTATGATGTAGGATATGGTCCATCTTCTCATAAAGGTGATTTAAGGGGAGTATTAAATTCTCTTGATTATATTAAATCACTAAACATGAACGCTATATGGCTTACCCCTATCTTTGAAAGTGCACCTTCAGATAAAGACAAGTCAAAACTAGATGCTACTGGATACTATACAAGAAACTACTACAAGATAGACAGAAATTTCGGTGATGAAAACACATTAAAAGAACTTGTAGATAAAGCGCATGAAAAAGGAATCTACGTAATCTTAGATGGAGTATTCGGTCATTTTAGAGATGATCTTGTAAATACATCACCAAAAGGAAACAAGATTTCTACCACAGACAAATGTATTGGATCAAATAATTCATTTTACCCTCCTGTAGCACACACTTTGTGCACTGACTTTAATGATGGAGGAAAATCATTAGAATACTTCAAAGAACTTGTTGAATACTATATTGAAACATATAAGATTGATGGTTTCAGATTGGATCAGGCTTATCAGATTCCCGTAGAAAATCTATCTATTCTTAGAAAAACAATTGAAGATGTTTCAAAAAAAGTTGAATACACAAACTATGAGGGTAAAAGTGTTCACCCTCTTGGATATGTAGTCGGAGAAATTTGGTCAGATAATCCTACAATAGTTTCAACTGGCTATGGTGATAATGAAAATATTGGTCTTTATTCTAATTTTGATTTTGCACTACGTTATGGCCTTGTACAGACACTTGCAACTGAAGAATGGGGCAAACAGGTACATGTTGCCAGAAATATTAGAGATCTGATGAAATATGATGAGATAAATTTCCCATCTCATGCAATGCCGAATTTCATGATAACCAATCATGATCTTGTTAGATTTGGAGATCTTATTCAAAGAGCAGGTTTACAAGATAGTTACTGGCAGAGAATACATCTTGCACTGTCATTCTTAGCACTTGTACCATCTGGTCCTATCACAAACTATTACGGAGAAGAAATCGGTCAGGAAGTACCAGATTTCGATAAAAAAATATCTGTAATGGATTTTTATGACGATCATGTATCAAGAGATAACGGAAAAATTTCTGGTTTTACACAGCAAGAAGAAAAAACAAAAGATCTATTCTCTTATCTTATGAAGATAAGGTCTGAACATGATTCAATATCTAATGGAAAATTGCTTCTACTAAAAGCAAATTCAGATATATTCGCTGTAAAAAAGACTCATTCTAATGATAGTGATTTCATATATGTAATGAATATTTCAAATGAAAACAAACTTATCAGTATTTCAAAAGATATTGCCGATAAGAAAAAATATGAAAGACTAATTACAAAAAAAGAAAAAATTCTTCAAGCAAGCGAAGACGGGTATATACAGTTTATCCTAGAACCATTAAGTTTTGATGTTATAAGAAACACCGACTAAGGATAACACCTTAATGTCAAAGGATTTTATTAAAAATTGGTACTTGAAAATCTGACCACTTCCAAATGAGATAGAAACTTCTGTAATAGATTTTACTGATTTGGCAGCTGGTCAGATTGATAATTGAGGTTATAAAGTTACTTTATTAACTCGTTTGGTACATCAATTCCTGCTTTTGTAAACTCACTCTTTAAGTATTTAAACAAAGCTCTGGAATTTGGCTTACTTGCTTCAAGATCACCTTCTGCTTCAACTTTTGCCTTCTTAACTAAAGTACGAAGTTTATTTCTGTCAATTTCCTTAATCAAAGAACATACAGCATTTAGAACAGAAACGTCACCAACTATTAGGTTTTCTCTTAATTTTTCAAAGCGCATTGTTCTAGGATCTTCCTTAGAAGATGCTCCTAGCATGTTAACCTGTTCTTCAAGTGAAGCAAAATCTTCACATGATCGCTGAATTTTAGCTACATACTGAAGCTGACGTCTTCTTTCATCACTTCTTGGTTTTAAAGATCTAGCAATGATTAAGGCCTCTTTAACCTGTGGATCTAAAACAAGTTTTTTAAAACTCTGTTCTCCAAGATCAGCAATCTTTTCAACAAGTTTTCTTAAGGCCTGAGCCTCTCGTTTATGCGCAGAACGGCTTTGCTCGTCAGGTGCCTGATCAAAGCCTTCAAAATGTTCTTGTACAGCCATTAGTTTACAATCTCAAAAAGGTCATTCAGTCTATAGGTTTTTATCAGATTAATAACATCTGACGGTGTGTTCAAAAGTTTAAGTTTTCTGTCTTCTCTGCTTTTTGCCCATTTTACTAGAAAGGCCATCCCTGCAGCATCAATTACTTTTAGGGATTTTAAATCAACACATTCATCTTTGAAGTACTGATCTTTTTTCTCATAAATATCAGGTACTACATCAAAACTCAACTTTTCGAATTGCATATGATTCCCCGGGATTATTTGGTTTCGTTACTATTAAGGATCTCAATAGCCTTTTCAATTCCCTGATTCTTAATAATAGGAGAAATCTCTGATACCTTTGATTCTAACATAGAGATATTCTCTGCTACCATATCATAGGCTTTCCATACATTTGTCTTTTTGTTCTTACGAAGCTTTAAAACAAGCTCTAAATCCTTCTTTCCATCCTCATGAATATTCATCTTTACGGAAACTAATGTTTCATCTTCAGGAACAGCTTTAACAGCTGATGGAATTATCTCCTGGCTTGTATATTTTGTCAGAACTTTAACAAAAGAATTCTTCATATTTTCAGCAAAAGCCTTTGTAAAGTTTTCTCTCTGCTCAGCTGTAGTATTCTTCAAAGAAGTTCCTATTACCTTATATGCTGCATACTTTACGTCAATATGTGGCATAAGATTTTCGTTAATGATTTTTTCTGCTACCACTCTGTCTGATAAAGAATCCTTGTTTGCCTTAATCTGAACAATTGTATTGTGAGCTACTGTGTTTGCAAGCTCATATGGGTTTTCCTGTGCATTTGCACAGTTAAAAGATAATAGAGCTCCTATTGCAACGAATAACTTTATTAAAGATTTCATAATTTGTTTTTCCTTTTAATTAGTTAGTTTCTGCTTCTTTTTCAGCTTCTTTTTTCTTGTCCTGCTCTGAATTAAACACAAATTTTGAAATTAGCTCTTCTAGAACCAGAGCGGAACCGGTGTCCTTAATATAGTCGCCATCTTTTAGATAGGTAGTTCCCATTTCCTCGTCATAAAAACCAGGGGTAATTGAAATATACTGTTCTCCAATAATACCTGCTGTCTGAATTGATGCCTTTGATTCAGATGAAATTGTTGAATATCTGTTTTCTATGCCTATTTCAACAACAGGAGATAGAGTTTCCTTATCAAGAGTAATGGCTGTTACTCTACCAATAAGTACACCACCAATCCTAACAGGAGCTCTTACACGTAAAGACCCGATATTCTCAAATTTTGCATATACTCTATAATTTTTAGTGTCGGTGTCTAAAACTAAACCAGCTACCTTTAAAGCTAGAACTGTTGCAGCAATAATACCTAGCAACATAAATAATCCGACAAGAACTTCTGCTTTTGCGTATTTCATTTTCTACTTCCTAAAACATTAAAGCTGTAAGGACAAAGTCCATTCCCAGAATTCCTAATGATGATTGAACCACTGTTGCTGTTGTTGCTCTGCTGATACCCTCTGAGGTAGGTTTACAATCATAACCGTTAAACAATGCTATCCAAGTGCAGACAAAACCAAAAGATACTGACTTTATTAACATCGGTACAAGATCTGCGCCCAATTCAACACTAGACTGCATTGAACTAAAATAGATTCCTTCATCAAGTCCTAACCAATCTACCCCTACAAGCTTGCCTCCATATATACCTACAAGACAGAACAGAATAGACAGAATTGGAAGAGAAATCATTCCAGCCCAAAATCTAGGAGCCACAATTCTATGTAGTGGATCAACAGCCATCATCTCCATAGCATTAAGCTGTTCAGATGCTTTTAACTGACCGATTTCTGCAGTTAATGCTGAACCAGCTCTACCTGCAAATAATAGTGCTGTAACAACAGGACCTAATTCTCTGATTATTGATAAAGAAACAAGACTTCCTAGTGATCCTGTAGCCATAAAATCTTTAAGAATATTAAATCCTTGCAGGCCTAAAACCATTCCTATAAACAGACCAGATACAATAATAATAATTATGGACTGTACACCCACAAAATAAATCTGCATTACCAATAAAGGAAATGTCTTTTTTACACTTGGGAAAACAAACACAGTATGAAAAAACATAAGTGTTGATCTTCCAAGTGAAGATAATTTCTTTAAGAAATATCTTCCGAAAGAACCTACAAAGTCTATCAATTAAAGCTCCTCAATATAATTATCTTCACCCTTGAGTTTATAAGCATATGGTCCATCAAAATCACCGCGAATAAACTGATTTACACGAGGATCTGTACTATTCAGTATTTCCTCTGGGGTTCCCTGACCTAGTACACTGCCTTCTGCAAGAATATACACATAATGAGCTATTTCTAGTATTTCTTTTACATCGTGTGTAACCACAATCGAAGTCTTACCCAGAGATTTGTTTATATCAGAAATTAACTTTACTAATACCCCCTTGGTAATAGGATCCTGGCCAACAAATGGTTCATCATACATAACAAGATCAGGATCAAGAGCAATAGATCTTGCCAGTGCTGCTCTTCTAGCCATACCACCTGACAGCTCAGATGGGTATAAATTCGCAGCATGTCTCATACCAACAGCTTCAAGATTCATTAAGACAACATCTGCTAATAGATCCTCTGAAAGATTTGTATGTTCCCTTAATGGAAAGGCAACATTTTCAAAAACTGTCATATCAGCAAAAAGAGCTCCACTTTGGAAAAGCATACTCATTCTTTCTCTTAATTTATATAACTGCTTTCTTCTAAGAGAATGCACATTTATACCGTCAAATAAGATTTCTCCCTTATCAGGCACAAGCTGAGCACCTATAAGTCGGAGAATGGTTGTTTTTCCCGTACCTGAAGGACCAAGAATTGCAGTAATCTTTCCTTTAGGAATAGACAAGCTTAAATTCTTGTATATCTGTTTGTTCAAATAAGAAAAAGATACATCTTTTACTTCAATTAAACTTTCAAAATTCATTTTAACTATCCAAATACAGTTATCATTACCATATTATAACTAGAACGCCTTTTTTTAAATATAGGAAAAATCTTGTATTTGTTGCTATTCATATTTTTTTTGCAATCAGTTCAATAATAAACTAACTTTTCTTAGTAAATGGCACATTACTTGCTATAATGGATGATAACTACTCAATGGGGTCATATGGAAAAGATTAATACTTGCTACGGCAAAATAGATCCGAACATGCTATCACGATTATCTATAGTAAAACTACTGGTATTTGATGTTGATGGAACAATAACTGATGGCGGTATTTATTACGATAACGAATCTATTGAATTAAAAAAATTCAATGTTAAAGATGGTTTCGGTATTGTAGCTCTGTTCATGGAAGGAATTCACACTGCTGTAATCACAGGCAGGCAGGCTCCTTTAGTTCAAAGAAGAATGAAAGATTTGAAAGTTGAATATGTAATGCAAGGACAGAGTGATAAAAAAGAGGCTCTTACAGAACTATGCAAATCATTAAACATTGGTTTTGATGAGGTCGTTGCTATTGGCGATGACCTGAATGATATGCCTATGTTCAGAGTAGCTGGCGTCGTTGTATGTCCAAATGATGCTCATCCTTTCATAAAATCTAAATCAGATTATATTACTACTCTAAAAGGTGGATGTGGTGCAGTTCGTGAACTTTGCGATCTTATTTTAATGTCTAAAGGTATCATGAATTTTGATGGTGGATATGCAGATGAACGTTACTAAAAGATCGATTCTTATCGCTTTTGTTCTAAGTGTTGTCTGTGGGTTACTATATCTGTACACAAATACATTCTTTAAAACAAAGATTGTAATTCCAGAAGGATTACCGACTTTTATTGCTTATGATTCAACAATAAGCACCTATGGAAAAAGCGGAAAAGTTGAAAAATCATTAACCAGTACAAAACTTACATATTTCAATGATAGAAATTTGTACTTTTTTGATAATCCTCTTATAACAAGCTATACATATACAGACAAAGGTATGGATGTGTGGCATCTGAAAGGTCAAAGAGGATCTATGTTACTAAATGAGTTTGCAACAATCAGTGAAGATGTCGTATTGACACCTGGTTTTGAGAATGCACCTGTTCAGAAGGCTACAGCTTTCAGTCTGAAATATGATTTTCATACAAACAAGATTACATCAACAGATACAGTTTCTATTTTTGGACAGGCATTCTCTACTGAAGGAAAGGACTTCAGTTTTGACCTAACCAATAATGTATTAGAATACAAGGGAAAACCAAATGCAATTTACTACCCTAAGAAGAAATAGTATTAAAGTAGCCATTTTATGCGTATCCCTATTTTCGACTAGTGTTTTTGCTCTTAAGGATGATACTTCACAGCCATTAAACATAATTTCTAATGAGCAGCTAGCTGATTTTAATAACAACAAAGCAATATTTGTTGGAGAAGTTGTTGCAACACAGGGGTCTATTGAGATACACGCACAAAGAGCTGAAATTACAAGAAATAATAATGGCGAATTAAAAGAGATTATTGCTTATGGAAAACCAACAACTTATAAGCAAACTCAGGATAATGGTAAAGTTATCAATTCGCGCTCTTCCATTATGAGATATATACCTGCGGATAATCAGATAATTCTGATTGGAAAAGCAACTATATTTCAGGAAAACTCTCATGTAAATGGAGAGAAAATTGTTTATAACACTGTTACAAAACAATTAAAAGCAACAAACGGAAATGCTCAGAACGGAAGAGTTCAGAGTACATTTGTTCCAAATGAATTAAAAAATAAAAAAGCAGATTAAGTTAGATATTAAATATGAGTGAATTAAAAGCATTACACCTGCAGAAAACCTATAAAAAACGTACTGTAGTATCTGACGTTTCTATAAGCGTAAACAGTGGAACTATTGTTGGTTTGCTTGGACCAAACGGTGCTGGTAAAACAACATCATTCTATATGATAGTTGGTATTGTAAGTTCTGATGGTGGAAATGTTTATCTTGATGATAAAGATATTACAGCTCTTCCAATGCATGCAAGAGCTAAAGCTGGTGTTGGTTATTTACCTCAGGAAAACTCTATTTTCAGAAAACTAACTGTTTACGAAAATCTGATGGGAGTGGTTGAACTATTACCAAATCTTACAAAAGCTGAAAAGAAAGAAAATGTTGATATGTTGCTCGAGGAATTCAACATTACTAGACTTCGTGATAGCGTTGGTATGGCTTTATCAGGTGGTGAAAGACGACGTGTTGAAATCGCAAGAGCACTTGCTGCGCGACCAAAATTTATTCTTCTCGATGAACCTTTTGCTGGTGTTGATCCTATTTCTGTTGGTGACATCAAACAGATTATTATGCATCTGAAAGAAAGAGGTCTTGGAATTCTCATTACTGACCATAATGTTCGCGAAACATTAGATGTTTGCGAAAAATCATATATTGTTAATGCAGGTCAGATAATTGCAAAAGGATCACCTCAAGAAGTATTGAATAATGATAAAGTTAAGGATGTATATCTAGGAAAGGATTTCTCTATGTAATTTAGTTATGGGTAAATTATATGGTTGGTCTTAATTTAAACTTAAAAACACGTGCCACTCAGACTCAAAGTCAGATGCTTACGCCTCAGATGCAGCAGGCGATTAAGCTTTTACAACTATCATCCATAGAATTACAGCAACAAATCCGCCAAACAGTTGATCTCAATCCGATGCTTGAAATAGATGATGATTATCATTCATCTATGGAAGAATCATATGAAGATATGATTGCAAAAGAAAATTCAGAAAATGGAGAATATGATCCTTTCGATAATGATGCATCAATTAAAAGTCAGGAAATAGATGGTCTTGATAGTTCTGGCACCATTGATGAAAATGGAACTATTCAATCAGAAAACAAAGATAGTACAGTTCAAGATCCTATCTTAAATAGTCCTCAGGAATTAAGTAGAATTGATGATAACTACTCTGCTGCACCTCGTGGTTCAAAAGGACTTGCCATTGATAATGACAGTGTCTATGAAGGAGAAACAACAGAAACTCTTCAAGATCATCTTATGATGCAGCTTGAGTTATCACCTTTAGACGGAAATGACAAACTGATTGCTCATTCAATTATTGATGCTATTGACGATTCAGGTTATTTATCGGAATCTGTTGAAAGTATCTATGAGTCACTAAAAGACACTATAATCAATATTGAACTAGAAGATGTAACAACTGTTTTAAAAATCGTTCAGCATTATGATCCTATAGGTGTTGGCTCTAGAAATGTTCAAGAATGTCTTTTAATTCAGTTAAATGAATTACCATCAGATACCCCTTACAAAGATACAGCAAGCAAACTTATTAAGCTGTATATAAACCTTCTTGCAAACAAAGATTACAGAGGAATCTGTCAAAAGTTATCACTCAAGGAAGAAGCACTAAAAAAGGTTTTGGCTCTTATTTGTTCTCTGAATCCAAGACCTGGCAATTTTTCTCCTTCAAAAAAAACCGATTTCATTATTCCTGATGTTATTGTCGTAAAAAGAAGCGACGGAAGCTATACAGCTGAATTAAACCCAAGTGCAAATACAAAGGTTCGCATAAACGAAGATTACAGAAATTATGCAAACCATGCTACAACAAAGGAAGAAAAACAATTCTTTAAGGATTACATGCAGGAAGCAAACTGGTTTATTCAAAGTATCGAAAAAAGAAATGAAACCTTACTGAAGGTTTCAAGATGCATTGTTGAACATCAAAAAGAATTTATGGAAAAAGGTGCATGTGCTATGCAGCCTATGGTACTCAATGATGTTGCGACAGAAATCAGCATGCATGAATCTACTATTTCTCGTATTACTACTCAAAAATTTATTTATACACCTCAAGGAACTTATGAGCTTAAATACTTCTTCTCCTCATCCGTAGGATCAGAAGACGGATCTGAAGCATCTTCAACAGCAATAAAAGCTAAGATAAAAGAATTAGTTTCAGGTGAAGATCCTAAAAAACCTCTATCAGATAATAAAATTTCTGATTTGCTAAATGAATATGGTATGAATGTAGCTAGAAGAACAGTAGCAAAATACAGAGAAGCTATAGGTATTCCTGCATCATCTATGAGAAAAAAGCTAATATAAGCCATATATCAGAATAAATTGATGCTTGTATCTATAAATTTTTGATAATGCAAGATTTTTTTTTACTTCTTTATTAAAAGGTTGAACACAATCTCGCTTTAGGTCATATAAAGTAAATATTTCAAAAAATGTTACTTCAATACTTTTATTTTTTGATTTTATTACTATTATTAAAGTGTAGGTTACATAAAAAATAACAACAATCAATCACCTGGCACTAAGATCAGGTTAAGGAAGTAAATATGGATATTAAAATTCACGGTGTTGGTACAACAGTAACTCAGTCATTAAAAGATTATGTTAATGACAAGTTCAAGCGTCTAGAGCGTAAAGGTGATATTATTACCTCAATCTCTATTACACTGACAGTAGAAAAGCTCGACCATATTGCGAAAGCTGATTTAGCTGTTGCTGGCGGAAATTTACACGCTGAACACACTGCCGAGAGTATGTATCCAGCTATTGACGGATTAATCGATAAGGTTGATGCTCAGTTAGTAAAATATAAGGACAAACTTAAGTCTTAATTATATTTTCTGCTTCGAGTTATTTGGCCCTGTATTAGCAGGGCCTTTTAGTTTGTAAAGGTGATAAATTGATAATACTTCCTGAAACCAAAATACTTGCACCTTTATTCTGTTTCAGCAAGAAAAGACTTTTTGAAGAAATTGCTCAGTGTGCAGCTTCTATAATTGATACAGACTCTGACGATATAGTTGAAGCACTGAATAAAAGAGAAACTCTAGGATCAACAGTCTTTTATCCAGGCATATCTATTCCTCACACTGTATTCGAAGGAAAAACACCATCCTTTGCAATCCTATGTATTCTCAATAAACCTATCACCTTTAATTCTATTGATGCAGATGAGCAGCTTATAGACATTGCCTTTAGTATGTTTTTTAATAAAAAAGACAATGTTGAAAAATCAGAAACTCTTTTACAGAATATAACAAAAGTTCTATCAAATAATGATCTGCTCAACTCTTTAAGACTAGCTAAAAATGAAATAAAAAAGATAGAAATAATATTAAATCAGATAGACATATTGCTAGATAGCAGTCAACACATAATAGTCGACACAATAATGATCAATGAAAACTAGGTAATGATATGGAACACAAAGTAGAACTAGTTGTAATTTCTGGTAGATCTGGCTCAGGTAAAACTGTTGCTTTACATGCCTTAGAAGATTTAGGTTTCTACTGTATTGATAATCTTCCAATTGCTTTCTTAAAAGATCTGATTGAAATGGCTAAGAAGACATACCCTAAAATTGCCGTTTCTATTGATATAAGAAACATTCCTTTAACAGAAGACTATTCTGAGCTTAACGATATTTATAATAAGACCATTCATGATCCCCTTGTAAATAGTACTGTTATCTTTATTGATGCAGATGATCAAGTTCTTATAAAAAGATATTCTGAGACTAGAAGACTTCATCCATTATCTTTATCACTTCATAATCTATCCTTAAAAGAAGCTATTGATAAAGAGACAGAACTTCTAAAAAATATATCATCTATTGCAGACTTACGAATTGACTCAACAAATATGTCTATTCATGAGCTTTGTACTCAGGTTATTACAACTATAAAAGGTAAACCTTTTAAAGAAGTTGCTGTTATTTTTGAATCATTTGGATTCAAAGATGGTATTACCAAGGATGCTGATTTTGTTTTTGATGCAAGATTTCTTCCAAACCCTTATTGGGAACCTTCTATAAGAGAATACTGTGGACTTGATAATCAAATAAAAGAATATTTCTCCAATTATCCTGAAGTGGGTGCATATATAGACAAGATTGATGATCTTATCTATGGAATATTAAAGCCAATAGAAAGTTCTGATAGAAGTTATCTAACTGTAGCAATCGGCTGTACCGGTGGTTTTCACAGATCAGTTTATATTGCCCAAAGTCTAGCAGATAGATTTATAAAACGTGGCATCAGCGTAAAAATAAGACATAGAAGCCTTATGAAAAAGAACATAAAGGGGGCAATTAGGTAACAGTATGATATCCAAAGCAATAAACTACTATAAAGTAAATAAGAATTCTTTTGATGAACAGTTTAGAATAAGACTTCACCGCTCATTGAGCTGGTTGAAAAAGGCTCGCATTTTTTATACAGAGTCTGAAGAGAATCTTGATTTTACTTTTATCAGTTTATGGATATCTTTCAATGCTATCTACGGTAGAGATCTTTGCGGATCATTAAAAGAAGGTGACAAGGAAAGATTCAAAACTTTCATAAGAGATATCTGCTATCTAGATACAGAAAAATCACTTAATAACATCGTCTGGAACAAGTTCTCAAAGTGCATAAACATGATACTGAAAAATCATTACACATACCAGAAATATTGGGATTATGTTAACGGCGATAAATATGCAGAAAACTGGGAAGAATCTTTTAAAAATATAAATAACGTAGCTATAGGTTGCCTTGAAAAACAGGATACCGAAACACTTCTGGCACTGGTTTTTGACAGACTATATACAATAAGAAATCAGCTTGTTCATGGTGGAGCTACATGTGGAAGTGTAAAAAACAGAATTCAGATTGATGATGGTGCCGAATTCTTAATGGAGATCATTCCACAGATGCTTATCATTATGATGAAATATCCAGATAAAAGCGAAAACTGGGGTAAACCTTTTTATCCTCCGATCAAAGAATAAAAAAGTCGAGCCTGAACTAAAAAGATATTTAATTCTTTTTAATTTCTCTTTTTATTGGTAATTAGAATCTTTTCTGAAGAATGGTTATCGTGTTCTCTTTCTCTTAGAATACTTTCTTTAACCTTTTTCATTGCAGCGTTTTCAATCTGTCTTACTCTCTCTACAGAAACCTTTAATTCAGATGAAAGATCCTGTAAAGTCGCTTTTTCATCATCAAGCCATCTTCGCTTGAGAATAAATTTAGAACGATCATCAAGAGAATTAAGTGCTTTTGAAAGACACTCAAGCTCATAGCTTTGATAATCTCGGTTTTCAAACTTTTTAGCAAAGTTGGAATTTTCATCCTCAAGATAGGATGACGGAGCTAGTAAAGGTAGAGAAACAGAAGAACTATCGGATGCATCATCACTGCTTAGATCATAACCAATATCCTGACCAGAGAGTCTTTTTTCCATTTCTGCAACATCACTTTCACTAACACCTAAATCATTAGCTACAGTTTCTCTTTCAGAATCGGTAAACCAGCCAAGGTGCTTTTTATTCTGACGTAACTTAAAAAATAGTTTTCTTTGAGCTTTTGTTGTAGCAACCTTTACTACTCGCCAGTTTTTAATTACGTAGTCGTGGATCTCGGCCTTAATCCAGTGAACAGCAAAAGCTGCAAGTCTTGCACCTGCATCAGGATCAAAGTGCTTGACAGCCTTCATCAGACCAATATTTCCCTCCTGTATAAGATCTGCAACAGGAAGACCATATCCAGAATAGCCTCTTGCTATGCTTACAACCAATCTTAGGTGTGAGAGAATAAGTTTTCTTGCAGCTTCGATATCACCATAATCTCTAAGCCTGATAGCAAGAGATCTCTCGTCATCTGGTTCAAGCATAGGAACAGAACCGATAGCTTTTACATAGCTATCGATATTTCCTACTGGAGCTAACAATCCATATGTGGTGTTATCATTCTGTGTCATTTCATTCTCTTCTTTGTGAAGACTAAGTGTACTATTGTCGTTTACTTTTTCAACGATAATTTATATCAGTACTTAATCCACAAGAGCATCAACAAAACTTTCAGAATCAAATTCTCTTAAATCTTCAACCTTTTCTCCGATACCAATATATCTTACAGGAACCTTAAACTGATCAGAGAGTGCAAAAATAATTCCCCCCTTTGCAGTACCATCTAGTTTTGTTAAAGTTATTCCTGTTACATTTACTGCCTGAGAGAATATCTTCATCTGTGAAATAGCATTCTGTCCAGTTGTAGAATCTAAAACTAACATCACCTCATTTGGAACTGATTCTGAGTGTTTTTTCATTACTCTGGTAATTTTCTTAAGTTCTTCCATTAGGTTATCTTTATTCTGCAAACGTCCTGCTGTATCGCATATCAGAACGTCTGTTTTATGAGCAATTGCTGAACTTAAGGCATCGTAAATAACAGAAGCACTGTCTGAACCTGTAGGCTGAGAAACAACAGGAATATCGCATCTTTCCCCCCAGGACTTTAACTGTTCTACAGCAGCTGCTCTGAAAGTATCACCAGCAGCTAGCATTACCTTTAACCCCTGTGCTTTGAATTTACTTGCAAGTTTTCCTATAGTTGTTGTTTTACCTGCACCATTAACACCTACCATCAGTATTACATATGGCATCTGAGTATTCTTTTCTATCTTTAATGGTTCAGCACAGTCCCTGAGGATCTCATTTAAGATAATCTTTAGATTTTCCTTTAAAGCAGAAGCGTCATGAAGTTCTCTTAATTTTGATTCTTTCTTAAGTTTTTCTATAACCTTCTGTGTTGTTTCAACACCTAAATCAGCTGTTAATAAGGATGTTTCAAGATCATCATAAAGATCATCATCTATCTTTCTTCCCTTTACTAAAGCTGATAATCCATAAGATAGGTTTTCTCTTGTTTTTCTAAGTTTTTCAAAGAAAGATATCTTATTCTTCTTCTTTTTTTCTTCTGAAGAATTGTTTTTATCCTCTGAAATATCAACTTTTACTTCGTCTGATTTTTGTTCAGATTCTACTGAATTTTCTAAAGCTGATTTATTATCGTTTTCTTTATCTGCTTTGTTGTCTGCTTCGTTTACTGATTCATTTGATAAAACTACATTTTTATCTTCAGTAATTTCTTTTTTTATCTCGTTATTTTTTTTAGAAAAAATTGAAAAAAGTCCCATAAAATCCCCAACAGTTTTTTTTTACAATTATATTAAAAATCTTGTTTTATTGCACTTTCTAAAGGCTTTTGAATTCTCTCTTATTCATACATGCACAGTAAGAAAGATACTTTTAGCCTAAAAATTCTTTATCATACCTAGGACCTTAAGCCGATTTAGCATGAGGTCTGTTAGTGTTAACGATCTGCCACAATAACATAGGTAGATCT
>NZ_JAGFNY010000034.1 GCF_019448115.1 Succinivibrio faecicola | reverse complement strand
TTGGTTAATGTTCGTTGTCGTTCGTGACAACGGAAATGCATTATAGACTTTTTTTAATTCTTGTCAAACATTTTTTTAATTTTTTTAGCAAATTAATCTTCAATTAATCTTTATATCCAATGATTACACCGAATTTAAGCTCATAAAACACACATTCCGCTTTCTTAAAGCCTGCTTTATTGAGCATTTGAATTTCCTGTTTTACACTGACCTCTCTATCAAGTTTCCAGCGTTCTTTCCATTTTTTAATTTCATCTTCGCTCAAAGAGCTGCTTTCTATCTTTCTACACCAATACGAATCTGCCTTTTCAGATAAATCCTTATCGTCATAACAGAACTGATCGTAATTTACAAAAATTCCGCCTTTTGGAAGACTTTCATAAATTCTTTCAAAAAGAGTTTGCTTTGTTTCATCCTCTAAATGATGAATTGATAAAGCCGATATAACCATGTCAAAATCTTTATATCTGTAATTCTGAGCATAGTCATTTACCTCAAAGCAAATATTTTCAAGACTATCAAATCTCTTCTTTGCTACTTCAAGCATTTTGTCTGCAACATCGACAAGATGATATTTTGCATTTGGAAAATGCTTTATGTAAAAAGCATCGAGAAGACCAGTACCAGCACCAAGATCTAAAATTCGTTTCGGATTTAAATTTATAGTTGCAAGAAATTCTGTTGTTTTCTCGTAAAAAGAATCAAAACAAGGAATAAAAATTCTTCTTGCTGAATCATATTCCTTTGACACTAAATTGAACTGTTCTTTAATGCTCATTTTTTCAGTTGTAAAAAAAAATGGCAGGATATTAATCCTGCCATATATTGCAAGATTCTGCATTATCTAGGCTTACAGCTTAACTTTCCATCCTTATCAGCCTCAAGAATTAATGGCTTCTCGGTTGGGATCTTTCCTGCAAGTAATACCTTTGATAAAGGATCAGCAACTTCATTTTGAATTGCTCTTCGTAATGGTCTTGCACCAAATACAGGATCAAAACCAACTGTAGCAACTCTCTCAAAGATACTATCTCCAAGAGTAATATCATAACCTGCACTCTTAAGTCTGTTAGACAGAGTTTCAAGCTGAATTCTTGCAATTCTCTTAATATTTTCATGATTCAATGGATGGAATACCACTGTTTCATCAACACGATTCAAGAACTCAGGCTTAAAGTTCTGCTCTAAAATAGCCAGAATTTTTGACTTTATTGCATCGTAATCACTCTTCTCATTCTCTTCTTGAATCATGCTTGATCCAAGATTTGAAGTCATAATGATTACTGTATTCTTAAAGTCAACGGTTCTACCCTGTCCATCTGTCAGTCTTCCATCATCAAGTACCTGCAGAAGAATATTGAAAACATCTGGATGTGCTTTCTCAATTTCGTCTAGCAGAATTACAGAATAAGGTCGACGACGAACGGCCTCTGTCAGATATCCGCCCTGCTCATAACCTACATATCCTGGAGGCGCACCAACTAATCTTGATACAGTGTGCTTCTCCATAAACTCTGACATATCAATTCTGACCATTGCCTTTTCTGTATCAAACAGAAATTCAGCTAAAGCCTTACACAGTTCTGTCTTACCAACACCGGTTGGACCTAGGAACATGAATGAACCAATTGGTCTGTTAGGATCTGACAATCCAGCTCTGCTACGTCTTATAGCATTGGCTATTGCCTGAACAGCCTCTTCCTGACCGATTACTCTCTTGTGAAGAGAATCTTCCATTCTTAGGAGTTTTGCCCTTTCGCCTTCAAGCATCTTAGTTACAGGAATGCCTGTTGCCTTTGATACAACCTCAGCAATTTCAGTATCAGTAACCTTGTTCTTGATAAGCTGAGTTTCGTCATTCTTGTTCTTATCGCCTTCTTCAATCTGTTTTTGAAGATTTGGAATAACGCCGTACTGAAGCTCACTCATTTTTGCAAGATCGCCTTTACGCTTTGCAACATCATATTCATGACGGGCATTCTCAAGTTTAATCTTCAGCTGCTGTGTACCTTCAAGAATAATCTTGTCGCGTTTCCAGATTTCTGTAAGACGCTGTTTTTCCTTCTCTCCAGATGCAATTTCTTCATCTATGGCTGCAAGACGCTTCTTACTTGCCTCATCTGTTTCCTTAGCAACAGTCTGACGTTCCATCTTTAACTGGATAAGACGTCTTTCAAGTTTGTCTAAAGGTTCTGGCATTGAATCGATCTGCAGTCTGATACTTGCTGCAGCCTCATCGATAAGGTCAATAGCCTTATCAGGCAACTGTCTGTCAGTAATATATCTATTTGACAGTGTTGCAGCAGCTACAATTGCAGGATCAGTAATCTGTACATGATGATGGATCTCATAACGCTCCTTTAAGCCACGCAGAATAGCAATTGTGTTCTCAACTGATGGTTCACCTACAAATACTTTCTGGAAACGGCGTTCAAGAGCTGCATCCTTCTCAATATACTGGCGGTACTCATCTAAAGTTGTAGCACCCATGCAGTGCAGATCACCTCTTGCCAAAGCTGGCTTTAGCATATTACCAGCATCCATAGAACCTTCTGATTTACCAGCTCCCACCATTGTATGAAGCTCATCGATAAACAGAATAATTCTGCCTTCTTCTTTGGATAAATCGTTAAGAACAGCCTTCAGACGTTCTTCAAACTCACCTCTATACTTAGCACCAGCAATAAGTGCACCAAGATCTAATGATAAAACTCTCTTGTTTCGAAGCCCCTCAGGAACCTCACCTTTGACAATTCGCTGAGCAAGACCTTCTACAATTGCAGTTTTGCCAACACCAGGTTCACCAATTAAAACAGGATTGTTCTTGGTTCTTCTCTGCAGAACCTGCATGGTTCTACGAATTTCATCATCACGGCCGATTACAGGATCAAGTTTGCCCTTTTCTGCTCGTTCTGTAAGATCAATACAGTATTTCTTTAAAGCACCACGAGTGTTCTCTGCATTTTCATCATTAACATTCTGACCTGCACGGATCTCCTTTAAAGCGGCATTTACCTTCTCTAAAGTAAGATTGCAACGAGTGAATATTTCCTTTAATTCACTATCAGCTTCAATTGCAGCAAGAACAAATAGTTCTGATGAAATATATGAATCGCCACCCTTTTGAGCAAGCTTGTCACAAAGATTTAGTAATTTGCCTGTCTGAGGAGATAATTGCAAATCACCACCAACGCCTTGAACCTTGGGTAATTTGTCAACAGCCTTGTCAACAAGCATCTTTAATGCCTGAGGATCTGATCCTGCTAAAGTTACAAGTGGTCTTACAGCTCCATCTTCTTGTGCAAGAAGAGCTGACATTACGTGTACAGGCTCTATAAACTGATTGTCATGTCCAACAGCTAAAGACTGAGCATCAGCTAATGCTTCCTGGAACTTGACAGTAAATCTATCTAAGCGCATTTACGCCTCCCTTTATAATTAAGGTTTATTTTTTGTTCAAATAATATATGGGGACGATTCTTGTAATTTAAAGTGATAAGGATTATCACTTTATGGAAAATGCAAACTACGTTGCATTTTTTAGGAAAGAGAAATAACTGTTGCAAGTCTTCCTGTTATAGGATTTCTTCTGTAAGAATAGTATGATTTGTCTGTAAAGGTATCAATTTGGCAGCATTCAATCTTAAAAACAGACAGTTTTTTCAGATTTAACCTTACTAGCTTTTCAAGTGAACAAAGATATTTTGAATCTTCTTTTTTTATGAATGCTTTATTAGCCTCTTCACCTAGAACAGATACAAACTTTGAAAGTAATTCTTCTCCAACCTCATAAGAGTTCTGAGAGATATGGGGGCCTATAAAGGCATATAACTTACTAGTATTCTTCTCACGGATGATTTTTACAGCATTATCAATGATGCCCGAGTAAATGCCTCTCCATCCACAGTGAATAGCAGCACAGATTTTTTTATCTTCACTAACAAGAATTAATGGAAGACAGTCTGCTGTAAGTACTGCAAGTGCAATATTTTTATCATCCGTTACAATACCGTCAGCTTGTACACCAAGTGGCGGAACTGTATCAGAAAAAACATCATTTGCTTTGGCATCGGATGAGTTGACGTATAAAACAGTATTTGAATGAGTCTGATTCATCCATACTATTTTTTTGTTCAGATAGGATGTAAGTTCTTTTCTGTTATTGATAACATCAATGGCACTATCATTAACATGCAACCCAAGATTGAAACTTGCAAAGTTGCCTTTTGAATGGCCACCATTAACTGTTGTATAACAGCAGGTTATATTATCAAGGAGATAATCAACCTCTTTTATACTAGAACTTTTCTCCATTTACCTGCTCATCCTCTCGAAGAAGTTTAATAAGCGACTTAAAATCATCAGGTAAAGGTGCATCAAAACTCATCTCTTCACCCGTTATTGGATGAATAAATTCAATATGAGCTGCATGAAGAGCCTGATGCTTGAAATCTCTTAAAGCATTTGTAAGTTCTTCACTGGCACCTTTCATCATTTTTAATCGTCTTCCGCCATATACGCTATCACCTAACAGAGGTCTGTCTATTGAAGCCATATGAACACGGATCTGATGTGTACGACCAGTTTCCAGTCTTAATTTTAGTAAAGTGTGTTCTCTAAACTGCTCCATTACACGATAATGTGTAATTGCCTCACGACCGAATCCATCATTTACCACAGCCATTTTGGTTCTGTTAAATGAATCTCTTCCAATGGACGCTTCAACGGTACCACCGGAAGTTACAAGTCCCTGACAGATAGCCTCATATTCACGAACAACGTCATGTTTTGAGATAGCTCTTATAAGCTTGATCTGAGCATACTTCTCACGGGCAATAACCATTAACCCTGATGTATCCTTATCAAGACGATGAACAATACCAGCTCTTGCAAGAGTTGCTGTTTCAGGATAGTGATAAAGCATAGCATTTAAGATAGTACCATCCTTAATGCCGGAACCTGGATGAACGACTAGACCAACAGGCTTATTTATAACAATCAGATATTCATCTTCATAAATAACATCAAGAGGAATGTCTTGAGGCTGATTTTCAAGCTCCTCTCTTTGTTGCTCTGAAAGTGAAACAATCTGAGCTGAACTTAATTTTAGGCTTGGTTTTGTAACTTCTTTTCCATCAATCTGCACAAAACCATCTTTGATCATCTGTGTTAATGCAGATCTAGAATAGGAAGGGGCCATCTGAGCTAAAAAAGCATCAAGACGCTTACCATGATGTTCATCCTTTACAGTATATTCGGTTTTCTCTGACATGTTCTCTTTGATACCGTGATTAAAAAACTTAATTTATTATATATCAGGTGAAATTATTACTCAAAACACGTTAGTGCCTATAGCTCTAATAAAAGAGTCTGATTTAATAAGCAAACTGCCATATCAAAAAAAAATCAAAACATATCTCTTTTTGCTCTTTATACATCATTTTTTTTGATATCTCTGTGAAAAAAAGATTGATATCAGTTATCATATGAAGATGATTTGATAACTATTACAATAAACAGAACATGAGGCATATTGATGTTTTCTAAAAAAATTCTGCTTCCTTTTGCTGCGCTTGCAATGCTGTTGACTGGTTGCTCAAGTGAAATTGTCGAAAAGGATGCAATTCCAGATCTGTCACAAGAAGCTCTACACGCAAAAGCAAAACAGTATGCATCTTTAGGCGACTACTCAAATGCTGTAGATTATCTTACTGCTTTAGACTCTCGCTATCCTTTCGGTGAATTAACCGATCAGGTTCAGCTTGATATGATCTATGTTTACTATAAATCACATAAAACTGATTTAGCTAGAGCTGCAATTTCTCGTTATAACAGATTGAATCCAAACTCAATGTATGCAGACTATGTTCTTTATTTGTCTGGATTAACTTATCTTCAGGCTCATGGAACTATGCTCCAGGATTTTTTAGGTTTTGACAGAGCACAAAAGGATCCTCAAAACCTGTATGATGCATACAAAAACTTTTATGATCTGATTGAAACCTATCCTGATTCACCATATGCAAAAGATGCATACTACAGACTTATTGGTGTAAAGGATCAGATTGCAAGACGTGAATGGGAAATTGCTTCTTTCTATCAGAAAAAGGGTGCTCTGATTTCTGCTATTCGCCATTATCAGACCATTGTTTATTCATTCTCTGATACAAAATATGTAAAGAAAGCACTCGAAAGAATGATTGAAAACTATGAAGAATTAGGCCTTAACGTACCTGCACAGAATGCACGAAAGGTTTATGAAAATTCAAATTTTGACGAAAACTGTTTATAGAATCAGTCGTGGATAATTTTATCTACAATCCTCCAAAAGATCCTTTTCTGGATATTCTCTACCATGATGATTTCATCATGGTAGTTAACAAACCATCTGGCTTACTGTCTGTTCCTGGCAGGCTTGAATGTCATTACGACAGCGTAATTTCAAGGATCAGAACTCTTCACAGGGACTGCGCTGCTGTACACAGACTTGATATGGATACTTCAGGTCTTATGGTTGTTGCTTTAAATAAAGAGGCTACTTCAAATCTTTGCAGACAGTTTGAAGCAAAAACAGTTCTTAAGCTTTACTATGCATTAGTAGAAGGACTTATAGATGAAAGAGGTGATGTTACGCTTCCTATAAGATGCGATCTTGAAAGAAGACCTCTGCAGATTGTTGATTTTGAACAGGGTAAACCATCTCATACCATTTACAGAAGAGTTGATAATTTTTCTATTAATGAACAGATCGTCTGTACAAAAAACTGCTCTTTAGTTGAGCTTACCCCAATAACAGGAAGATCACATCAGCTAAGAGTTCATTTAAACGAAATATCTCATCCGATACTAGGCGATCGTTTCTACGGAAAAACCAATACTGACAAAGCTTCAAGATTATGTCTGCATGCATTCAGTCTTGAATTCAGTCATCCTCATACATGTGAAAGACTGGAATTCAAGTCTTTTCCAGATTTCCTTTGCAGAGAATAATCTATATTCCTCGTGCTTTTTTAATCATGTCAAAAGCAGCCTGAATATCTTTTGCTTTCTCTGTATAAAGTCGAATCATTTCCTGTGTTAAGCCTGATGATGCCAACCTGTCAGGATGATATTTAAGCATAAGCTTTTTATGTGCTTTTTTTACTTCCTCATCGGTCGCACTTTCACTTATGCCCAATACCTCATAGGCAGCACTCAATGCTGATGATGAAGAATTATAAGTTGAGCTGTTCTGATTTGAACCTGATTCGTAGTGATTATGTGAGTATCTATCTTCACTGCCACGGTAGGAACTGCCAGAAGTATATCCTTTCTTCATCTTGACTTCAGCATAACGAATATAGATTAAACGCTGTAAGGATAATTCAGATATACCAAGCATTGAGCCAATGCGTGTTAAACGGCGAAGCTCCTCATCATCTAGATATCCATCAGAAACAGCAACCTGAATCTGAATCTCTATTATGTATTCAATGAATGATGAATTATTTCCAACTAATGAGTGAAGCTGCGAAATTGTTTCTGTAAGATTATAGTCTTCAGATTTTCCTTTTGAAAATGAAGTTCTTGCAACAGATCTTGCTTCTTCAGTCAACTGCATCATATCCATGATATTGTTAGCAAACTGAATATGATCCTGATTGATTCTGCCTGCGCCTCTTGCAACATACCCCATCATGGAAAATGTTATATCCACCAATGACAGGTTATAGGATGCATCTGTAAATGCTCTTTGAGCCTGTTCTCTGCTCTTAGCTTTCTTGATTTTATCCTTATCGACAAGTATGTAACCTATACCAGCTCCGATAATACCTGTTATAGGTCCCCCAAAAAAGAAAAAACCTATGATAAAACCAACAATTCTTCCAATATATAAATCCATCTATATACCTAAACGAAATCTTTATATTCTTTTTCTAGGAATGCAAAAGCAACCTGAACTGCTTTTGCCTTCTCTGTATAAATTGCAATCATATCTTCAGGCAGTCCCTGTGATGCAAGTCTGTCTGGATGATACTTGAGCATAAGTTTCTTATATGCTCTTTTTATTTCTTCAAAAGTTGCATTTCTTGTAAGATCAAGGATCTCAAGAGCCTCATCTATCTTGCTTCTGCCTTTCTTGTATGGATTCTCTGTCTTTTGCTTATTGCCAGAACCTTTTGCCTCAGATGACTCATTAACATCTACGCTGACATCAGTTGAAGAAGACAGATCCTCTTTATCATACATTCTTGCAAATCTAGCTTCAGCACCATTTGAACTGAACAGTCTCTTTAACGATGCTGCTGATGCCCCCATTTGCTTACCAAGCTCAAATAGTCTTGGTTTTACCTCAGGGTCAATAGTTTCGCCATCTGAAGCTATGATGTATGCATAAGTAAGAACGCAGTTTATATAGTCTCTGTTCTTTCCTACATATGCAACATAACTTTCTACGTAGTTACTTACATTAAAAGCAGGATCCAATGCTCTGTTAAAAGCCTCAACAGCAACTGTTCTTTCCTCTTCTGTTGCCTTAAAGTGAGCTATCACATCTTCAGCATTCTGAATATATACATTCAGATCTGAAACATTAGCAAGAACGTAACCTGCTACAGTGTAGATATTCTCGTATAAAGAAGCCTTATCTTCTCGATTCTTTTTCTGAGCAGCCTTAATTTTTCTCTGCTCTTTTTTCTGCTCTTTTTGCCTTTCCTCTTCTTCTATAGATGCAAGATAAGCATTATAGGCCAAGAGCTTTTCTTCATATATTTTTAATGAGTTCCTGTAAACAACTCTATCTACAAGAAGAAAACCAACTATTGCTACAATTGGAATAAATACAAAATAATGAGTTATTACAGCAAGAAAAATGCCGATACCAAAACCAACAAAAATACCTTTAAAATCTCTTTTAGGTTTTACTGGTGGCTTTGGATCACTAGTTTTTAATAAAAGATCTTTGCTTGTATCCTTATCAGACATCACAGTTCTCTTTGTAGTATGTATTTACTTCTTCAAGACGCTCAATAGTACCTACATCAAACCATCTTCCTTTTAAAAGCTGACCTTTCATTTTATGCTCTTTTGACCACTTTTCAAAAAGAACAGACAGTTTAAGCTTGCTAACTTCATATCCTTCAAAAGCAGATGACTGGTATCTTGCGGCACCAGAGAACGTATACATTGAACCTTTTGTGCATTCACCATTTTCAAGAAGATCAAAATCTCCTTTCTGGTTATGCTTTGGGTTCTCTGTCAGAAAAAGGTGTGCACAAGTATCATCCTTGACTGGAACTAAAAACTGGGAATAATCAGCATCAATGAAGGTATCACCATTCACAACAAGAAAATCCTGACCTTCAAAAAAGGACAGGGCATTAATAATTCCACCTGCAGTCTCAAGACCTCCTGGACCTTCAACTGAATGAGTGATATTTACACCAAATGAAGATCCATCTTTAAGATAAGATACTATCTTTTCAGACAGATGTGCTGAATTAACAAGAATATCTGTAATTCCTGCCTTTTTTAGCTTGTTAATATGATGAACAAGTAATGGGATCTGTCCTACTTCAACTAATGGCTTTGGAATTGTATCGGTTATAGGTCGAAGTCTTTCTCCTCGGCCTGCAGCTAAAATCATGGCTTTCATTTTAGTATTTACCTACAACATACTTCTGTATCAAAGCTTTTAGTTTACTAAATTTAGGACTGATATCGCACTCTTTTAAGACGTAATTTATGACTCTTGGCAGATCTTTAAGATAACCATCTTTTCCATCACGAACAGACAGTCTTACAAAAATGCCTAAAACCTTTATGTGTCGCTGCAACGACGTTAAGCGCATATTCTGTACAAATACCTCATAAGGAACATTTTTAATAATTCCCTTATCAGTAAATAAGTTGTATGCATAAGCACTTAATGAATCAATTAGACCTGGAGCTAAATCAACATAGCAATCATACAGTAAAGAGGCTAAATCATAAGTTATAGGACCTCTTACCATGTCCTGAAAATCAATCACGTACAATTCATTATCACGTACCATCAGATTTCTGCTGTGATAGTCTCTGTGCATTGAACACTGTTGCTGTGACAGACATACTTTTACAAGTTCATCGTATGCCTCTTCAAGAACAGATTTTTCCAGAGCATCTAATGTTACATTAAGTCCCTTGTTTAGCATCCATGTTTCAAATAAAGAAAGTTCAAATCTGATGAACTGTTCATCAAACTGAACTTCATCATCTCTTTTGACAGGAAGAATATCACTAAGAACATCAATAGCTTTTTTATACCATTGCTTTGTGTTCTTCACACTTACATCCGCAAAAGTTACATTTCCAAGATCTTCGATAATGAAATAACCTTTTTCCAGATCCATAAAATGTATGGAAGGAACTCTTACACCAGATGCGTATAAGGCTTTATCAATAGATACGAACTCTTTATTCTTTTGAGTATCAGGAGGAGAATCTACAGCAATAAACTGTGTAGATGGTATTTTGAAGTATCGTCTAAAGCTAGCATCGCCATTTAGTGATACTAGCTCTGGATTATCTAATTTGAGGCATTCGCGAACGTATTCGCGAAGGCCTGTTTTTCTTTCTTCTAACTTATCAGTCACGCTTGAACACCAAATCCCAAACACCGTGACCTAATCGCTGACCACGTGATTCAAATTTGGTGACTGGTCTATACTCAGGGCGTGGAATAAATGTTCCATCCAAAGAGGTATTTGTATAACCTTCTGCCCTAGTCATAACATCAAGCATCTGATTTGCATAATCTTCCCAATCAGTTGCCATTCTGAACTGACCACCATGTTTGAACAGAGGTCTTACCAGCTGTACAAATTCATCGTTTATCAGACGACGTTTTACATGTCTCTTTTTAGGCCATGGATCAGGGAAAAATATCTGAAGAATATCCACACTCTCTGGTTTTAAGCACTTAGTGATTACATCAAAAGCATCATGCTGAATGATTCTTACATTTGTCAGCTGATTTTCATCAATAAGCTTAAGGCAAGAGCCAACCCCTGGAGGATGAACTTCGATTCCTAGATAATTACAATCAGGGTTATCCTTTGCCATCTGAACAAAAGAAACACCCATGCCAAATCCGATTTCTACAACTACAGGAGCAGAACGACCGAAGATTGCATCCAGATCAAGTGGCTGCAAATCTTCTACATTAACCATAAAACGAGGACCAAGAGTTTCTATTGCTCTTATCTGCCCCTCAGTCATACGGCCTGCTCTTACAACAAAGGATTTAATTCTGTGCTGTACTGCCTGCTCTTGAGTTGTATTCTTTGAATCTTGAATATCTGTCATTAAATAAGCTCAAGTTTCTGCATTTCTGCCTTGATTTCTGCTCTTAATGAATCAGAAACAGGAAGAATTGGTAAACGAACATCTTCTTTGCATAAGCCTAATAATGATGCTGCATACTTAGCAGGAGCTGGACTTGGCTCCTTGAACATTAACTTATGAAGCTTCATTAACTTAAGCTGATGCTCTGCGGCTTCTTCCCACTTCTTCTCTAAAGTCAGATTCTGAACCTTGGCTACTAATGCAGGAGCAACGTTAGCAGTAACAGAGATAACACCAACACCGCCTGCAACATTGAATGATACAGCAGTTGAATCTTCACCTGATAAGAAGATAAATGGCTTATCAATCATATTGCGCTCAAGCCATGGTCTCTCAAGGTTACCAGTTGCATCCTTAATACCAACTACTCTCTCTAACTTTGACAGTTTTGCAACAGTCTCAGAAGAGATATTTACAACAGTACGGCCTGGTACGTTGTAAATAAAGATTGGTAAATCTGTGTTGTCATGAACCATCTTGAAGTGAGCATATAAACCTTCCTGATTTGGACGGTTATAGTAGCCAGCATTGTGTAAAAGGCTGTCAGCTCCAACTTCTTTTGCAGCATTAGATAATGCAATAGCCTCTACAGGATTGTTTGAACCTGCACCTGCCATAACTGGAACACGGCCATTAGCAACTTCAACTGAACGTTTGATTACTTCGATGTGCTCTTCATTAGTTAATGTTGGACATTCACCTGTTGTACCTGTTACAACAAGACAGGTAGTTCCATTCTGAATCTGGAACTCTACCATTTTCTCAAGAGCAGCGAAATCAACCTTACCGTTTGAGAAAGGAGTTATTAGCGCTACCATTGAACCTTGGTACTTTTTCATTTTGCTCACCTTAGTAATTACTAATTACGTCTTAATGTTGGGAATAAAATAACATCACGAATTGTGTGACTGTTTGTAAATAACATTACAGTTCTGTCAATACCGATACCTTCACCAGCGGTTGGAGGAAGACCATACTGCATTGCATTGATATAGTCCTCATCATAGTACATAGCTTCATCATCGCCATGCTTCTTAGCTTCAGCCTGCTGACGGAAACGACCAGCCTGATCATCAGGATCGTTCAGCTCTGAGAAACCGTTACCGATCTCGCGACCACCGATAAAGAACTCGAAACGATCTGTAAACTCTTCATCACCATCAGTTCTTCTTGCAAGTGGAGATACTACTGCAGGATATGAGGTAATGAATGTAGGCTGCTGAAGATTTGCCTCTACAAGTTCATCAAATAAAGCGGTAATGTAATGACCTAAAGTCCAGCCATCCATTAACTCAATGTGATGTTTCTTGCACAGCTCACGAGCCTTATTCTCATCAGCTAGATCTTCCATTGTGATACCATTGCCATACTTAACAATTGATTCTTTCATTGTTAATCTGTCAAATGGCTTTGAGAAATCAATGTCTAAACCAGGCTCACCTTCCTTGCCATAATGGATCTTGGTGGTACCTAAAACCTCTAATGACATCTTCTTGTACAGATCTTCTGTAAAGTCGATAAGGTCATGGTAGTCCTGATATGCCATATAGAATTCCATCATGGTGAATTCAGGATTGTGGCGAACATCGATACCTTCGTTTCTGAAGTTACGGTTGATTTCATATACGCGCTCAAAACCACCAACAACAAGTCTCTTTAGATATAACTCAGGAGCGATTCTTAAGTACATATCCATATCTAAAGCATTGTGATGAGTAATGAATGGTTTTGCATTAGCGCCACCAGGAATAACGTGCATCATTGGAGTCTCAACTTCCATAAATGCATGCTCGTTCATATACTTACGGATGAATGATACAACCTTGGTGCGGATCTCGAATGTACGACGTGATTCCTCATTTGCAATCAGATCAACGTATCTCTGACGGCAGCGAGCTTCCTGATCAGTTAAACCATGGAATTTTTCTGGAAGAGGACGAAGAGACTTAACTAACAGTCTTAATGCACTTACATGTAGTGACAATTCGCCGGTCTTGGTTTTGAAAGCATAACCGGTAACACCGATAATATCGCCTAAATCAAGTTTCTTAAAAACATCCTGATATACACCCTCAGGTAAGTTATCTCTTGCAACATAAATCTGAATACGGCCACCCATATCCTGTAAGGTTGCAAATGAAGCTTTACCCATAATACGGCGTGTCATAACACGGCCAGCGATGGTATAGGTGTTTTTCTCGCTTTCTAGAGTCTCGTTATCCTTGTCTGCACAAGCGGCGATGATATCTTTAGATAATGCATCGCGACGGAAGTCGTTAGGATAAGCCTGACCGTTCTGACGTAAGAGCTCTAATTTGCTACGGCGCTCCTGCATCACATTGTTTAAATTTTCTGCACTGCCAATGTTTTCCTGTGCCATCTTCATTTTTTCCTAATTTAATTGTTTAAAGTCCGGACTTTAAACTAGCTTCGATAAACTGGTCTAGATCACCGTTAAGCACTTTGCTTGTGTCACGGCATTCAACACCTGTACGTAAATCTTTAATTCGAGCATCATCAAGTACGTAAGAACGGATCTGAGATCCCCATCCGATATCAGACTTGCTATCCTCAATTTCCTTTTGAATACTCTGACGTTTTTCAAGCTCTAATGTATATAATCTTGCTCTTAACTGTTTCATCGCCTGGTCGCGGTTCTGGAACTGAGAACGTTCATTCTGACAGGACACAACAATACCAGTCGGTACGTGGGTAATACGTACAGCAGATTCAGTTTTATTAACATGCTGACCGCCAGCACCTGACGATCTGTATACATCAACCTTTAAATCTGCAGGATTGATTTCAACTTCAATATTGTCATCAATCTCCGGATAAACATATGCAGAACAAAATGATGTATGTCTGCGGTTGTTTGAGTCAAAAGGAGATTTTCTGACTAAACGGTGTACTCCTGTCTCAGTTCTGAAATATCCGTAGGCATGGTCACCTTCAAAGCGCAGAGTTGCTGATTTGATACCTGCAACCTCACCTTCAGAAAGTTCCTCGACTGTAACCTTGAATCCATGTTTCTCACCGAACTTCAGGTACATACGCATCACCATTTCAGCCCAGTCCTGAGCTTCTGTACCACCAGAGCCTGACTGAATATCCATATAACAAGGATCGTTGTCATTAGGACCGGAGAACATTCTTTCAAGCTCAAGCTTTACAAGCTCGCCTTCAAGACGTTCAACTTCATTTACAGTTTCAGCTGTAAGCTCATCTGAATTCTCTTCACGTGCCATCTCATCAAGAGTAAGGACATCATCCAGCCCCTGATAGAGATCTTTGAAACGTGAAACTACAGCGGTGAGAGTCTGTCTTTCTTTTCCTAGTTCCTGAGCTTTAGCAGGATCATCCCATAATTTGGGATCTTCCAGAAGGCCGTTAACTTCTTCAAGCCTCTCCTGCTTTGACTGAAGGTCAAAGATACCCCCTAAGAGCATCTGCTCGATCTCTTAACTGAGCTACATGATCTTTGACAGAAATAGTTTCTAACACGATTTAAATCTCATTTTTGCAAAATTAAGTGAAAATTATAACAAATATAAAAATAAAAGTAACAATAAAATCGCTTTGATTAAGAGTTTTTTCAAGACAAAGGTTTGCCGCCTTAAAAGAAATTTCAAAATAAAAACTCTTTTTGAGATTTGAAAAAAAGCGATGTAAAAAGCAATACCGAATCAGTAAAATCCGGTATTGAAAATTTTAGCTGTTTATACTGAACATATATGACTAGATCATTAGTTTGTAGATATTTTCAACATCCTTTTGATTTAATGAAACAAAACCACCTATTGTTCCATTTCTGCCAGCACCGAAGCATGCACTGTGAGCCATATGCTCAATATCTTCTTGCTTTGCACCAAGCTGTGCAAAATTCTTTGGCATTCCGATTGATTCTAAGAAGTTTGAAAGAGCTTTTATTCCATCTTTTGCTGTTCTTTCTGGATTTTCAAAATCCATGTGACAGCCCCAAACCCTATGAGCAATCTTTGCGAATCTCATAACATCGTGTTTCAGGTTATAGGTAAATACAGCAGGCATAACCACAGCAAGACCAGCACCATGGGTGCAGTCATATAAAGCTGACAGTTCATGTTCAATATCATGACTTGTCCAATCCTGAGATCTACCGACACCACATGAGTTGTTGTGAGCCTGCATACCAGCCCACATTATGTTTGCTCTTGCCTGATAATTATCAGGATCAGCAATTACTCTTGGACCTTCGTGAATCATGGCTAAAAGTAAAGCCTCTATCATTCTGTCTGTAGTTTCAACTTCTGTTGTATTAGTAAGATATCTTTCATACAGATGTGCCATGATATCTGTTATTCCACAAGCTGTCTGATAAGCAGGCAGAGTCTGAGTCAGTGCAGGATTTAGAATAGAGAATTTAGGTCTAATTGCATCTCCTGAAGCTCCTCTTTTAAACATACCTTCTTCTTTTGTTATCACTGAATCAGGAGAACCTTCAGATCCAGCGGCAGAAATTGTCAGAACAGTACCAATAGGAAGAGCATGTTGTACTTCAATGCCCTTTTCATAAAAATCCCAGAAATCTCCCTCATAAACAGCACCTGCTGCAATTGCCTTTGCCGAATCTATCGAACTTCCGCCACCTACTGCAAGAACAAAATCAATATTCTCTTTTCTGCAAAGTTCTATTCCATCATAGACAAGAGAACTGCGAGGATTTGGACGAACTCCTCCAAGTTCAACATAATAAATTCCATACTCATCCAATGACTTTTTCACTCTATTTAATAGACCACTTTTTATCACTGATCCGCCACCAAAGTGAATAAGAACTCTTTTGCCACCAAACAGTTTTACATATTTGCCAGTATCTTTTTCAGTATCCTTTCCAAAGGAAAACAGTGTTGGCGCATAGAAAACAAAATTATCCATTTTTTCTCCTTATATGTGAGACTGTATTTTTTAGCAATTTTAAGAAAATTAATATATTTGATGATAGACAAAGCTCAAGCAATAAGAAAATTTTGTTTATCACACTGATTAATATCAAGTTTCTATGAAAAGATATATTTTCAATTATGTGTTAAAATAACTGATATTGCGATATTTATAGGACACAGTTATGTTACAGGATGATATCAAAACAACAGTAAAGATGGCTTTAACTGAAGATTTAGGCGGAGTCCTCGATCCTAAATTTGATGTTACAAGTCAACTTATCGACGAAGATGAGTGCGACGAGGCAATCATTATCACCCGTGAATCTGGTATTTTCTGCGGTAAAGAATGGGTTGAGGAAGTATACAGACAGCTAGGTGGTGACACTGAAATTACCTGGTTTGTTGCAGATGGTGATGCTATTGAACCTGGCACTCAGCTATTCAAAGTTAAAGGAAAAGCAAGAATTCTATTAACCGCTGAAAGAACAACTCTGAACTTTGTTCAGACTCTCTCAGGAACAGCAACACTTGTATCACAGTATGTAAAAGCTATGGAAGGAACTTCATGCCGCCTTCTTGATACAAGAAAGACTCTTCCATGCCTGAGAACAGCTCTTAAGTATGCTGTTGTATGCGGCGGTGGTCATAACCACAGAATCGGTCTTTTTGATATGTTCCTTATCAAGGAAAACCATATCATGGCTTCTGGCGGTATCGCTAATGCAGTGGAAAGAGCTCGTAAGCTAAGACCAGATCTTAAAGTTGAGGTTGAGGTTGAAAACCTTGATGAACTGCACCAGGCTCTTGATGCAAAAGCAGATATCATTATGCTTGACAACTTTGAGTACAACATGATGATAGAAGCTGTAAAGATCACCAACAAACAGGCTAAACTTGAAATTTCAGGCAACGTAAACATTGATACAATTGGCAAATTTGCAGCTACAGGCGTAGACTTTATCTCTGTAGGAGCTTTAACCAAGAATGTAAGAGCTCTTGACCTTTCAATGAGAATTGTAAAAAAATAATTCCCTGAATTATTAGCTTTCAAAAAAGAGCCCTCCTGGCTCTTTTTTTTATATGGTGGGTTATGTTGCAATTATTTTTAAAACTGCATTTTGCTGTTTTGTTAGCAGGTTTTACTGGTGTTTTTGGAAGACTCATCAGTTATGATGCATTTATTCTTGTATTTATAAGATTTTCAATTGCAGCAACCTTTATCTACTTTATATTGAAAGCAATGCATAAACTCAAGAAATTTCCTGTAAGACATAAAATACACGGCATAATTACAGGTGCTATTCTTGCAACACACCTTGTACTGTTTTACTTATCTATAAAACTATCCAATATATCTATAGGAACAGTCACTCTTGCAACAACTGGTTTCTTTACTGCTGTTCTTGAGCCACTTATCATAAAAACTCGTTTTGACAAATCAAATTTCGTTTATACGCTTTTATCTGTATTAGGACTTTTCCTTATTTTCAACTTCGATACAAAATTCAGAATAGGCATTGCTGTAGGGCTTGTAAGCAGTTTGTTTTCTTCACTTTTTGCAGTATTCAACAAAAAATTCAGTTACAAAAAAGATCCTTATACTTTTGTAAATTACCAAATGTTTGGTGGTTTTGTGTTTATGCTTATATGTGCAGTGCCATATCTTGTTTTGAATGATGAACCAATTGAATTTAGAAAACTTGATATATTCTATCTTGTACTGCTTGCAACTGTATTTACCGTTCTTTTGTATCTTCTAGTTGTTCAGCTGTCAGAAAAACTGTCTGCTTTCACTATATCTTTAACATTCAATCTAGAACCTGTATATGCAATTTTAATTGCTATGATCCTTTTTAATGAAAATAAGGAGCTTAATTTTTCTTTTTATTTGGGAGTTTCTTTAATGCTTATCTGTGTTTTTCTTCAGAACAGAAAGATAAAAAAACATATTTCAGATAGGTAGATTTTTTGTAGGAAGGAGGCTAATGCCTCCTTTTTTAATCTATGAGAATTCCACATTTACTCTTGGCATAATGTGGCAGGTTAATTCATAAGGAATGGTATTGCATAAAGATGCTATTTTCTCTACAGGTAAACCATCACCCCATAAAACAACTTCATCGCCAACCTTATCAGTTGCATTTTCACCAAGATCAACAAAAAGCATATCCATGCAAACATGACCTGCTGTAGGAACGATTCTTCCATTTACTAGTACAGGTGTACCATTTGGAGCACTTCTTGGATAGCCATCACCATAACCTATTGCCACAATACCTATTGTTGTATCTTTATCTGCAACATAGTAGGCGCCATAACCAACCTTATCACCTTTTTTGATCTTATGTGTTGCTAGTATACGGCTTTTAAGAGTCATAACAGGTTTTAGACCAAGACTCTTTGCATCTTCATCATCAAATGGAGAAATACCGTACATAATAATGCCTGGTCTTACCCACTGAGTGTGAGATTCTGGCCATCTGCATATTCCTGCGGAATTTGCCAGACATTTATCTCCATCAAATTCCTTTGCAATATCATTGAAAAATTCAATCTGCTCTTTGTTGTATTCAACATGTGATGGAGTATCTGCAACAGATAGATGAGATATAAGACCTATTGGTTTTATAACGTTTGGAGATTTCTCAAGACGTTCCTTTAATCTGAATATCTCTGCTTTATCATGAGAGCCTAAGCGATGCATTCCTACATCTATTTTCAGCCATGCGTGAATAGGCTTTGCCAGTTTCACCCTTTCAATAGCCTCTACTTGCTCTTCATCATGAACTGCAGTAAATAAATTGAATTTAGAAATATAGGCTAGATCTTCATCGTTGTAAAAGCCTTCAAGTAACACAATAGGTTGCTTTTCAATTCCATGCCTGCGTAATTCCATTGCCTCAGAAATTCTAGATACAGCATATGCATCAACTCTTTCTTTAAGTGCATCAGCAACTGCAATAAGCCCGTGTCCATAGGCATTTGCTTTAACAACCGCTATTATTTTTGAATTTGGAACCTTTGCTTTAATTACTTTTATATTATCTATTAATGCCTGTTTGTTTATAAATGCTGTTACGCATTGCATTTCTTATTATCCTTTTTATTGATATGGTACATTATCAGGAAGAGGAATATCGTCCTGATAACTTGACGCTTCATCTTTGTTATAGAAGGTTGTGTAGGCACCCTGGAACTGAAGTTCAATATCTTTTGTTGAACCGTTTCTGTTCTTACTTACAATTAGAGTAGCCTTTCCATCACCGTCATTTCCTGCTTTATATACGTCATCACGGTGAATGAACATAATCATGTCGGCATCCTGCTCAAGAGATCCTGATTCACGAAGATCAGAATTCATTGGGCGGTGATCCTTACGGCCTTCCACTTCACGATTTAACTGGGCAAGAGCAAGAATTGGTACATCAAGCTCTTTTGATAACTGTTTTAATGAACGAGAGATTTCACCTACTTCCTGAGCACGGTTTTCAAGCTTTGTCTGTGATTTCATAAGCTGAATATAGTCAACCATGATTACAGACAGTCCACCGTTATCAAGTGCAATCTTTCTTGCTCTTGAACGTAACTCCAATGGGGTTAGTGCAATATCAGAAGTATCATCAATGTAAAGCATTGATCTATCCTGATTGCTTTCATCTTTTCTTGTCAACAGTCTTACTTTCTGAATAATTCTGTGCCACTGATCTGCAGAGGCTTTACCTGAAACAAGATCTTTGCCTGATACTCTACCAAAGCTTGATAACATACGGGTTGCAATTTCTTTTGCAGGCATTTCAAGGGAGAATACAAGAGCTGGTCTTGTTTCATTCAGATCCATTGCAATATTAGCAACAATGTTCATGGCAAAAGAAGTTTTACCAACACCAGGACGTGCTGCAATAATATTGAGTGTGCCACCTCTCAGTCCTGATGTAAGCTCATCAAGCTCTCTAAAGCCAGTTGCAACACCATGCATCTGCTTGTTTGAATTCATGTCTGACTTGATCTGCTCAATAAGTTCAATAGCAACTTCAGTCATCTGTTTAGGACCAGAATTCTGACCTGCATTTCTTGCTTCTGATACCTCATAAACAAGGCCTTGAGCTTCGTCATAAATGTCTTCTACAGAACGGCTCTCTGGAAGATAACAGATTTTTTCAATATGCTGACATACAGTTATAAGCCTTCTTCTTCTGGCTGTATCTCTGATAATCTTTGCATATTCAGCGATGGCTGCAACTGGAGATGTAATATCCTGCAATGAAGCTATATAAGGAGCTCCGCCAGCTTTATCAAGAGTACCAGCTGTTTCTAATTCAGCACTTAAAACTAACGGATTGAAATCATCAGTTGTAGCAGCTCTTTTTAAGATCTGCTCATATATAATGCGATGCTTTTCAGAAAAGAAATCCTTACTGTCGAGCATGCCGACATTTTCTCTTACCTTTTCAAGAAGTTTACCATCAGTCAAAAGAGCGCCTAAAAAGTTACGTTCAGCCTCTTCATTCTTTGGCATTTCCTTTAAAGTATTAAGAATTTCCTGATCTTGTCTGTAGTTCTTCTTTTCAGCCATATCTGTATAAAATTTATTTTTTGTTCAGAATAGATATTTTAAACCATATTACTTTGGCATTGATAATATTAAACAATAATTTTTAAGAAAGATCTGCTTTTTACTTATCCAAGGAATACAGTGCAAGACAAGTCAATGTATGTGTTTACTTTACAAAGGATTGATTAAGTGGCGCACCCGAAGAGATTCGAACTCCTGACCGATCGGTTCGTAGCCGATTACTCTATCCAGCTGAGCTACGGGT
>NZ_JAGFNY010000033.1 GCF_019448115.1 Succinivibrio faecicola | reverse complement strand
GTGAGAGTAGGTCACTGCCAGGCATCCTTTTTAGAAAAACCGCAGTCTTTTGATTGCGGTTTTTTCGTTTCTGTACTGTTTAGACTCTTCTAGCTTAACAATACGATTAAAATCTGTATTTCATTCATCTATGCTGGTGTTGTGATCCTGTAACTTCATTTGAATTTGCAGGTTACATCCTTGATTCTATCTTTACAGCTGAAACTGGCATTTGAGATTTTGCCTGCATTAGACTAAGTGATATGAATTTTGATGGATAATTTGAGTTTTATATGATGGAACATTCAAATTCATTACTGATGATTTTATTGATTAGACAAAAAGTAGAGTAATTTAGAAAAGTTCATTATATAAATGATTCTTTAGACGAATTTGAACCACTGTATTTCTATTTAAGAAAGCCAATTTTCTGTTTATAAATTGTTGTGCCGGTATATCCATCAATTTTGATATACCAGCTATTTTGGCTGTACTAAATTCTTATTAAGAGTTTTGCAAGAAGATAGCCTGCAAAACATGCTGTAAGTGAAAGAAAAACGTTCAGCATAATATTTGCAAAAGCCTGCACAATCATTCTGTGTTCTAACATAGAGAGAGTATCAAAACTGAATGTTGAGAAGGTAGTCAGACCACCTAAAAGACCTGCTGTTAAAAATCCTTTTAGATTTGGATTTTCTGTTACAAAAGGTATTGATAAAAGAAATCCAATCATAAATGATCCTGTTATATTTACAAGCAAAGTTGCTAATGGAAATGATGCAAGAATACCTGCCTTTGCAATAATAATACCTGTCATTGCTCTAAGACATGCTCCTGTAAAGCCGCCAAGACCAATACATAGAAAATTTAAAAACATAATAATCTCTTCTTATAAAACAACTGCATCGATTATATCTTAGATATGAAAAATTACTTTCTTGAAATAAAAAATAAACCGTTTAAAATCTGAATTCAAATTTTTTAAATGGAAATAATATGCTTGCACTTATTCAGAGAGTAAATTTTGCAAAGGTTGTTGTAGAAGGCACTGTGACCGGTGAGATACAAAAAGGTATACTTGCCTTTATAGGTTTTGAAAAAGGCGATGATGAGGCAAAAGCTAAAAAGATGTTTGATAAGCTTTTAAAGTATCGCATCTTTTATGATGAGAATGAAAAGATGAATCTTAATCTTGTACAGGTGGATGGTGCGATTCTTTTAGTTTCTCAGTTTACGCTTGCAGCAAATACTGCGCAGGGCAACCGCCCAAGCTTTGATCCTGCAATGCCTCCAACAAAGGCAAAAGATCTGTACGATAAATTTATCAAATATGCGCACAATACATATCAGAAAGTTCAGGAAGGTCAGTTCGGAGCTGATATGAAAGTGTCATTAGAAAATGACGGTCCTGTAACATTCATGCTGAAAATGTAATGTAAAATCTGATAAAATCATCGCCTAGAATAGAAGGATTATATATGCGCATTTTAGGAATCGAAAGCTCCTGTGACGAAACAGGTGTAGCTATTTATGATGATGAAAAAGGCCTTATTGCTCATGCCTTGCATACTCAGATCCCAATGCATGCTCAATACGGTGGTGTAGTCCCTGAGCTTGCATCAAGAGATCATATTAAAAGAATAGTTCCACTAGTAAGATTGGTATTAGAAAAAGCTGACATGAAGTTAAGCGATTTAAGTGCTATCGCTTATACTGCAGGTCCAGGTCTTATCGGTGCACTTTTAGCTGGAGCCATGGAAGCAGGTGCTTTAGCTTATGGTCTTGGAATACCCAGTGTTCCAGTTCATCATATGGAAGGACATCTGCTGGCTCCAATGCTTGAAGATGAAAAAATTCAATTCCCGTTTGTGGCACTTCTCATTTCAGGTGGACACACAATGCTCATAAAGGTTGAAAAGCCTGGTCAGTATGAGTTATTAGGTCAGTCAGTTGATGATGCTGCAGGTGAGGCTTTTGATAAAACTGCTAAATTACTAGGAATTCCATATCCTGGCGGTCCCGGTCTTGAAAAACTAGCTGCTAAGGGAAAGAGTGGTACATTTAATTTCCCAAGACCTATGATAAAAAATCCGAATTGTGATTTTAGCTTTGCTGGTCTTAAAACTGCCGTTCTAAATGCAACTTTAGAGCACAAGGATGATCTTAAAGATGTAAAGGCTGATATTGCAAGAGGCTTTACAGAGGCTATTGCAAGTACCCTTGAGATAAAGTGCAAAAGAGCATTAAAGCAGACTGGCATTAAAACTTTAGTTGTTGCAGGTGGCGTATCTGCAAATTCGGATATAAGAAATGCATTAAAAGCTCTTATGGATTCAATTCACGGAAAGATTTATTTTGCAAGAAAGGAATTCTGTACCGATAATGGAGCAATGATTGCACAAGTAGGTATGCTACGCTTCAAAGCAGGGCAGATTGGTGATAACAGCATAAAAGTTTTCCCAAGAACACCGCTATCTAATCTTAAACCACTGTAAATGAACGATTATATCTTTATTAATAATTTAAAAGTAGACTGTATAATTGGTATACTTCCTCATGAAAGGGAGATTACACAGCCACTAATGATTTCAATTGAGCTTGAGTGCGATTTAAAAAAAGCAGGTTATTCTGGTAACCTTGATGAGAGTATAAATTACGCAGAGCTTGCAGACACAGTAAAAGAATATACTGTACAAAGAAAAGCAAGACTCGTTGAAGAATTAGGTGTAGAGCTGTGTGATCTCATCTTAAAGGAATTTAAACCAAAGAAGGTATCTATTACATTAAATAAACCACTTGCAGTAGAGAACTGCGATGGGGTAGGAATAAAAATAACAAAAGTGTTGGAGTAAAAAATGGCGACAAAAGTTTTCCTCGGTGTAGGATCAAATTTAAACAGGGAGAATTCCTTAAGATTTGCCGTAGCTAAAATCGGTCCTCTGTTACAGAATTTCAAAAAATCATCAGTATGGATTAGCCACCCTGTAAGAGCAGGCGAGCCAGATTACTACAACATGGTGTTAGCAGGTGAGACACAGGCTTCTATAACCGATCTGTATGCATGTCTTCAGAAAGTAGAGCAGCTTGCTGGCACCGAGCTTATGTTCAACAATGGTACTAATTTTGGATTAAAGCGCAGACTGGATATCGATATCCTGACTTTTGGTGATGAAGTATTAACAGAGCCTTGCAAGGTTCCTCGTCATGATATTCAGGATTATCCTTTCGTGCTGGCTCCATTATGCGAATTAGATCCAGAGCTGATTCATCCTTTATTAAAGATTAAGGTTAAGGATATCTGGGAGGAAATGGAGCCTAGAATTCCTGAAGGTCATGAGGTTGCTAAAATCGATTTTGACTGGTCTGTAGAGGCTCCTGCCTGGAATAATGTAAAGGATTAATGATGGCTTTACTTCATGTTCTTGTTTTAGCAATTATTCAGGGTTTAACAGAGTTTCTTCCTGTTTCATCATCTGCTCATCTTATTTTTCCATCTCATCTTCTAGGCTGGCCTGATCAGGGCCTTGCCTTTGATGTTGCAGTGCACTTTGGTACTTTACTTGCTGTTATTCTTTATTATATGGCTGATCTTGTAAAAATTGGCTCATATACCATAGAAGCTGCAATTAAATTCAAGATAACTCCTATTGCAAGAATCGGTCTGTGTATCATTATTGCAACCATTCCTGTATGTATCGGTGGTATTTTCCTTGAGTCTGTTGTTGAGTCTATAAGAGAGAATATTCATGTTATTGCATGGACTACTATTGGCTTCGGTCTGCTTTTAGGTTTTGCATCATATGCCAACAGAAAGATGATCTGGAGAAACATCTCTCCAAATCAGGGGGCAAGAGCTGATTCATTACGACAGCTTACCTATGTTCAGGCACTGTTTATCGGTATGGCTCAGGTTATTGCTGTTATACCTGGTACATCAAGATCAGGCATCACACTTACTGCAGGCCTTTTCCTTGGAATGAAGCCTGAGGCTGCAGCAAGATTCAGTTTCCTACTGTCAATTCCTGTGATCCTGGCTTCAGCATTGTTTGAACTTATAAAGATTTACAAAACACCTGAGCTGAGCGTTGACTGGATGTCAATTATTCTTGGCAGTTTCTTGTCATTCATTGTAGCTTTGATTGTTATACATCTTTTCTTAAAGTATATTGCAAAATCAGGTATGGCTCTGTTTGTAATCTATAGAGTTCTATTAGGTGCAGTTCTTCTCTGGATGTTCTAGAACTAACTGTATTTGATTTGAAAACTGCAGCTTGTCTATGATGATAAACTGCAGTTTTTGTTTTTACCAAATTGTGCCGAATGATGTGGTGACAAGCCCCTGGCTTCAGCCTTGTGGATCTGTCAAAGATCGTAATCCCCTTCTGTTTCAGTGAAGTTAAGATCTGAAGATAATCTCTTTTTGAAAAAGCCCATCTTGTTTTTCTTTGAATTCTGAGCTTTTCTTTCAAGCGTTATATTATCCTCAGTCAGTGCAGCAGGCTTTTCATTGTTCTTATCATTTAATTCATCTTCAGGGATGCTTTTCATGTACTCTTCAACGAGCATTACTCGTTTTTCGTACATTTTCTGTCCTATCTGAGGTCCTTTAAATCCCTGATCAACAAATTCCTTTGCCTTTACTGTTTTGCAGATATCAAACATTTCAAGAAAATAGTCAGTTCTTGAAAAATCTCTGTTTTCAAATCCTAATCTGCCAAGAAAATCGCATTTACAGCACAAGGCAAAAGGTTTAACCCACTCTTCCCGTCTCCATGCATCAAGATTGTCAAAGAGGCTGACAACTGTTTTTCCGCCACTTTTGTAGAGGTGATGCATAACTGAGTGATACTTTACAACCTTAATTGCAAACTGTTCATATACAGAAGGAACATGCAGCCTCTGGCACAGGCATTTTAAAGGTTTTAATCCAAGTTCGTTGTGTAATCTGTGATGAGGCCATAGAACAGTTGGAGTTTCTCCTTTTCCAAGATCGTGGCAGAGCATTGCAAATCTTGTGATAGGGCAGTCTGTCTTTTCGCTAATCATATGCAGAGTCATGCAGGTATGAATTCCTGAGTCTATTTCAGGATGCCATCTTTTTGGACCTGGAATTCCAAAGAGTTTATCAATTTCTGGCAGCACATACTTTAAAGCACCAGCCTCTCTTAGACAAAGAATAAACTTATCAGGATCTTTTGTCTTTAAAGCTTTTTCAAGCTCCATGAAAACTCTTTCTGCCGTAAGTGTTTCAAGTTCTCCTGACTTTGCAATCTGCCTCATAAGCTCCATAGTTTCAGGAGCAACAGTAAAACCCAGATGATAGAAGCGGGCATAAAATCTTGCAACTCTAAGAACTCTTAGCGGATCTTCAACAAAAGCATCACTTACATGACGAAGAACTCTGTTTTTTATATCTTCAGTTCCTTTATAAGGATCGATGTAGTTCCCATCCTGATCTTTTGCAATGGCATTTATAGTCAGATCACGTCTTAACAGATCTTCCTCAAGAGTCACTGTTTTTGAAAAATCACAGATAAAACCTGTATATCCGGTTCCATTCTTAGTTTCTGTTCTGGCCAGGGCATATTCTTCATGAGTCTTTGGATGTAAAAATACAGGAAAATCCTTACCAACCTGAGTATACCCAAGTTCAAGCATCTGTTCTGGAGTAGCTCCAGTTACAACGTAATCTTTATCTGCATTTTTTATATCAAGCAGCTCATCACGAACAGCGCCGCCTACAAGGTAAATCTTCATTATGTTTATGCCTTATTAGTTATTCTCGTTCAATTATATGAAAAAAGATTCATGTAAAAAAAGTATTTCATAACGAATATCTCACATAAGTACAGTATATTTTGTGCGTTTCATTAGGTTTGCTATAATTACCACGTATAAAAGGTTTGAAAATGTACGAAAAATTTTTCTCATTAGACGAATTACCATTTGATGGTTTACCTGATAACCGTTTCTACTATGTAGGTAATTATCAGCATCAGGCTTTAGATATTCTTACAACCAATCTGTCAAGAAACGGATCTATTTGTGTTCTGTCCGGCCCTTCAGGAAGCGGAAAGACAACTACTGTTAGAATGCTTATCCGTTCTTTGCCAAAAAGAATGCGAATAATTGCCATTGATGATCCAAGACTTGATCCACATATGCTACTTGCAACCATCCTAAGAGCAAGTGGCGTTGTAGCAACCTCTTTTGAATCTATTGCAGAGCTTACCTTAAAGCTTAGAAAGCTTTTAGAGCATTCAATTGAAAGTGGAATTATCACAACTGTTATATGTGATGAGGCTCAGGGCCTTTCTGATGAAGTTATAGAGCAGATTAGACTTGTCTTCAATATTGAAGGTGAACTTGGCAAAATGATTAATTTTCTTCTGGTAGGTCAGGAGGATTTAATCGAAAATATTCAAAAGCCAATGCATAAAATGTTCTGGGGCAGAGTAAAGGCTTTTGCTTATCTGAAGGCTTTTAAACGAGATGAAGTGCATGCATACGTAACATATCGTCTTCAGGTGGCAGGATGTCATGATCCTATTTTTACAAACAGAGCTATGAATGCTCTGTACAGGGGAACCGGTGGTCTTCCAAGAATTATCAACTCTGTTGCTGACAGAGCACTGTGTATTGCCTTTGAAGCTCAGAAGAAACATGTATCTGCTTTTATGGTTAAAAAGGCAATAGAAATTGTAAGACATGAAAGATCAGTTTTTGTTGTCGGAATTAAAACCTTTGCAAAAGAATTCATAAAGACTCTGTTTGCAAGAGTTCCTGTTCTCTTGTCAGGTGTAGCACTGTCCTTTGCTGTATTTGCACTTACATATAAATATCTTCCATCAAGGATAAATGATTTATCATTGCAGTCGCTTATACGCAGTGAAGAAATGGTTGTAGAGCAGTACAACAGGGCTATGAATGAAATGCTCCCTGGAAGAAACTACAAATCCAAAGCCTTGGCCTTATTTAACCATTCAATAAATAATAGTGTATTTATTTCAGATTCAATAGATACTCTTATAAAACTTAATGGATATTCCCGTTCAGATTCACTTAAAACTATCTGTTCTGATCTTGATTCTGTATCCTTAAAATGCAATACAGTTTCAGGCGATCTTGATCTTGTGAAAATGGTAAATCGTGTTGCTGTTTTAAAAATGCGTAAAGACGATCTGACTCCATTTTACGTTGTGCTAAACAGATTTTCTAAAGATGAAAGTGAAATCATTGTAGGAGATAAGCTGTTCAGGGTAAAAACAGACTTTATAAGACACTGTTATGATGGTCAGTTTACCTATATTGGCATAAAGATGAAAAGCTTTGACAGAATGCTGCCAAAAATCAATATAGACCTATACAACATGGCAATGCAAAAGCTCTCTGACAAGCTTGATTTGCAGTTTGACAAACTAAAAGCTACAGAGGCTAAATATTCACTCTCTAATTCATATTCTAACTTCAAGTCTTTAGTTGATGATGATTTTCTGCGTTACTACCTGATTGACAGTGCAGTATGGCAAGGAGCTAATCTTGAAGAGTGATAAGGAAAAAAAGCTGTTAAAACCTTTTGGTTTTACATTTTTTAAAGCAGCAAAACTTATGATGTTTGCTTTTGTGTTTTCATCTATTGGATTCTCATTTGCTGCATATAAGGCAAACGTGGCAATAATGGATGTTACTCAGCAGGTTTCAAAAAAGCTTGCTCAAGACTTTTTGAATCTTTCAAGACTGTACAGACAGGATAAAAACTATGAACAGTATCTTGTTATGCAAAAGAGTGCTCCTCTTTTAGTTTATTACAGAAGATTAGGTGCTGCTGATTTGTCATTAAACAGAGTAGAGCTTAAGAAGGTAAAGGCACAAAAGAAAAAGATAAGTGCAAGCACTTATCTTTTACGCTACAAATCATTAGAAGATTAGAAACGGTTCATGTTTCTCTTTCTGTTAGGTCTTGGTATGTAGATGAAGATGATACCGATGATTGCACCGCAAAATGCGATACATGCACCCTGTAACCACCAGCGCATCTGCATATCTAAATCTTTTGTCTCAAGCTTGTCTGCATACTCTCGTCTTAAATTGTCTAATTCTTCAATCTGAGAAGTCTGCTTTGAAACTGTATCCTTTAGAAGAGCATTTTCTTTTTCTAGTTTTTCAAGTTTTGCCTTTGCAATAGAATATTCTTTAGCAACAACTGAATCATAGTTATCAAGGGTATTTTGCAGTTCATCAACCTTGCCCTTGTAGATTTCAACTAAAGCTTTACCGCATGCATTAATCTGCAGATCTTTTGTCTGCATCCAAAGCTGTTTCTTGCCATCATCCACAAGTATGAATCTCTTGTCTTCTGATGCCTTAATAAATTTGAATTTTTCACCTACATGAGTGATGCCTACGATTCTACACTGAGTGCCAGGACATGTTCTCAGCCATACATTGGCATTTTCAGATACATAAACATCATCACCTTCATTTAAGGCAGTGACTTTTTGTATATCTTCATTTTGTGCAACGTTTTTCTCTTCAGCATAAGCACAAAACATGATTGATGATAAAACTGGTGCAATAAGGCATGCTTTTAACAGCTTTTTTGAAAATTTCACTTTTATTCCTTTAATCGTTTCAAAGTCTAAACATATATGGATATTATATACTTTTAAGATCTTTTAATGTACCTATCAAAATGCTGAATTTTGCACATAATCAACTATTTGTCAGATCTTTTTTATTCGTTTTACTTCAATTTTTTCTATATTTAATCTTTTTTGAAAAAAAATATGCTATTTTCATAGTATAAAGTTGCAAATGTATATTTAAGTGTATGCTAACGGACTAATATTTAAGGAAAATTAGCAATTCTTAATCTAATATAGTGAAAAGAGAAAAATAACTTAAAAACGTTAGCAACAGTTCAAATTATCTGTTGCTAATGTGTTATATACTAGCCAAAGTGTTCAAGTATTTTAACTCAAAATAAGAATTAAACAGATGTTTTGCCAGGAGGCAAGTCTTTATGAAAAATAAGGAAATAGAATTAAAATTTGGATTCCTAGATGAGGGAAGTGACGAAAAAATCGTAAGCGTACTCTCTTCAATTGGACTTGTAAAAAGTACTGGCTCGCAGGATCTTAAAAACACTTATTTTGATACACCTGATGGTAAACTTTTTGCTATGCAAGCAGGTGTTCGTATTAGAAAGAGTAATTCTTTTTGTGAACAAACATTGAAAGTAAAAGGTGAAAATATTGGTGGTCTTCATCGCCGTTCTGAATTCAATGTTAAATTAGGTCACGATATCACTGTTCCCAATCTTAAAAAGTTTCCAACAGAGGCTTTTTGTGAAAACTTTGATTATGACGGGATTCAAAAAGAGCTTGTCGAAATCTGCAAGATTAATTTTACAAGAAGAACCTATATCCTGGAGGCTCTTGATTCTACCTTTGAGGTTGCATATGACTTCGGTGAAATAAAGTGCCCTGGCAGCGACAGTAGTGAAAGAATTAGCGAGCTTGAAATTGAGCTGATTGAAAGCACTGTACCTGATTCTGATATTCTCTCAATGTTCATAAAGCTTGTAGATTATCTTGTAAGAAGTCCTCTAAAGCTTACTCTAGAACCTTTTTCTAAGATGCACAGAGCTTCATTGCTAGAGCACAAATCTTTAGTTAATTTAAATATTGAACCTTTATATCCTAAGAACGAAATTGTAAAGAGAGTTCAAACTCTCCTGTCTAATTTTGAAATACTTTGCGGATATTTCAAAATTTACAGAGATCCTTGTGTACTAAGTCTTTTAAGTTCACAGGCTGGTTCTCTTTATTATGCTTTAGAAGAGCTAGATGAGGCTAATATCCCAGCATTTGTAAGGGGACAAAAAGAGCTTGTTGATTATTCAGATGATATTGACTGGATTATCGATAATGTAAAGGGCTTTGCTAAATCTGTGAAAAAACTATCTTCAAAATACAGCAAGGCAATCTGTGAGGGAAATGAATCCAAAGCAGACAGGATTATTGCAAAAATGACAGATAGAGAGATTAAAAATAAAGTATTTGCTCTGCCATTGAAATTAAGATGGCTTTTATCATTACTGACAAACTAATGAAAAAATATGGAATTTAAAATTAAAAGTTGTGTAAAAACAAAAGATCAGCTGCCTGAGCTTTTAAAAAAAGAATATGAAAATCAGTATGAAAGAATAAAGGGTAGACTTACAGAGCAGCAACTTTCTGTTTTTGATAAGAGAGACGATTTTCCATTTGTACTTGCAATGTCTGACTTTATTGCAAATACAATTTTTTCCTATCCAAATGAGTGTACATTACTTGTTGAAAATGGTGCACTGGATGCTCCATCAGTGGTAACCGATCTTAAAGAATTTACTGATGAGTATCTAAACGAGAAACTCCCTGAGTTTGAGTTAAAGAAAAGACTGAGAATTGTAAGACGTACAAGGGCAATGGTTATTGCCTGGAGAGAGCTTTGCGGTTATTCAAAACTAGAAGATGTTTTCTCCGATCTGTCATATATGGCTTCAACTCTTGTATTAAAGACTCTGTCTATTGTAAGAGCCCAGATAGTAGCAGTCTTTGGTGATGCTCTTTGTTCTGATGGCACATCAATGCCACTTTTAACTCTTGGTATGGGTAAACTTGGTGGTGGTGAGCTTAATTTCTCATCAGATTTAGATTTAATTTTTGCCTATCCATATGAAGGAGAGACTCAGGGTAAAAGCAGAAATCTTACACATAGAGAATTTTTTACAAGAATAGTTCAGCGAAGTGCAAATCTTCTGTCTGACAAGACTGTTGATACATTTGCCTACAGAATAGATTTAAGACTTCGTCCGTTCGGTGATGCCGGTGCTATGGTTAATTCCTTTGATGCGCTGCAGGTTTACTATGAGACTCAGGGCAGAACATGGGAGCGCTATGCATTAGTAAAGGCAAAGCTTCTTGGCGATGATAGTGTAAACGGTCCTTATGCACAGGAGCTTATTAATCTTTTAAGACCATTTGTCTTTAGACGTTACCTTGATTATGGTGCTGTTCAGTCATTAAGAAAGTTAAAGCATATGATTGAGTCTGAGGTCAGACGCCGTAATCTTAAAGATAATTTCAAACTAGGATCAGGTGGAATCAGAGAGATTGAGTTTATCGCTCAGGTATTTGAGCTGATGCGTGGAGGCCGGTTTGCAGAGTTAAGAGAAAGAAGTCTTATAAAAACGCTCGATGCTATCAGTGCGTTAGAACTTCTGCCAGAAGAGGTAACACACAACTTAAAGAATGCATATGCTTTTTTAAGACACCTTGAGAATGTAAATCAGGAGTTTTCAGACAAACAGACACAGACACTACCTGATACTCAAAAGGACAGATTAAGACTAATTACCTGCCTTGGATATGACAGCTTTGAGAGTTTCTTAACCGATCTTGATAAGGTAATGAACTATGTTCATGGAGAATTTAAAAAAGTTGTAGCCGATGAAGAGCATGACAATTACACAATTGCAAATTTCGAGATCTGGGAGGCACAAAACTCTGTTGATGATCTTGAAGAAAAATTAAAAGAATTCATCAAAAACAAGGATGAGGCAAAAGATCTTGCAAACAATATTCTCTCTTTAAAGCAGAATCTGACAAGAATGCCTGTAGGTCCTGTAGGTCGTGAAACTCTTTTAGAACTGATGCCCAAGGTTATTACACTTATTGGAAAAGAGGATGGCAGTGCAGATCTATTCAAGAGAATATCAGGTTTAATAGAGCAGATTGCCTTAAGAACTCCTTATATGCAGCTTTTAAGAGACAATAATGAGGTTTTAGAGCGTTTTATTGAGCTTTTAAAAGAAAACCACTTTGCCTCAGAGCTGATTACAGCTCATCCTATACTGCTAGATGAACTGTTTATTCCTCAGTACTTTACTGCACCTCCATCTGTTAATGAATACTCAGCCATGCTACAAGAAAGACTTTTGAGAATAGAAAAGGACGATCTTGAAGCAATCATGGAAGAGCTTCGCCTTTTCAAGAAGATCATGGTGTTCAGAATAGCTCTGTCAGATAAGGCAGGAAAACTTCCATTAATGAAGATTTCCGATGCATTAACTTTCCTTGCTCAGGCAATAGTAAAGCAGCTTCTTTCACTGGCATGGACTCAGACTGCTGCAAAATATGGAGAGCCTGAAGGTCAGAGTATTGACGATCCCGGCCTTGCTATCATCGGTTATGGTAAGTTAGGTGGTATTGAACTTGGTTATAAATCAGATCTTGATATGGTTTTCATCAGAAAACAGTGTGATGGTATGACCAATGGCGAAAGGCCTGTCAGTGTCGATCTGTTCTACCAAAGACTTGTACAAAGACTTCTGCATCTTTCTACAACAAAGACTATTGGCGGAATTCTATATGATCTTGATATGCGTCTAAGACCTGATGGCGATACTGGTCTTTTAATCTCAGATGTACAGTCATTTGAGCAGTATCAGTTATCAAGAGCATGGACCTGGGAGCATCAGGCACTGGTCAGAGCAAGACCTATTGCAGGATCTTTGAATATCATAAATGAGTTTGAAAGAATAAGAACAGAGATCCTAAGATGCAAAAGAGATGAATCAAAGCTTAAAGATGATGTTGTTCAGATGAGAGAGAAAATGAGAGCTCATCTTGATAGAACATCTGATGCTCTTTATGACATCAAGCAAGGCCCTGGCGGTATGATTGATGTTGAGTTTATATCTCAGTATCTGCTTTTACGCTATGCACCTGTAAATGAGGATATGATCCTATGGACTGACAATGTCAGAATCCTTGAGGAGTGTGCAAGACTGTCCATTATAAGTGAGGAGCTCAAAGATACTCTTATCAATGCCTATATTGATATAAGAAAGATATATCATGAGCTGTCATTAGCTGATTTGCCAAGACTTGTATCAATGCAGAACCGTCTTGAAGCAACATACAAAGTAGAGCAGATCTGGAAGGAAATGTTTGCAGGATAAGGCTTATAGCCTTATCTGCAGCGACGATCCCGTGTTAGATAGAACAGATCAATATCGTCATCGTCAAGCATGTAATCGATATTGATATCAGGAGTTTTTGTAAGTGACTCTGGTGCAGCTAAAACAGGTCCCTTGCCTAAAGGACATCTGTATACTCTTGCTGACAGAACAACACCAACAGTTCTGCCTATAAGTCTTGTTGGAAATGCATGTGTCTCGACAATATGAGTGCCTTGCAAAGAGGCTGCCTTCATTTTCAGCTCAAATCTAGCACTTTCGATTCTTGCAGCTGCGTTTGAATCGATATCCTTTATAAAGGTGCATCCATCAATTTCTGTAGCAAGTGCTGTAATAACATTGTTTGCACCGTCAATCTGTTCTTGTGAATAACAAGAACAGATTAATGGTGTAGAAAGAATGATTGAAAAGATAAGAGCTGTCTTTTTAAGACAGTCCAGGGTAGCGGTTTTCATTTTCATCTGGTGCTGTTTTGAATCTTCTGTGAAGCCACAGGTACTGTTCTGGGGCCATACGGATCATCTTTTCAATTTCCTGATTTACCCTTATGGTATCAGCTCTAACATCTTCAGTTGGAAAGTTTTCCAATGGCTCTTTTATATAAAGATGGTACTTACCATTTTCTCTGATTGTCCATGCAGGCTGAACGAGAGTGTTCTTTACCTTTGCAAGATTATGCGTACCAAATACTGTTGCAGCCTCTTTTACAGCAAAGAAAGGAACAAAGATAGATACATTGCGGCCATAATCCTGATCTGGTGCGTACCAAATAGGCATATTTTTCATAAGAGCTTTAATCATGCTTCTTGGATCTTTTCTGTCAACAAGAGCAAGATTCTTTTTGAGTCGTCCTTTAACCTGTGCATATTCCCATACAGGATGATCTGATGGTCTGTAAACGCCGATACCAGGTGTAACAAGAGTTGCATAGATTCTTGCCATTAGCTCAAGAGTAACAAAATGGCAGCTTAAAACCAGAACAGGCTTGTTGCTTTTTGCTATTTCCAATGCCTTTTCAAGTTCATCCTTATTTATTGAAATATGTCTTTTAAGTCTCCAGTCAGGCCAGAACCATGCAATACCTGTTTCAAACACAGCCATACCTGAATTTCTCTGGATTTCTTTTGAAAGCTTGCGTCTCTTTTCATCAGTCAGTTCAGGAAAGGCAAGTTCAAGGTTTCTTCTAAGAACATATTTTCTTGCAGGAAGAATAGAGCCTAAAAGACGACCGATTTTCTTTCCAAGCCACATTTGAAGAGAATATGGGAGGAAAGTAACCAGACAGAAAAGTGCAAAAATAGAAAGCCAGGCTCCAATAAAATGAGGCTTTAGCATGGCTTTTACAAAAACAGGTTTTTCAACAAAACCTTTTCCCCAGCCTTTTTTGACTGTAGAGAAACGTTTTTTTTCAGCGCTTTGCCTGCGACGCTCTTTTTCATCTATATGTAACTGATATTTAGCCATTGTACAAAAATAAATAAAAAAACTTCTGAATAGGGAAATAATACAGTAAATATACTTTTCAAAAGTTCAAAAATCACAAACTTGTATGTATAGAACAATTTTATATGAAAATTAGATAAAAAGGTAACAGGAAAACTACCTGTATTGATTTTTATTTGGCAAGCTGTGAAATTTGCTAAAGCTAAACTGGATTTATATCAGTTCTTTTTTACGCTGTTTCTGTACAGGATCTTTGTTTCAAATTCACTAATGCAGAATGTTTCATCCTTTTTGAATCTTGCAAACGATAGCTTGACAGCTTCCTGTCCCATCTTTTCAATAGGGTTCTGCACTGTGGTTAAAGAAGGATAGATCACTGATGCAAAGAACAGATCATCAAAACCGGTGATTGAAACATCATCTGGTATCTTAATGCCGTGGTTTAAAAATACATTGATAATGGACATTGCAATAGAATCGTTATAGCAGACAATGGCACTGAACTTGTCTACTCCCATTTCTATGAGAGTATTTGCTGTTTTTACGGCATTCTCTGAATATGGTTTTGTCTGCAGAATATATTTATCATCAATGCAAAGAGAATGATTAGACAAGGCCTGTTTAAATCCTTCAAGTCTCTCTTTTGCGTCAGCAATATCAAATTCAGAATCAATATAGACAAATTTTTTATGTCCAAGTCCAATAAGATATTCTGTTAAATCCTTCATTGCATTGAAATTGTCAATATTCACACATCTGTCTTCAAAGCCATCAAGACGTCGATTGATGAGAACAATGTATGGATATTTTTTCATATAGGATGAAAGCTTCTCATCTGAAATAGCAAGAAGGTGGGCTATTATTCCACAGCACTGATGAGAGAGCAGATTTTCAATTGCCTTTATCTCTTTTTCTTCATCATAAAAACCCTGTGTGATAATTAATCCTTTCTTGAATGATCTTGCAGTCTGGTCGCAGGCTTTAATCATAAGTGCAAAGAAAGGATCAGATATATCTGAAACAAGGACACCGATTGTGTTGCTCTCTTTTGTAGCAAGTGTTCTTGCAAAACTGTTCAGATGAAAATCCAGTTCCTTTTGTGCCCTTAAAACAGCATTTTTTGTTTCTTCATTAACTTTTGCAGTACCGTTTAGTACTCTTGAAACGGTAGCTACAGAAACATTTGCCAGTTTTGCGACATCTCGTATGGTAGCAGACATAATTTTTTCTATAATATCTCTAGTTGAAAAAGATCATTTTAATCAATGAGTTCATATTAGGACAAACTCATATCAATGTATAGCATGAAATCGGTTTCATACTATAAAAATGATTTTAAAGACTAAAAAAATGAGTTTTTACATTAATCCTTAAAAATGTGACGTAGCTCATCAATAAATTTATTGAAATAACAAAACAAATGCATATAATGACCATGTAAACGGTTACATGGTCAATTGTAAACGGTTTTCTGAGGTAGAAATATGACTACAATTTTAGTTACTGGCGGTGCAGGATATATCGGTTCTCATACTGTTATTGAACTTGTTAATGCAGGTTATGAACCAATTATCTATGACAACTTTTATAATGCTAAAAAGACTGTACTTAAAAGAATAAATACAATTCTTGGAAGAGAAGTAAAGTGCATCGAAGGTGATATCAGGGATGCACAAAAGCTTGATTTGGTTTTTTCACAGAACAAAATCGATGGTGTTATTAATTTTGCCGGCTTAAAGGCTGTCGGTGAATCTGTAAAGATGCCTCTTGAGTACTATGACAACAATGTTAATGGCGCAAGAGTTCTTCTAAGTGCAATGTTAAAGCACAACTGCAAGAATTTTATTTTCTCCTCATCAGCTACAGTTTACGGTGAGCCTGACAGTGTACCTTTAACTGAAAATTCACCACTTAAAAGAGCAAACTGTCCTTATGGTCAGACTAAGGTGGATATCGAATATATGTGCCAGGAGCTTCAGGTTGCTCATAATGATTTTTCAATGGTACTTTTACGCTACTTCAATCCTGTAGGTGCTCACAAATCCGGTCTTATCGGTGAAGATCCAAAAGGTGTTCCAAACAATCTGATGCCATATCTGACTCAGGTTGCTGTAGGTCGTTTAAAGGAATTAAGCATTTTTGGCAATGACTATCCTACAAAGGATGGTACCTGTATAAGAGATTATATTCATGTTGTAGATCTTGCATTAGGTCATGTTGCTGCTTTAAAACACTGTCTGAATAAACCTGGCTGTCATATTTACAATTTAGGTACAGGTACAGGCTATTCAGTACTTGATATGGTAAAAGCTTTTTCAAAGGCTATCGGTTATGAACTGCCTCATAAGTTTGCACCAAGACGAGCAGGCGACGTAGTTGAGTGCTATGCAGATCCTTCAAAAGCAAAAAATGAGCTTGGATGGGTTGCCACAAGAACACTTGATGATATGACCTTTGATTCATACAACTGGCAGAAAAACAATCCAAACGGATACGAAGATTAGGAGTAGATTATGGCTCAGTTTTGTCCAACAGATCATCCACACAGAAGATTCAACGCTCTTACAGGTGAGTGGATTTTAGTATCACCTCACAGAGCTAAAAGACCATGGAACGGTCAGGTAGAAAAAGTAAATGATGAAAAAAAGCCATCATACGATCCTGCATGCTATTTATGTCCTGGTAATAATCGCGTGAACGGTGACAAGAATCCAGATTACGAGAGTAATTTTGTGTTCACCAATGACTTTGCAGCACTGATGCCTGATACTCCTGACAATGAAAAAGATGAGTCTTGCGATCTCTTTAAGATGGAGCCTGCTAAAGGCACTGCAAGAGTTATCTGCTTTAGTGCTGATCACTCAAAAACTCTGCCTGTCATGAGTGAGTCCGAGATTGAAAAGGTTGTGGACTTATGGGCAGATCAGCTAGTTGAACTGTCTGAAAAGTACAATTATGTTCAGCTCTTTGAGAATAAGGGCGCAATCATGGGCTGTTCAAACCCTCATCCTCATGGACAGATCTGGGCCTGTAACTTTATTCCTGAAGAGCTTTCAAAGGAAGTAAAGTGCCAGACTGAATATATGAACAGACATAACAGTGCCCTTTTACTTGATTATGTAAAAGCAGAGCTTTTGAAAAAAGAAAGAATCGTTTTTGAAACAGATTATTTTGTTGCTCTGGTACCTTTCTGGGCTTTCTGGCCTTTTGAAACCATGCTGGCTCCAAAATTTGCTGTAAGCACAATTGATGAGCTTACAAGAGAGCAAAGAGCAGATCTTGCAAAAGCTATCAAGAAACTGACTACAAGATATGACAATCTGTTTGAGTGCTCATTCCCATATTCAATGGGATGGCATAATGCTCCAAAGTCTCTTGGTGCAAAAGAGCGCGAGGCTTTTATTCTTCATGCTCACTACTATCCACCTTTACTGAGATCTGCAACTGTTAAAAAATTCGTAGCAGGCTTTGAACTGCTTGCAGAAAAACAGCGTGACCTGACTCCAGAGCAGGCTGCTGCAAGATTAAGAGAGCAATCTGAAGTTCATTACTCACAAAGATAATAAAACTGACAACCATAAGGATTTAATATGACTGATATTAAAGATATCTGCAAAAAGGCTTTTGAAGAAAAGTTCAACTGTGCTCCTGAATATTATTCTTATGCTCCAGGCCGCGTAAATATAATAGGTGAGCATACTGATTATAACGGCGGTTTTGTGCTTCCTTGTGCTATACGCTATGGAACTGTCATGTTCGCCAAGCAAAACGGAACTGATAAAATCAGAGTTCTTGCACTTGATATGAACAATGATTATGACGAGTTTGCAATTGCACCTGTCATTGAAAAGCACGATACAAAGCTTTGGTCAAATTATCTAAGAGGTGTTACATATCAGCTGGCTGCAAAACATGAAGGCAAGCTAAAAGGTCTTGATATTGTAATCAAGGGTGATGTTCCTGCAGGTGCCGGCCTTTCATCATCAGCCTCATTAGAAGTTTGTTTTGGTAACCTTTTAAACAATGTGTTCTCATTGAATGAATCACTTATGAATATTGCTCTTATAGGTCAGAGTGCCGAAGCATACATTGGTATGAAGTGCGGCATTATGGATCAGGCAATTTCTGCAAACGGTGTTTGTGATCATGCTGTAAGAATTGACTGTAAGAGCTATGATCTGACAAAGGTATCAGTTCCTTCCGATCTTGTTATTCTGATTATCAATTCAAATATCAAGCATCAGCTTGTAGGTTCAGAGTATAACGATCGCCGTGAAAGCTGCGAGAAGGCTGCAAAGATCCTGGGCGTAGAATATCTGCGCGATGCAACAATGCCTATGCTTCTTGCTGCAAAGGATAAGATGGATGATGTTACATTCAGACGTGCCCGCCATGTTATTACAGAAGATGAGCGCGTATTAGAGGCTTCAAAGGCATTTGAAGCAGGTGATCTTGCTAATCTGTCAAAACTTATGTATCAGTCACATGAGTCAATGAGAGATGACTTTGAGATTACAGTCAAGCAAACAGATGCTTTAGTGGAAATAGTAAAGACTGCACTGGGACCTGGCAAGGAAGCTGTAAGACAGACTGGTGGCGGTTTTGGCGGCTGCGTTGTTGCTGTTGTAAAACCTGAAGATGTACAGTCAGTCAAGAATGCTATAAATGCTCAGTACAAGGCTGTATCAGGAATTGATGCAACCATCTTTGAGACAAAAGCATGTGATGGAGCTACATTTAAAAAGCTTTAAGTTTTCTTTTTGTTAATTTGCATAATTCATGTCCTTAGCTTCAGTTTTTACTGAAGCTTTTTTTATTTCTCATTTCATTTTTTTTCTGTTCCTTTTTTGAAAATTCAGGTTCTCATTTTGTGCATATACGATCATAAATGATGCAAACAATGGCTTATATATGAGCTTTTGTTTGGTTTTAGTATCAAAAGTGAGCAGTAATAAAATCCATTGTTTTGAAAGTGTATAACTATAGAAAAAAAGACGAAACAGGGATAAGAAAAATGGATGAATTATATGAAAGCTCAGGCACTGTAAACTCTTGGCTAGAAAGACTTGGCGTTAGATTCGGTATATATAAAAACGGTCAGTTTAAAGAACAGCTGTTTCCTTATGATTCAATCCCACGTGTTATCAGTGCAACAGAGTACAAGGAGCTTGAAAAGGGCCTTATACAGAGAACAGATGCACTAAACCAGTTTATATATGATGTTTATCATGACAAGAAGATAATCAAGGATGGAGTTATTCCACCAGAGTTTGTTTACTCGTCTAAAGGTTATATGCCGGAGGCTGAAGGTGTAACTCCTCCTATGAATATCTATTCTCATATCTCTGGTATCGATCTTGTGCAGGCCAAAGATGGTTCATGGGTAATTCTTGAGGATAATTTAAGGATCCCCTCAGGTGCATCTTATCCGATGATTGCAAGACAGGTTATGCGCAAGGTTCATCCTTCAATTTTCCATGATACAAGGATTTTAGACAACAGAGACTACGGTCAGCTTCTATCCTCCATGATGGATTATGTGAATGTAGGCGGCGGTCTGAATGTGATTTTTACTCCTGGCAGATATAACAGCGCTTTTTTTGAGCACTCTTATCTTGCAGAAAAATCAGGTGCAGTGCTTGCATACCCTGGCGAAATCATAGTTGAAAATGATTATGTCTACTACGTAGGTCTTGCAGGTGAAAAACAGAGAGTTGGCTGTATATACCGTCGTGTATCAGACGAGTATATGGATCCTAATGCCTTTGTTGCAGATTCTTTAATTGGTATTCCAAATCTTCTGCAGTCATACAAGAAAGGCAATGTTGCTGTTATCAACGCTTTTGGTAACGGTGTTGCAGATGACAAGGGTATCTACTATTTCGTTCCAAAGATGATTAAGTACTACCTGAACGAAGAGCCGATTTTACATAATGCTCCAACATATTTGCCATATTACAAGGAAGATTATGCTTATATCCTTGGCAATATTGAGAAGCTTGTTATCAAGGATGTAAGTGAAGCTGGCGGTTATGGTGTTGTGTTCGGCCGTGATCTTGATGAGAAGAAGCTTAATGAATTAAAAGAGCTGATTATTAAGGAGCCAAGAAGATTTATTGCTCAGGAAGTTATCGATTTTAAGGATCTTGAGATCTTTGATGATGACGGCTCAGGCAACAGAGTAATGAGAAAAGCAGATCTTAGAGCTTTTGTTGTAAGTGGAAAAGAGACAAAAGTATGGCCAAGCGGTCTTACCAGATTTTCAAGAAATCCAAATTCCTTTGTGGTTAACTCGTCTCAGGGTGGTGGTTTCAAGGATACATGGATTTTAGGTGAGTAGGAGAAATTATTATGAAAACAACAGCAATTTCAACTGGCAAAGCTAACCGTCTGTTCTGGTTAGGACGTTATGCAGAACGTGCCTATTTAAGCCTTCATTTCTTGCGCAGATACTTTGATCTGTATCTTGATGGTAATGAAGTTGATTTTAAAACCTATGCAAATAATCTAGGTCCGAAGCTTGATGGAAAGCTAAGCTTTGAAGAATTTTCAAAGTTGTATATTTTTGATACACACAATCCATCATCAATCATGTCCAGCCTCAAAGGTGCCAATGACAATGCGATCTTATTAAGAGAGGTCATCTCAACAGAGACTCTTGCATATATTCAGTTATCAGTCTGCTATCTTGAAAAATTAAAGGAAGCAAGAGCTGATCAGGCTGTAAATCTTCTTCAGAGAATTACAGATTATCTTTTAGCATTCTTTGGCTCAATTGATGAAAAGTTCTTCAATGACAAGACATTATCGATCGTTAGATATGGCCGCTTTATCGAAAGCATGGATATGCATATGCGTTTTGGCTATGGCTTCAACGTTATTAGAGAAGTATTTGATTCACTTTTGCAGCTTAAGAATCTTGAGAATAGAGTATTTGACAGTTACAGACTTGATAATTTTGACTTTATGCTAAATGAATCTGACATTAAGCAGTAAATTTTAGGAATATTTTTCGGGCTAGTGTAACTTGTTGATTTTCGATCACTTTTTATATTTGCAATTATTGAATAAGATTATTTTATAAATCAATAGGATAATATCAATTTTGAGACACAAGGATCACTCCAACATACTTGAATTTGTTAATTGTGAACCACGGATCACGCAAACTATAATTTGCTTGAGAATGTCTTTGTAGTACTGTAAAAAGAAGCCATCAGAACAAAGGAAAAAGATGATGGCAATTGAATTTGAAAACAGCGAAGAGCTTTTCAGTACACAGATAGGCAATATAGGACTTACAGCCGCAGCATTTGATTACTTTGGTTTGGCTGAGGTAATAGAACTTTGTGCAGGTAAGACAGGATCACACGTTAAAGTAAAGCAGAGTGAAGTTGTAAAACTGATGTGCTGTCAGGTTCTGAATGTTCCATATCAGTCTCTGTACGGAACAGAGGAGTTCTATCAGGAAAAGCCTATACAGGGACTTACAGGAAACAGCACAATCAGCTCACACGATTTAAACCGTGATGTACTTTCAAGAGCGTTAGATGCTATAGCAGAATATGGACCTGAAAGACTGTTTTTAAAATGTGCAAAAGCAGTGTCATCAAAATTAGGGCTAAAGCCTGACACAGTTCACTTAGATTCAACGAGCTTTCATTATGAGGGCAGAACCAGAGCAGAAGAAGGATGTAATCTGGTGCTTGACCAAGGATACAGCAGAGATTCGCATCCTGAACTCAATCAGATAAATGAGCTGATGGTATGTGATGAGCTAAGCAGACTGCCATTATTTGCAACCTGTGTCAGTGGTCATACAAGTGACAAGACAAGTTTCAGAAACAT
>NZ_JAGFNY010000032.1 GCF_019448115.1 Succinivibrio faecicola | reverse complement strand
ATATCTATGCTTAAACTACATAAACTCAATACAGCCTTCAGCAAGCTTTTTAGAAGTCTGCAGTCACTTAAGCTGTCGTCTATATATCAAATTTTTAAAGAACTTTTCGATGAGATTAGTATGCATTGCCAAAGGACAACGCCTTCTAATCGAGATCGAGTTTTATTAAAAGATCTACCATTGTTAGTATGGCAGATCGTTAACCAACCTAACCCTTTTGACAATAATGTCTTAAGGTCTTAGGTAAGAAAAAAAATAGGTTATATTTGAGACTTATCACATAAGGTGTGTGATATTTGATTATTATCTGATTATTAGCCAAATTTTGAAATTTAGAGTGATAAAAAAAACTTGAAACTTGGATTAATAAATTTACGTTTAATTTTGTAAAAACACTGTAAAAAAGCAATAAAAACGATTGCGATTTACGGTTTTACTCAAAATATGTTTTTTCTCCTTTACTGTTCCAGTAAGAAATTTTCTTTTCTCTTATATACATCTGATAAGCATTAAAAAGGTTCTGCCACAGAATATAGGTTCCAGGAATAATTGCATCAGTTGGGCTTAAATAGCATAAGGCAACCCATATTCCAAAAAGCATGTTTTTCTGACCGAATCCCTGTCCAGCACTGATTCTCTGGCCTTGTATGTTTCCTACAAATTTTCCAATACCATATAGGACAACAGTACAAATAAGTCCAGCAAAAGCCATTGCAGAAAGCTCGAATGCAGAGCATCCTGATTTAGAAATATTTGAAAATGTCTTACATGAAAGAAAGCAGATTATGGTTGCCCATAGATAAAAGCCAAGATCTTTTGTATTTGCAGCAATAAAATCATGAACTCTTTTCATAAACAGTTTTAAGAAAAGAGCCAAGAACAGAGGTAGCACAATTACAGGGAACACTCTTTTTAAAATTGTAAAGAATTGTTCAAAAAGATCACCTTGAATATTTGGATTAACAAATGAGAAAACAATTGGAATTGCAATTGATGCAACTATATTTCCAAGTATGATGTATGTAGTAATAGCGCCTGTATTGCCACCTAGTTTTACTGTTATTACAGAGGCAGCGGCTGCAGTTGGAGTTATTACACATACCATACAACCAATAAGAAGTGTTTTTATAAGTTTATTTTCAGAGCCTGTTCCAAGATAAGCTAATGTGAAAGATATTATGACCTGCAATATAAGTAATATAGCCTGCCAATAATGAGGCTTCATTTCTTTGTAGTTTATTTTGCAAAATGCCAAAAACAGTATTAAAAATACAATCCAAGGCATAACAGTACTTATAGTGTATGCTATGGGCTTCAATGGATTAAGCATTGGCATGTAATGAAACATCAGAAAAATGACAAATCCCAAGGAAATGGCAATTAGAAGCGTGAAAGGCTTAAGTTTTACAAGTAAGTTTTTCATGGATGTAATATAATTAGCAAGTTTAGTTTTCTGTTGTGATTGTATCACTTCACTACCAATTCTTTAGGAATAATGATGAGTCCTTTTATTAAATCTTTGAAAGAAAAAGAATCTAGGTTAGAGCAGATAGCATCTGATGTTGTTAAATATGCCCTTAAACAAGGGGCCAGTGACTGCGAGGTTTCACTTGGTGGCGCAAAGGGACTTAGTGTATCTAGCAGAGATCAGGAAATAGAAAATATTGAATATAACAATGACAACGGAATGGAAATTGTTGTATATCTTGGAAAGAAAAGAGGCGGATGTTCCACTACAGATTTAAGCAAAAGTGCTCTTGAAGATTGCGTTAACAATGCAATCAACTTAGCAAAATATACTGATGAAGATGACTGTGCAGGTCTTTGCGATAAAGACATGATCTGTACTGATTTTAAAGAATTAGAGCGCGTATACGAAAATAACATTGATGCTGATTCTGCCGCTGAATATGCAATTGAGCTTGAAAAAATAGCTTTGGAACATCAGAAAAACGGAATTAAAAAATCTGATGGCTCCGCATTAGAATGCTCTTTATATACATCAGTATTAGCAAATTCTAATGGCTTTTGTCATGCATCATCTGCAAGTTCAATTTATGCATCAATTGTTCTCCTTGGGCAGGGGGACGATAAGATGCAAAGGGCAAGTGGATATTCAATAGCAAGAAATTTTGAAAAATTGTCATCAAAAGAAGAAATTGTAAACGAAGCAATTGAGAAAACTCTGTTAAAGCTAAATTCAAAGAAGGTTAAAACCGGTAAATATAATCTGATTTTTAAAGGTGCAGCTGCAGCTTCTATATGGTCATGTCTTGCGAGCGCGATTTCAGGTGCTGCTGTTTACAGAAGAACTTCTTTTTTATGTGATTCTTTAAACCAGCAGATTTTTCCTGAATTTATAACAATCAATGAAAATCCTTTTGTTACCGGCGAGTTTGGCTCAAGAAATTATGATGGTGAGGGATCAAAGGTTTTTGTATCAGATATAGTTAAAGCTGGTAAGCTGGAGCAGTACTTACTAGGTTCATATTCATCAAGAAAGTTAAAAATGAAATCAAACGGTCATGCTTCAGGAATTCACAACTGGTATGTTAACTTTGACAAAGAACGTACCATGGAATTTGACGATATTCTTGCATGTTCAGGAGAAGGTATCGTTATTACTGATTTAATGGGACAGGGCATTGATATAGCCAGTGGTAATTATTCTAGAGGAGCCGAGGGATACTATTATAAGGATGGAAAATTTGTTCATTCTGTTGATGGTATTACTATTGCTGGTAACCTTAAAGATATGTTTATGAATATTGAATTTATTGGTAAGGATATCGATTTAAGACAAAAAATAAAAACAGGTTCAATTTTAATTAAGAATATGACTGTATCTGGTATATAAAAACAAGCTACAAATGACAAAACTTCCATTTGTAGCTATTTTGTATTATTTGCTTGTTACTGGTACAGATAACTTAAAAACAGCACATCAGAAACAATATTTTTTCCAAATTTGTCCTTAAGTGTTGATAATATTTTCTCTCTGCATTCAACTCTGATTCTTTCTCTTGCCTCATTTGTTGCAACCTGAGAGAATTCTTTGTTTCCAAGGATAGTAAGAATAATATCCTTCAACAGTGGTTCTATATCGGCAATAATAGCAGCATCTCGACTATCTTCAAGCATCAGACCTACTTTAATCTGAATATAGTGTAATCGGTCTCTAGGATTAAGGTTTGCAAGGTTTGTTGTAATTTCCTTTATTGTATAGTAACCGATTTCTGGCTCAGCTGGTACTTCCTCTTTTGGTTCTTCTTTTGGTCCATGTCCAGCATAAGCATATGGAGCAGCAAATAGAGTAAAGACAGAAAATGCGACAACTAAAAAATTTTTAATCATATTATATATCCTTAACTGTTTATTTTTCCTTCTAGATGCTGACCATCGTACCTTCTGACAAGATTTCTTCCGTTTAGTATTCTTACATCTCTTGCGCCAAGTAAAGGTGATGCTGCATTGTTAAGTTTCTGAACCTTTTCTGTATTAACAGTAATTGTTCCATTTTCGCTTACACTGAAATATTTGTGTCTGATAAATGTATCACACATTATCTTGAATAAAACAGGATCTGCAAATTCTGGTGAATTATTTGTTACTTCTATCGGTAATCTCTTTGAATAAGTTAAGCATTTTTGAACAAAAGTTTGAACATTTGTTGTTCCGTCTTTTGTATTTCTCAGAGCAGTTGCAGCTACGAGGTAACGAACTAGGTTATGGTAAATGCATCTAGAGAGAATCAAAAACTCCTGAAATCCATCTCCTGAAACATAAAGCATATCCGCATCTCTTGTGATATATCCCTCGATTAGGAATGTATCAAGATATTTATCAATCAGAGTATCTAATTCCTCTTCAAATACAGGAACAAAGAGTTCATGTCTTAGGAAGTAGAATAATGAACGGGTGTGAGCTCTTACATCTTCACGTTTTATATGTCCGTTTCTGATGATGATGTTTGCAAGCAGTGCAGGCAGAGCAAATAGATGAACAATATTATTCTCAAAATATTTTAGCTGCAGAGTTTGACCATAGCTAGGTCGTACAAACTTCATATCATCACCAACGTTGTAGACATGGAATTTGTTCAGATCTGTAGCCTGTTTTATCAGTGTTAGTGTTGTTGCCTGTGGAATAGAATCTCTTCGTTTTGGATCAACATGAAGCAGTTTAATAAACAGATCAATACATTTTTGAAGCTGATTTGTACTCATAGCATTGTCGGCAACGTTCATTATTGCCAGAGCACAGAGATTTATACCGTTTATTGTTGCAGAATTATTAAGATTTATGATGATTCTATGAGCCATCATGTTAACTGTATCATTCAGCCACTCAGGTCTCTTTGTTCCATTTGGATCAATATCTTTTTTCCAGTTAGGAACATGTTTATCTAGGAATTTTGGTACAACTATTGGATCACCGAAAGTTACATATCCGCGTCCATAATTTCTAAATCGTTTAAAAATGCCAAGTAACTGTGATGCACTTTCCTTCTTCTTTTCTGCACCTTTAAGTTCAGCCATATAGTTGCCGACTTCAGAAACATGCTCATAGCCAAGATAAGTAGGAACGAAAGCAATAGGTCGTTTTCCTCCACGAAGCTGAGACTGAACTGTCATTGCCACCATACCGGTTCTTGGAGGAAGTGTTCTTCCTGTTCTTGAGCGACCACCTTCAATGAAGAATTCTGTTGCATAGCCATTTTCAAACAGTAAATTTAAATACTCTCTGAATATAGTGATATAGAATTCATCTCCTTTCATTTTTCTTCTGATGAAATATGAACCACATCTTCTGATGAGTGGTCCTACAGGGAAGAAGTTTAAGTTATCTCCAGATGCTATCTGTGGTAGCGGTAAACCTTCATGGAACAATACGAATGTTAACAGAATGTAGTCCATGTGGGATCTATGACATGGGATATAGATAATTTCATGTCCTGTTTCAACAAGTTTTCTTACTTTCTCAACGCCAATGATCGTCTGACCTTGATAAATTCTGTTCCAGATATTTGAGATAATTCCATTTAAGAATTTCAAAAGAGGATATCTGGTATCAGCAACCATTACTTCCAATATATTTCTTGCTCTTAAGGTATTTTCCTCAACAGATTTTGAATTCTCCTTACATGCTTGCTCGATTGCATCTAATACAGCTGGTTTAGATAATATTTCGTTGATGATTGCTTTTCTGTTAGGTAAAGGTTTTCCGACTACAGTTCTAGCCTTATTTATGAAAATAAGTCTGAATGTTCTGTTTAGATCATGAGAAAACAGAGAATTATCAAAACGTTCTTTTGATTCGCTGATATTAAACTTTCCACAGAAAATAGTGCAGTTATCACGACCAGCAAAGGTCAGATTAAAGAATTTTCTGAGTGAAGGGGTAGCAGAGTTAATGCCAGAAAGTGCAAGCTTTTCATAGCCAGGGTTTCTTGACCATAAAACTGTGATTGGAAGAACCTGAATATCTTTTCCTGTAATTTCATAGAATTTGTACCACTGTCTGAATGTTTCCTCTAAATCGTAATACTTTGTTTTTTTGCCGGAGATGAAACCAGGAGATCTCAGATAGCAGATTCTTGGAATAGAAATTCCATACAGATTAATTTTTTCAAAAGGTGAAGGCAAGCCTAGTTTCTGTGCTGCTCTTTCAATTGCCATGATATTACCAACAGAAGATGAAACAGTAACATAGACAATAATTTTGGTTTTATCAATATTGATCTGCTTTAGTGGCTCAAAAGGAATAGTCTCGCTATTAGTTGTAATTCTGAACGGAAAGTACAGGAAAAATCTTAAAATTTTATTTATCACACTAATCATCTTTCATAAAAGCGGTTATTACGCCGCATCTCCTGTTTGAAAAACAAGCGAACTAATATTTTTATTTTTTTATATACTATTATGAGTTTAGTCAAAAGTACGTGTAGATGTATATAAAAATAGTAATTTTTTTCAATAAATGCATTAAGTTATGTCATTGATCAAAGTTTTGCTTGATATTTGGTGAGATTCTTCAAAAAGTAATAACTAATGAGATCTTCATTTATTATATGTCTTGAACTAATTCAGCTAAACTTCATACTGATATATAATTGTTCCAACAAGATGTATTCTTCTATGAACAGGTCAGAGGCAAAAAATGAACAGTTCAGTGGAACTGCAAAGATATAAAAAGCTTGTAATGATTGCAGGCGGAGCATCCGTAGCTACCGCAATTTTATTTATTATCATAAAGTTTGTTGTTTGGGTAATAAGCTCTTCTACTGTTATTTTTGCTTCGTTAACAGATTCTATATTTGATCTTTTAGCATCTCTTGTAAATCTACTTGCCTTGAAATTTTCTTTATCTCCTCCTGATAAGGAACATCGCTATGGTCATCATAAATCACAGGCTTTAGCATCTCTTGCTCAGGCTGCATTTATCGGTGGTTCATCTGTTCTTCTAGTTATTCATGGAATAGAAAGATGCTTACATCCTCAAGGTGTTTTATATCTTGATTTGGCTATTATTGTATCTGTCATAAGTATTGTAATTACTGTTTTGCTTGTATTACTTCAGACTTATGTTTATAGACTTACTAGAAGTGAAGCAATTAGTGCTGACAGATTGCATTACCTTTCTGATGTCACTTTGAATATAGGTGTTCTTTTAGCTTTGGCCTTGAGTTATTACGGATATTTGTGGGCTGACGGTTTATTTGCATCTCTTATTGGTCTTTTCATTATGAAAGGAGCGTATGTAATAGGATTTAGAGCTGTTCAGACATTACTTGATAAATCTCTTGGCAGAGATTCAATAAAGAAAATCATTAATGCTATCCATTCTATTGGAGATGTTAAATCGGTTCACGATTTAAAAACTCATAGAGCAGGTCCTATGGTTTATATTCAAGGTCACCTGGTTCTTGATGGAAATATGGATCTGTTTAAGGCTCACGATATTGTTGATGAGATAGAAAAAAAGATAAGAATAGATTTTCCTGATGCAGAAATTATCTTGCATATGGAGCCAGATACACAGTCCACATATGAGGATGTTGTTTTTTTTGATTCTGCAGAAGATAAAACAGAATAGTGATTATTTTTCTGAACGATCAAAAAAGGTATAATTGAAATATTAAACAGTAATACTAATTTGTAGCGGAAACACAAATGTCTGAGTTATTGGATCCGAATGACGTAAATGTCTTTTGGAACGATCTTGTTGAAGAATCACAAAAAATAGCAAAAAATGAGCTTGTATTAGAAGATTTGTTAAACAGACATGTCCTTTCCTGTAAATCTCTTTCTGTTTGCCTTGCAAGAATAATTAGTTCAAAGCTTGCATCAAGAGAAGTAGATCGTCAGCAGTTGTTCTCTGTATGTATGCAAGCATATACAGAAGATCCGAATTTATTGAAATCTGCAGTTGCAGATGTTCTTGCTGTTGCAAATCGAGATCCTGCTTCAAAATCAATAGTTAGAATATTACTTTTCCTTAAAGGACCACATGTCATTGAATCTTTTAGAGTTGCCAACTGGCTTTGGAAACGGGGCAGAATAGACCTTGCATCCTACATACAAAGTAGAATATCAGAAGTTTTTTCTGTAGATATTCATCCTGCAGCTACACTTGGAAATGGTCTCATGTTTGATCATGCTACAAACATCGTTATCGGTGAAACTGCAGTAGTTGCTGATACTGTTTCTATATTGCACGATGTTACTTTAGGTGGCACAGGAAAGGAACAGGGCGATCGCCATCCTAAAGTTGGAAAGGGCGTTATGATAGGTGCTGGAGCAAAGGTTCTTGGAAATATCAGAATTGGTGAAGGTGCGATTGTCGGTGCAGGTTCTGTTGTTCTTGCTGATGTTCCTGCTCATTGTACTGTGGTTGGTGTTCCTGCAAGAGTAGTAGGACATCCTTCTATGGATATGCCTTCATTGGATATGGATCAGACTTTAGCTATGACAGAAAATGACATGAAAAAAGCTAATGAATTGTGTCCTGTAATAGATATTAGACAAATATAACCTTTGCATAAGTAAGCCATGTGATAGTAATATCACCGAGGATATAAAGATGCACATTTGCGATTTATTAGACCCAAGAGCTATAAGTCTTGGATGTAGTATTAAAACAAAAGAACAGGCTATAAATATGCTTGTTGATCTTGTTTCAAATACTGATTGCCTTTCAGATAAAGAGCGATTCAGAACTGCTGTATTTGAAAGAGAGCAGAAAGTTTCTACAGGCCTTGGCGCAGGTGTAGCAATTCCTCATGCAAAGAGTGCTGGAGTAAAGAGACCTGCGCTTGCAGCAATGGTTGTTCCAGAGGGCGTTGATTTTGAAAGCTTAGATGGTCAGCCAAGTAAGCTGTTTTTCTTAATTGCTTCCCCTCATCAAGCATCAGATGCACATTTGGATGTATTGGCAAGACTATCAACATTGCTTGTTTCAGAAGAATTTAGAGATACTCTAATAAACTGCCAGAGTGTAGATAGTTTCCTAAAAATCATCAATACAGCTGAAAAAAACGAAATAGAGAAAGATAAAAAACAAGAAATCATAGAAGAAGAGCAAAAAGAAAATTCTGACAGTGCAGATCATTCATATACCCTTGTTGCCGTAACAGCATGTCCTGCAGGTTTATCCCATACATATATGGCAGCGGAAGCTTTAGAAAACAAGGCAAAAGAAATGGGGATCACCATCAAAGTTGAAACAGATGGTGCAGCTGGTAACAGAAACAGACTTCTTCCTGAAGATATAGCTAAATCAAAAGGTGTAATTGTTGCTGCCGATAGAATCGTTGATATGGACCGATTCATTGGAAAGCCTTTAGTTCGTGTAGGCGTTGTTGATGGTGTTCGTCGTCCTCAGGAGCTAATCGAACAGGCTTTAGATCCAAAATGTCCTCGATATCAAACGGGTGTAATAAACAGCTCATCATCATTTTTTATGAGATTGTATCGTCATCTTATGAGCGGTATGACTTATATTATGCCTATTGTTGCATGTGCTGGTATATTATCAGCTCTAGCTAGATTTGAGCTTATTCAGGGAACACAAATAGGTTTTTTCCTAGATAGAATAGGATACAGCGTTGGTACATTGCTTTTCCCAATTCTTTCTGCATTTATTGCATTTTCTATTCGAGGTAGAACTGCTTTAGTTGCTGGTTTTGCCGGCGGTGTAATGGCAGATTTAGGATCGTCAGGGGTAATTGGTGCTGTTATAAACGGATTTATTGCAGGTGGAGTGTCGTTGCTTGTTACAAATTTTGCATCGAAGTTCTTGCGAGGTCATGATGCTATTGTTGGTTTGCTTTTATATCCTGTCACGGGATCTCTGTTTACATCAGCAATTGCTCTGTTCTTTACAAATATACCGGCTGAATTACTAAATACATATATTCAGAATTTTATCCAGGAGTCTCCAACATCAATTCTCGTTGTTGTAGGTGCTATTCTTGGAGGTATGATGTCAGCAGATATGGGTGGCCCATTCAATAAGGTTGCTTATGCTGTTGGTGTTCTTTTATTAGCTGACTGCATTCCTGAGTTAGGACCTGGAGGCCTTATTATGGCAAGTGTAATGGCCGGAGGCATGGTTCCACCTTTAGCAGCAGGTATTTCTAGTGCTCTTATTCCTCAAGTATATTCAGACAGTGAAAAGAAACATGCTTTGTCTGCCATCGGAAAAGGATGTGTATTTATTACAGAGGGAGTAATTCCATTTTTATCTGTTGATATGCTAAAGATGAAGATTGCATGTATTATTTCATCTGCAACGGCGGGTGCACTGTCAATGTATTTTAGATCTTCAGCATGCGCTCCACATGGTGGAATTTTTGTAATACCATTATTTGAAAATGTAATTGGATATACTATTGCATTAGGCATTGCATCAACTGTAGGTGCATTCTTATTTGCGCTGATTCATTTGTACCATCAGAAGAAAGAAAAATAACATTTATTCATCTTATTCTTCTTCAGAATCAATCTCTTCTAGTTTTGAAAGAACGCTGTTTAAGCGTTCTTTTAATGTCTGCATTATTTCTTTGTGATGCTGGTTTTCTTCTTTTAAAAGAATAAATTCTTTTTGTAATGAGTTAAATTCTCTTTGCTTTTCTAAAAAACTTTTTTGCAACTTATTATAGTCGTAAACAAGTTTTTCAAATGTATCAGAAACCTTTTCAATTTCGTTGAAAAGGCACTGTTCTTTACGATTTAACTCTTTACCCATTAAAGAATGTACCTGCTTACATCTTCATTTTCTACAATATCTGATAGATGTTCATCAACATATGCATCGTCAATTACAACAGTGCTACCAGAATTCTCGCTAGCATTGAATGAAATCTCTTCAAGAATTTTTTCCATTAGAGTATGAAGACGGCGTGCACCAATATTCTCCGTTTTCTCATTTACCTTAAATGCATCTTCAGCAATACGCTTGATTGCACTGTCTTCAAATTTGATATCAACATTTTCTGTTGCAAGAAGCATCTGGTACTGTTTTGTTAGACTGTTATGAGGTTCTTTTAGAATCTTCTCAAAATCATCAGCACTCAGAGGGTTAAGTTCAACTCTGATTGGAAGTCTTCCTTGAAGTTCAGGAATAAGGTCAGATGGTTTTGACATCTGGAAAGCACCTGATGCAATGAAGAGAACATGGTCTGTCTTTATCATGCCGTATTTAGTATTAACAGCAGAACCTTCAATCAGTGGTAGAAGATCTCTTTGAACGCCTTGTCTTGAAACAACGCCTCTGTCTTGCCCTTCCTGACAGATTTTGTCAATTTCATCGATGAATACGATACCGTTGTTTTCGGCAAGTTCAATAGCTTTTGATTTTAAATCATCATTCTGAGTAAGCTTTGATGCCTCTTCTTCAGTCAGGATCTTTAGTGCATCCTTAATTTTCATTTTCTTCAATGACTTTTTATTTGCAGTCATTGAATCAAAAATTGACTGAAGCTGATCGTTAATATCATCCATTCCTGGAGCTCCGCCGATAACATTAACGGTAGGGCTCTTATCAAAAATTTCAATTTCTATTTCTCGATCGTCTAAAGCATGCTCTCTAAGCTTCTTTCTTAACATCTGTCTTGCAGATGAGTTTTCTTTTTCATCATCTGTTGCACTAGGTGTTAAAAGAAGAATATCTAAGATCCTTTCTTCTGCAGCGTCTTCTGCTTTAGATTTATTTAAGTTGAAGGCTTCTTCTTTAACTAGCTTCATTGATACTTCAGCAAGCTCACGGATAATTGATTCTACATCTTTTCCAACATAGCCAACTTCAGTATATTTAGTTGCTTCAACTTTAACAAAAGGAGCATGTGCAAGTTTTGCTAGGCGACGAGCAATTTCTGTTTTACCAACGCCAGTAGGTCCAATCATAAGAATGTTCTTTGGAACAATCTCTCCTCTGATTGATTCATGCACCTGCATTCTTCTCCATCGGTTTCTGAGGGCAATCGCTACGGCCTTTTTTGCTTCTTTTTGACCGATAATATATTTATCTAATTCGTTAACTATTTGTTTTGGTGTTAATTCTGACATTCTAATTCTCTATGGTTTCGATAATATGATTTTCATTAGTAAATACGCAGATATTGCATGCGATGTCCAATGATTTCTTTACTATTTCCTGAGCAGAAAGATCTGTATTATCAAATAAAGCTCTTGCAGCAGCTAGAGCATAATTTCCACCAGAGCCTGTAGCAAGGACATCGTCATCCATTCTTACCACATCACCAGTGCCTGTTATCATAAGCGAGTCGTTCTTATCAGCAACAATCAATATAGCTTCAAGTTTTCTAAGAGCTCTATCAGATCTCCAAAGCTTTGCTAAGGCTATACAGGCTCTCTCAAGAATTCCCTGATGTTCTTCCAGTTTTTTTTCGAAAAGATCAAGTAATGTAAAAGCATCGGCAGTAGAACCTGCAAATCCGCAGATAACTTTGTTATGAAAAATTTTTCTTACTTTTCTTGCGTTGCCTTTTAAAATGGTGCTTTGACCCATTGTGACCTGACCGTCACCGCCAACTGCAACAATACCATTTCTTCTAACTGATACAATTGTTGTCATGTTTATTCCTTACGCTCAAGAGTGCATTCATCAACAAGTTCTTGATTATCTAACTGTTCGAAAATGTTGAGTGCCTCTTCTCGATTACCAAAAGGGCCTAATTTTAACTGATAGTATCCACCCTTATTTACAATAGATGACATCATGCCAAGAGAGAAAGCGATGCTTGCCTTTGTCTGAGATGCTTCTTTTTGTGTTTTGTACTGATTACAGTATAAGAAAACAGTATTAGTTTCTTCATGGGACGATACTTCACTTGGAAGTTGTATATTATCTTCCTTTACGATTTGCTGTTCAGCCTGACTTGCAGCCGAATTATTGCTTTCGTTTGTTTGAGATTGCTCCTCAATGACAATTGGCTGTAATTCATTGCTGTTGATGTTTTCTCTGTTTTGAGACAATAGTTGTGACTGAGCAACAAGATCGTTTTCGTCTGTTGGATCAACAGCAATTGCATTGTTGTCTTCAAAGCTTACCTCTTCTGAATTAACATCAGCAGGGTGCTTAATCATTGTCTTTGAAGAACAGCTTGCAAATAAAATAATCACAGCAATTAAAACTGCTACAACTATAGATATTGCAATTGCAAGATTCTTGTATTTTATTGATGAGTTTTCATCTTTTTTCATCAAAAAGAAAACTACTGAATCAATAAATTTAGCCAATTGCTGTTTAATATCCTTCACTCTACATTTGCTCCATTACGTTAATGCCTAGCAGATTCAGTCCTTGCTTAATTACTTTTGCTGTAAGTTCGCACAGAGCTAAGCGGCTAACCTTAGTGTTTTCATCAACACCGTCTTTAAGAATTGGGCAAGCCTCGTAGAATCTCATGAATAGGTTAGAAAGCTCAAAGATGTAGTTACATAGTAAGTTTGGAAGTGCCTTTGCACCAACAGACTGAACAGCATCGTTGAATGCAAGAAGCTTATTTGCAAGCTCTTCTTCAACCTCATGAGCAATGATAATCTTTCCTGGTTTTAAATCACCTGCTTTCTTGAATATTGAGCAGATACGGCTGTATGCATACTGTAGGTATGGAGCAGTATTTCCTTCAAATGAAAGCATTTGTTCCCAGTCAAAAATATAATCAGTGGTTCTGTTCTTAGAAAGATCTGCATATTTAACTGCGCCCATAGCAATATTATGGATAACAGTTTTCTTTTCTTCTTCAGAAAGGTTAGATTTTCTTTCCTTGAGTAAAGCTGTTACTCTGTTTTCTGCTTCATCTAAAACGTCACGAAGTTTTACGGTTCCACCTGAACGTGTTTTGAAAGGATGTCCATCTTTACCTAACATCATTCCAAAAGGACAGTGCTCAAGAGATACTGCATCTGAAACATAGCCTGCTTTTCTGCAGATTGCCCAAACTGTTTCTAGGTGCTGACTCTGTCTTGAATCAGTAAAGTATAGAATTCTATCCGCCTTTAACTTTTCTGCTCTGTATTTTGCGCATGCAATATCAGTTGTTGTATAAAGGAATCCACCATCATTCTTTCTGATGATATTTCCAAGAGGATTGCCTTCTTTGTTTTTGAACTGTGGAAGATAAACTACGATAGCTCCCTTATCTTCAACAGCAATCTTTCTGTCTATCAGATCATTTACAACAACAGGGAGCATGTCATTGTATAAGCTTTCTCCCATGATGTCTTTGTCTGATAGGGTGACATCAAGACGGTCGTAAAGCATCTGATTCTGATCCATTGTCATCTTTACAAGCTTTTTCCACATGGTACGGCAATATTCATCGCCACCTTGAAGAAGAACTACATAACGTCTTGCCTTAACTGCAAATTCCTCATCAGAGTCGTAGCATTCTTTTGCTTCCCTGTAGAATGCTTCAAAGTCAGATAAATCCATGCCAGAACCCTGTTCATTTTCTTTTTTTTCAAGGTAGGCAATAAGCATACCGAACTGAGTTCCCCAATCGCCAATGTGGTTTGACCTGATTACATTGTTACCTAAGAATTCAAGAACTCTAACAACAGCATCACCTATTACGGTTGATCTGATGTGGTGAACTGCCATTTCTTTTGCTACGTTTGGAGCAGAGTAATCAACAACGATATTCTTGGGAGAAACAACTCTTGAAATTCCTAATCTAGGATCTTCATTCATAGCTTTAAGAGCATCTGAAATAGAATCCTTATTTATAAAAAAGTTGATGAATCCAGGTCCAGCAATTTCAACTTTTGAAATATGAGAATCTTCAGGAAGATTATCTACTAGCAACTGTGCAACAGCTCGAGGATTGTTTTTCAGAGGCTTTGAGAGGATCATTGCTATATTTGTAGCAAAGTCACCATGTGAACGATCTTTTGTTCTATCAATTCTGATGTTTGATAATACTTTTTCATCGATTTGAGTATTATCTGCAAATTTATTGATACTTTGTTTAATTAAATTCTCGATTAGCTGTTTCATGAAAAATTCCAAGTTTTATTAGTACATTGCAATTGGATCAACTTCGATTGCAAATCTTATATCGTTAGGTACGGTCTGTTCTTCTACAGTATTACGAACCTGAGTTAAAAATTTTCTTAATTCATTTCTGTCAGTACAGGTTACTAGAATGTGAAAATGGAACCTATTCTGAATTTTCTCCATTTTATCAGACATGACAGGAGTTATTACTAAATTTGAATAATTATCCTTAAATGTTTTTATTTTGTCAGACAAATTAGACAGAAAATTAAAAGCTTTATTTCTTATAGAACTGTTACAAAGAATAAATGCCTGATATGAATATGGGGGCAAAGATAGCTTTTTTCTAGTCTCAAGCAGTTTATTTGCGATATCTATGTATGAGCATTGAGGATTAATTAGATCGTTAATAAGTTCATTATCGATATGATGGGTCTGAATAATAACCTTACCTTTTTTTGTACCACGACCTGCTCGACCTGCAACCTGAGTTAGTAATTGAGCGGTGTTTTCCATAGCTCTAAAATCATCACAGAAAAGCGACGAATCTATATCTAACATAGCGACCATAGTAACATTTGGAAAATCATGGCCTTTTGCTAGCATTTGAGTTCCAAGCATAATCAGCGATTTTCCATCTCTTACTCTGTTTAACCTTATTTCTAGCTGATTCTTTGTTGTGACTGAGTCTCTATCGATTCTTTCTATGCCAACATCAGGGTATCTATCCTTTAGATAATCATTTACCTGTTCTGTACCAAATCCCTGTTCAAACAGTTGTGTATTTTCACAGACAGGACATTTCTCTGGAGCTGTAAATATTGTGTCGCAAATATGACACTGTAATCTGTGATTGGTTTTATGAACAGTAAGAATGTTGTCACAATTAGGACAGGTAAAAACATGACCGCACAAATGACATACAAGATGATGTGCATATCCTCTTCTGTTTAAAAACAGTAAAACCTGATCACCTTTTGCTGTTTCCTCTCCGATTCTATCTTCTAAGGTTTGGCTTAAGCCTTTATTTAGACCTTCGGTAACAGGTTCCTTTGTGAGATCTATTAGTTCAAAATCAGGGTAACTAGCACCACCAGCACGGTATTTGAGATCAATTCTAGAATATAGACCTTTATAGCAGTTAAATAAAGTTTCAAGACTAGGGGTAGCACTTCCTAGAATAACAGGACAGTTATTGATTTTTGCTCTCATTATAGCAAGCGTTCTTGCGTGGTATCTGAAAGTATCATTCTGCTTAAAAGAAGAATCATGCTCCTCATCGATAACAATTAGCCCAAGATTTTTTATAGGAGTGAATACGGCAGTTCTTGTTCCTATTAGAATTCCTGAGTTTCCTGTTGCCATATCAATATAAGAATCAAGTCTTTCTCTATCTGACAGGGCTGAATGGACGGATGATACTGGAACATTGAATCTTCTGTAAAATCTGTCAAAAGTTTGAGGTGTTAGTGATATTTCTGGTACTAAAACCAGAACAGATTTACCTTTTTTCAGAACATCTTCAATTATTCTTAGGTAGACCTCTGTTTTACCTGATCCTGTTATTCCATTGATCAAAAATACTTTAAAATCCGAATTCTTTTGAACTGTATAAATTGCAGATAACTGTTCTGTGTTAGCCTGAGGAGGTGTCTCTTTGAGAATATTTTCTGTTGAAAATGCCTCATTCTCTTTTTTTTCTATATTTATTATTTCAACTAATTTCTTTTTTATAAGAGCATTTTCTGTTGAACTTAAGAAACCTCTCTCTCTTAATTCCTTTCTTTGAATTGGTCCAGTTTTGAGTAAATCAAGAATTCTCTTCTGATCATCTGATTTTATCTTTTTTAGTATTTCTCCATCTATATTACAGCACAACTGTAAAGCTGGTATTTTTTCATATGAGAAGGCTCCTCCTTCTCTTAATAATTTGGGAAGGGCTACGTTAAAGCACTGACCAAGAGGATATTGATAGTAGTTTGAACCAAATTCCAGCATTTTTATTACATCATCTGTAATAAAACTTTGTTCATCTATTAAAGTTGCTTCTTTTAGTTTTATTGAAGAGTTATTTTTTACACCAACTTTAGTGATAACTCCAATCATCGTACTGTTAGCAAAATTTACTTTTACTCTGCATCCTATGTGAGAATCAGAAATTTCTTTGTTGATAACATAAGCAAACTCTTTGAAAAGAGGCCTATTAAGTGCAACATTTACGATAGTTGATGTCATGAATAAATAAACAAATCAGAATACATTTATGCTGATTTTATCATAGCAACAAAAATAATTATGCGTTTCTTATCTACATTGAATAAAGCAAAAAAAGTCTAATATTTTAGTAATAATGACATTATTATCATAGAAATGACTGCGTTTATTATGCTGATTGAAAACATATATTTATATAATCTGTAAGGAATACTCATAACAGCAAGAATTCTTCCTGTGTATTGAATCTGAGCTCCGATTAGGAAAATAGCAGGCGTTAAAATTGTCAGCTCTGTTGGATTTAATGTTCCAGCAGAGAACAAAGTTGCTGCAACAGCCACTCCTCCAAGACCAGAGAGCCATGATGCAATAAGAACGGCAAAAGCTTCTCCTGGCAGACCAAAAATATTCATTACTGGGGAGAGAACTGTGCCTATAACGGACATTAATCCTGATTTTTGTAAAATAGTGATTAAAACATAAGCCATAATAACGTTTGGTAGCATGTGTTCTATTGCCAAATGCCAACCTCTAACGGCTCCATCTACAAAAGTTTGACCTAGGCTTTTATTACTGCAGTCAGAAATTTTGTTAAGACAGTTATGGTCCAAAGTGTTTGATTGAGAATCTGCACCAAACCTTACAAATTCCATAAATCTAATCAAATTTGCACCAATTATCTTGCAGACAATAATTACAGCTAAAGGTGTTAAAAAAGCTACTGTCAGTCCATGTAAAATCAGTGGTATGGCTGTAAGGTAAACCCCAATGGATGCTCCTGATGAAAACTGAAAAGCTGCAAAAATAGTTCTTTGTCTATCTGTTATGAGTTTGTTTTCATATAAGTCTCTTGCAAGAGCTGCTCCAGAGTCAGAACTTTGTAGAGACCCTGTCAAAGCCATAGTGGCAGATCCTGGAAGTCCCATAAGTGGCTTCAATACAGGTGTTAAGATTTTGCTTGCTGCGTTTATAGCTCCCAATTTTGTTGCAACACTCATTATTCCTAAAGACAGCATTATTCCTGGGATGATTGAAAGCGCAAACATAAATGCATATCTTACTGACGTATCTGCTTTTCCAAGGAAGTTAGCACCAGTGTCTCCGATGGTTCCGAATTTTCCAAGAAGAGTTGTGTAGTCAAAAAAGTTGCAAAATTCAGGAGCAGATTTCATGCAACCTGAAAAAAATATAATGACGGATATAAGTGCGCCATATTCCTTTAGGCTATTTAGAATTTTTTTCATTTTTAAGCTGATTTACTAAACTTTTTATCAGAGATCTAGCAGGTTTGCCTGATTGTGTTTTGGGAAGGTTTTCTGTGTAGAAACTCTCTTTTGGAGCCCAGTATTTTGGAAGAATATTCTTGTATTCTTTTAATTCATCCAAGCTGATTTTTTTGTTTGCAAGAATAACAATTTTTTCTCCCAGAACAGGATCGTCAACAGATGAAATATTAAAATCGAAGTCTAATGCCTGACTGAGCTTTTCTTCTATAGCTTCTATTTGAATTTTTATACCACCTGTGTTAATTGTATTATCTAGTCTTCCTCGAACTATAAAGCTTCCATCTTCATTGAAATCAACAATGTCTTTTGTTTTTAAAGACGAGATTCCAAGATTTTTACAACGGATAATAAGGCAGTTATTTTCATCACAAGTTAGTTCAACTCCACAGAAAGGGTGGTATTCTTTCTCAAATCCGTTAGTCAGCTTTTTTAAAGCAATATGAGACATTGTCTCTGTCATACCATATGTTGAATAAATATTGTTTTTGAAATTTTTGATTTTTTCAAATAAATCTAAATTTACAGGTCCACCACCAATAATAAGTGTATCTATCCTTTTTAGTAAATCTGCCTGCTTTTTATCATCTAAAGATGATGCAACCTGAGCTGGCGTCATTGCTGCAAAATAAGGTGGTTCAGTCAGATCTTTTAGTGGATGTGATGATGGAGTAACTGCAATTACACGAAGGTTACCCACAAGAGCTCTAACCAAGATCATTTTTGCGCCGATAAATTTAAGTGGCATACAAAGAAGGACAGATGCTTTTTCTGGAATCTTTAGATATGACAATGTCATTATGGCACTGTTCATCATGTGCTTTTTATTTAAAAGCAATTTTGAAGGAGTACCTGTTGATCCTGAAGTACAAGCTTCAATACACTCATCTTTGGAGAACCATTCACATTTGAATTGTTCTATATCTTTTATTGTTGAATTATCGGCTCTTTTTGTACTGATATTCAGAGATTGAGCCGATATATCTGTAATAAATGTATTGTGATTCATTTATGGAACAAGTGGTGAATTAGAGAAATTTGGTTTTCTCTTTTCTAGAAAAGCTCTTCCACCTTCCTGTGCTTCATCAGTCATGTAATACAGCATGGTTGCATCTCCTGCAAGTTCCTGTATACCTGCCTGTCCATCAAGTTCTGCATTCAGACCAGCTTTGATCATTCTAAGCGCAAGAGGGCTCATTTCCATCATTCTTTCTGCCCACTGTACTGTTTCATTTTCTAATTCTTCAAATGGAACTACTGTGTTAACAAGCCCCATCTGTAGAGCTTCTTTTGCAGAATACTGTCTGCATAAAAACCAGATCTCTCTTGCTTTTTTCTGACCGACAATTCGTGCCAGATATGAAGATCCAAATCCTGCATCAAAAGAGCCTACTTTTGGTCCTGTCTGTCCAAAAATTGCATTATCAGATGCGATTGACAGGTCACAAACGACATGAAGTACGTGTCCACCTCCTATAGCATAGCCATTTACCATCGCGATAACTGGTTTTGGAATGGATCTTATCTGTTTTTGTACATCAAGTATGTTTAGTCTTGGTATTCCTTTTCCGTCTACGTAGCCACCTCTGCCTTTAACATGCATATCGCCACCTGAGCAGAATGCTTTATCTCCAGCTCCAGTGAGCACCACCACTCTGACGTCATTTGTTTCTCGACAGTAGTACAGAGCATCACTCATTTCTGCTACAGTCTGTGGAGTGAAGGCATTTCGGTATCTTGGTCGGTTGATTGTAATCTTTGCTATGCCATTAAAAATTTCAAAAAGAATATCCTCATATTCTTTTATTTTTTTCCATTCTCTAGTCAATTTGTTCTCCTAGGAATTGTGAGAGATAAGATAATTGGTGATTCTTACAGTACTGAGAATATCCTTATTATCATTGAGTATATCCACCTGCCACAGATGTAACCTTTTACCAAGTTTTATTGGTGTTGCTTCGGCTATTACAGTGCCAGCACACGCTGTATTTATATGGTTTGCTGTTACTGAAATACCAACAGGAAACTCTTCTTGGCTACACAGTGTTGAAGATGCATAACCAGCTAATGTTTCTGCAAGGGCAATTGATGCTCCTCCATGTAGACATCCTTGAATCTGTACAGTTCTATGGTCCACAGGCATTGATGCGTAATATTTACCATTTTGCATAGGTAATATTTTCATACCTAATGCTTCCATAAGAGTGTTTCTAAAGTCGGGACTTTTATTCATAAAAGCATTCCTAAAAAATATATGTTGTATATTACAAAAAATTTATTTGATAGTTAACGTTTTTGTTCTTTATCTTTGCTTTTTCAAGAATAGAATAATTGTTAATAATTAAACAGTTAATTTCATGCTGTATATAAAACAGATAAAAGTCATTAATTCTTCTTGCAATCATTGTATTTTTTCTATATTATTTGCTACCGTTTCTATTTATAGGTGTGTGGTGTTCGGCGCAAGTGCGGCTGAAAGTGCGACACACAATGAGGTCAAAATGAAAGAGAATATCCATCCAGAGTACAAGGAAGTGAACGTACGTTGCTCATGTGGCAATACTTTCACAATTCGTACTACTGCAGGTCACGATTTAAACTTAGACGTATGCTCAAAGTGCCATCCATTCTTCACTGGTAAGCAGAAGATTGTTGATACCGGTGGTCGTGTTGAGGCATTCAAGAAGCGTTTTGGTGGCATTTCAGCTTTCGCTGTTAAGCACTAATTTAGCGTCGTAAGTTAAAAAGGTCAGCATTTGCTGGCCTTTTGCTCTTTTATAGACCAAAAAAACGTAAAATAATCTTATCAGTATCAATCGCATATTTATGCGATTATCTCGTCATATTGAACGCAAAGCCCCTTTAAAAAAATATATTTTTGAAATAACTCTCAAATATTATTTTCTGAAATGTTAGACTAAATAACGTTAGTAATAAAAAATGACGTGATTTGTAATTAATTTTCAGAATTTTTTTTGGTTAAAATTAACCATTTTTTTTATTTGTCGCCTATTCTTATTTTAAGAGTATTAATCAGTTTCTTATTTGAGTAGACATAAGGAGTATACCGTGTCACACGATGCAAAATTATTACATGATAGAGCATTGGCTTATCATGAGAATCCTGTTCCTGGCAAAATTAAAATTGCATTAACAAAGCCAGCAGAAACAGCTGATGATTTAACATTAGCTTACAGTCCAGGTGTTGCAGCTCCTGTTCGTGAAATAGCCGAGAATCCTGACGATGCATATCGATATACAGGTAAAGGTAATAGCGTTGCCATTATTTCTAATGGTACTGCAATTTTAGGTCTAGGAAATTTAGGTCCATTAGCCTCTAAGCCAGTAATGGAAGGTAAAGCTTTATTATTCAACCGTTTTGCTGGTATAGACGCTATTGATATTGAAGTAAAACACAAGACTGTAGAAGATTTTATTACAACAGTTGAGTGTATTGCAGATACATTCGGTGGTATTAATCTTGAAGATATTAAAGCACCAGAGTGTTTCGAAATCGAACGTGAGTTAGTTAAGCGCTGCAATATTCCTGTATTCCATGATGATCAGCATGGTACAGCAATTGTTACAACTGCAGGTATTTTGAATGCAGTTGAATTACAGGGTAAGAAAATTGAAGACTGTAAAGTTGTTTGCGTAGGTGCTGGTGCAGCTGGTATTGCATGTTCAGATTTTCTGATCGAGTGTGGTGCTAAGAAAGAGAATTTCTTTATGGTTGATCGTCATGGCGTAATTCGTTCTGACAGACCACAGTATAACAATGGTGAAAAACCACGTTTTATAAATGATGCAGGTCCAAAGACTCTAGAGGATGCCTTGAAGGATGCCGATGTTCTGTTAGGCGTATCAGGTCCTGGATTAATTAATGATGAAGAAGTCATTCATATGGCTGACAAGGCGGTTATTTTTGCTTGTTCAAATCCAGATCCTGAAGTTGATCCTGATGTTGTTCATAAATTGCGTCCGGACATCATTATGGGTACTGGCAGATCTGATTATCCAAACCAGATTAACAATGTTTTATGTTTCCCATTCTTATTCCGTGGTGCTTTAGACGTTAGAGCAACCTGTATCAATACAGAAATGATGAAAGCAGCAATGAATGCATTACGTGAAGTTGCAAAACTTCCTGTTCCTGCAGAAGTTGTTAAGGCTGCACAGGTTGATCATCTTGAGTATGGTCGAGAGTATCTGATTCCAAAACCAATGGATTCTCGTCTACGCAATACAGTTTCTGGCGCAGTTGCAAGAGCAGCAGTAGCATCAGGCGTAAATCAGATACCTCTTCCAGAGAAATACAAAATCTAAAAGATAATAGTGTTTTTACATAATTATCAGAAATAAAAAATGCTCCTAAATATTCTTTAGGAGCATTTTTCTACATATCTTTCAAATATAAAGAATCATTTATTGCTAATGCATTATTCAGTTAATAAGCTACTTCTTTTCTAGCAAAATACCTGATTCAAGATGATTTGTGTAGGGGAACTGATCAAAGAAAGCAATTCTCTTTATTTCATGTGTCTTAGTTAAATATGTTAGATCACTTACAAGAGTTTCTGGATTACATGAAATATATATAACTCTGTCAAATCTTGCTGTGAAATCAAGGGCTTCTTTATCACATAAACCTGAACGAGGAGGATCGATTAATAGAGTGTTGAAATTGTATTCATGAATATCAATGTCAGCCTCTTTCAATCGGTTGAATTCACGTACATTGTTTAATGCCAGAGCAACTTCAACTGCTGATAAACGTGCAATTTTAGTATTCTTTATGTTGTTTTTTTCAATATTTTTTAGCGCAGTATTTGTTGGTACTCTTGATACTTCTGTAGACATAACTTTTCTAAACAGATCAGCAAGACATACAGTGAATGTTCCACTTCCACAGTAAAGTTCTATAAGATCAACGTTTTTGCAGTCTGTACAGCAATCTCTTGCGAACTGAACCATGTTCTGGCAAGCGTATATGTTTGGTTGTGAAAAGTTTCCTTCAACCTGATATAAATAAAAATCACGATCTTTTGTATGGATTGTTTCTAAAATAGTATCAGTGTCAGCTAATATGAGTTGTTTTTTTGCTCTTCCTATAAACTGAGCTTTTAATCCCTCATTTAAAAACAGCCTTTTAATATCATTGATATTCTTTTTAAATTCAATTTCATTAATTGCTTTATGATAATTTAGTGCAATAATGATCTCACCTGACTGGTTTGATAAAAAATCAATTTGGAAAAGTTTATGTTTTAGCTCGTTATAAGAGAGCAAATGTTTTTTTAGCAATTGCATTGCTTTGTTAATAGCTTTTGAACCTACAGGGAAAGACTGTAACTCTATTCTCTTTTTTGGTTTTGTGTTAGGTTCAAACATGCAGAAATTGAAATCAGATCTGTCTTCATTAAAGAATACACAGAATTCAGTACGCATTCTGTAGTATTCTTTTGGTGATTCAAAAACACTGTAATTATCAATGGTTAGATTATTTTTTTTAAATAATGTAACCACATTAGAGATTTTTTCTTTAAGATATTGATCGTAATTTTGAGGATCGGTTTTTCCAATTAAAGTCTGTAACATAGTAAGCGGTCCTAAATAATTTTTTGAATATAGAGATCTTAAAGTGTTAGAGCCAAAAGTGAAAGTAAAAAGAGTGCTTTTTTTTGATTCAGGTGTTGGCGGACTGTCTGTATTTAAGGCAGTAAAAGAGCTGAACAATGAAATTGAGGCATACTATCTTTTTGATAATGAATGCTTTCCTTATGGAAATAAAACAGAATCTTTTTTAATTGAAAGAGTTGACAGATTAATTGAAGTAGCTTGTTCAAGGTTTGAACTGAGTGCTATTGTTGTTGCTTGCAATACAGCAAGTACGGTTGCACTTCCTGAATTAAGATGCCATATTAAACTTCCAATTGTAGGAGTAGTTCCTGCAATTAAACCTGCGGCAAAAATCTCTAAAAATAAAGTAATAGGAATTTTGGCAACTCCTGGAACACTATCAAGAAAATATACTCAAGATCTTATTGATTCATTTGCAAGTGACTGTAACGTAATAAAGGTCGGAAACGCTAATTTAGCAGTGATTGCTGAAAACAGACTGACTACAGGAAAGGTAGATAAAAAAGCAGTATCAAAAATATTAGAGCCTTTTACAAACGCTCCTGTTGTTCCTGATACAGTTGTATTAGGTTGTACACATTATCCATTTGTAAAGGATGTGATACAGGAAGTAATGCCTGAAACAAGATTGGTTGATTCAGGTGAAGCTATAGGAAGAAGAGTAAAAACAGTAATAAAAGAATCTGCAATGATAGATACTAATAAAAAGCAAGACAGAGCATTTTATACAGGTACTCTTGAAAATTATGATGACAGATTGAAGATGGTTAGAAAATTTGGCTTCAAAAAATTAGAACAATTTGAAATATAAGAATCGCATAAAAATCAGAATTGATATAAAGATCAAAAAAAATATTAAAAAAAATAAAAAAAATGTTTGACAAGAATTAAAAAAAGTCTATAATGCATTTCCGTTGTCACGAACGACAACGAACATTAACCAAGCGTTAATGCAGATCTTTAAAA
>NZ_JAGFNY010000031.1 GCF_019448115.1 Succinivibrio faecicola | reverse complement strand
TTTTTAAAGAAGATTGTGAGTTTGTTCACAATGTAATTTTCTAAAGAACTCACTGACTGTGAAAGGCAGCGAAAATGTTCGTAATATTACTCAGAATCCATTAGTTCTGAGTAGTTACTTTTTACTTTTTTATTAGGAAAATTATTTCTATATATTGTAGGCAAGTACAAAAAATCTGGTTGATGATCTTGATCATTAGATGATATTCGTTATGTACTTTATTGGTTAGAATTGATTTAGGAAACAATTTTTTATACGAAGTATTTTATTTCCTTTATCAACCATCGAATGCTACCATGCGAAATTACAATAATTTCTTTCTTATATTCATCTATTATGACAAATCAGATTGTAATTAATGAAATTGTTCTACGTGGAACATGCTTTTATTGCATAATGAAATTTATATTTTGTGGATCATTTTTTTTACTCTCTCTGTACAGGCACATTTCTTTTTGTGTAAAAACGATTATGCAGTTCAGTTTTATTTTTCTTTAACAGTTTGGATACTTTAAGCTTATAACTAAATATTTTAATTATTAAATTTGTCAGAGAAATTTAAAATGAAACTGTAATCAGAGATTCATTGTTTATTGTATTGCTATTTCAATAGTAATTGTACAAGAATGAATTAATGAATATTGTTCCACGTGGAACTACCATTTTATTTATAGAGAGTTGTAAGCTCCCCATCACCTAGATGAGACCTTTTTCAAAATCTTGCATAATTACTCCCGTTGAGAAACTTCAGTAAGGAGTAATTTATGAGAAACGATAACTTTGACCTATATTTCAAAATCGCTGACGATTATCTTTCCTATGGTTATGCAATGTCTAAGTATTATCAAGATCGTCTTGAGTTATTTTGTCAAGATAATGGAGTGGACATACACCAACTAATCTCATTGTTTTGGTTTAAGCGTTTATTTCGTTTTATAAAAACGAGCAATAGGCGATCTTTAAAGGAGTCTAATGATTTTTCTAAATGGAGCTCTATTTATAACGATTTCAAACTCTCAGGTTTATCTAAGATCAATTTCTTTTCTCAGAATAAGTGTAATTTAGGGGTCTGTGAAAATATCTTTTATGATTTAATGAAAGCCATTGAATTTAAACTAGCCTACGACGAATACAAATCAACTCAAGGTATTGAATCAGCCACTCTAACTGCAACATCTGAAGAAGATTGTGGTGAAGAGCTTGTTAAAGTTGTTAACATCCAAGAGAATTCTATTGCGCTAAAGGAAGCAACTTCTATCAATGTTGCATCAATTGCTCCAAGGAGATTAACACCCCCTTCTTGTAATACATCAGTGCTAGGCACAGAAATCAGAGTTACAGCTAATGGTCACTGCATTAGTTTTAATTCAGTAACACCAGAGCGTTCTGTAGCCTTGGTGCTTAAAGCTCTATCTGCTAGTTGATAGGAGATTGATATGAACCTAGATTTATCTACTGGCAAAATCTCCTTAATCCTTTGCCCAACTGATTTAAGAAGTGGCTTTAATAGGCTTAGTGCTATGGCACTAAAGTACCTAAGCATTGATGTTAGTAAAGGTAATGACTGGGTAGTTTTTGTCTCTAAGCGCAGGAACATCGCCAAAATTATCCATAGTGACGATAAAGGTAGTTTGATGATTTCAAGAAAGCTACATACTGGCTGTTATCAGCGCTTAATGGCTGATGCTGATGGAGCTGCATCAAGAGCTCTAACCAAGGATAAATTATTAAAATACCTTGATGGTAATGATCTCGACTTTAAAAGGGAGCACTTTTTGTATAAATAGCCAAAAATCAGGGTGATTTACATCACACTTTTAAATAAATTTGACCTTCAAAATAAGCCTAAAAATACCTCTTTTTTAGGCTCAATTACCCATGCCTAAAAAAGATCTAGAAAGATCTTTGCTGATCACTACAGATCAAAACTTACCCCTCAATGAAGAAACAGTCTCCCTAAAAGAAAGGCTCGTTATAGCGCATTCTGATGCGAATTTAGGGCTATTTATCTATGATTTTACAACTGTTAAAATACAGCAAAACTTAGATAAAAAAGGGCTTAATTTAAAATGAGTAACACTAAACAACCAACTTACGAAGAGCTTATGGAAATGCTGCAAAAGGAGCGTTCTAAAAATGCTCAGTTACTCAAAAACATCGAAGAGAAAGATGCCCAAATTGCTAACTTTAAAGAAGTTGTTGCACCTATCTTAAAAGAAGCTTTCCATAGTACTTCTCTGATAGCTAAAGAATTAAACAAGTACTGCTTTAACATTGACGATTTGCTCATCAAAGATTTAACTGAGCAAATTGCGTTTACAGCTGACAATCTATTTAAATGGGCTAATTTAGCTAAGTCCTATTTCTTACAAACACCTATGGCTCCTACTGGTAAAGATCTTAACGGTAATATTCCGCCACAAGGTGATGTTGATTTAGAAAAAGCTAAAGAAGAGCAAGCTAATGTAGCAGGCTCTCTGGGTAACTTTATAACCAAAATCTCCAAAACATCTACTATTCTAAATAAAGTTTTAGGTAGTGTATCTGAAGATAGAAAAGCGCAACTAAGCAAAACACAGCAAGCTGCAGTTGAGATTTCAAAGACTCCTTCTAAGAAAAGAGTTGAAAAAGCTAAAACTAAGTCAAAAGGAAGAGTGTCTAAAACTCGTAATCCAGACAAGGTTACTAATGCAAAACTAGATAAAAACACCTGCCATTGTGGAGGTAGCTTAGAGTCTTTAGGTCAACTAAAAGATAAGTTATTCTCTCATATTAACAAGGCTCAACAGCTGTTACAGGATACAGAGAACTTACATGATGCAGCAATTTGTAATAAGTGCGGTCATGTACATATTGCTATCAGTGAAGAGCAAAATGTACCAGTTATTCCTAACCGCCAGTTAAGTTGCGAAACCTGCATTGATATAGGCTATGCTAGTGTTAACGGTATTCCATTAAATAAATTTGTATCTGCATTAGGTCGTATCCAAGGTTTTGGTAATGACACCTTCTACTACAACATGCACGACTTTGCAGATATCTACATTAGACCTTTATTTGATATGGTTGAGAATGCTGCTAAAAGAGCAGATACCATTCAAGTTGATGAAACTCCATTCGATTGTTTAGAAGCTCAAGGTAAAAGACAGGCACCAGCTGATGTAACCTCTCTCGAAATTGATACAAAGAATTACGTATTAGCTCTTACCGCACCAAGATTTGCTAAAGAGCAGTTCTGCTTGTATTACTACTTAAGAAACCGCTCTAAAGATGCGATAAAAGAGCTTATCAACAAGGATTACAAGTTTAAAACAATTTGTACTGATGGTTATCCTGGATATGATGCGCTGCTTAAGGATGAGCATCCTAATGCAAAACATCAATCCTGCTTAATTCACTTTAGGCGTGAGATTATTAAGGCTATCGATCCTAAAGGTTTTGCTGATGAGCTTGATGAACTAGAAATACCTTTAGCAATTGAGAAATTAGCCAAAGACTTTAAAGATGATAATGCAACTATTCTCTTGTTTATGGTGCTTGAAGCCTTATCCAAGATATATAGCTATGAATCTAGTATGAACTCAGATTCAGAAGCTGACTTTAAAGCTAGAGTTGAGTGCAGAACTAGTGGTCCTGTACGTAAGCTCATGGATTGCATTGATACCATCATGACTAAACTAAGTGAAGGTAGAATCGAGCTTAGAGGTAGTACTTATGTAAAAGCTAAAAGCGATCCTTTCGCTAAAGCTTGCACTTACTATATGAACAACAGAGATAAGCTACGCACCTTCTTAGACGATGGCGCAGTTCAAGCTGACACTAATTTAGTTGAAGGTTGCATTAGACCTCTAACCTTACTTAGAAAAGGTATTTACCACAAGGTAAATCCTGAATACTCAAAAGATATGGCAATGCTCTTTACCGTATATCAAACCGCAGAGCGTGTTGGTATTGAAGATATACATTCGTATTTAAGATACTACTGCCATGCGCTTTTCAAACATTGCTATGAAAAACAATGGACCCAAGCCTATGCAGATGGCACCCACATTGATAAGCAAATCAAATCCTGGGATATGAAAAAGCTATCTGAAGGTTTTGACTTTGAAAAGTGGAACCTAGTGAACTACAAGCAGTAGTCCTACCCAGATCTACCCCTCACTCCCCGTACCTGCACCTGTGGCTCTAGACCATAGGGGTACTATTTTTAACTTTTTGGGGTGATGGGGAGCTTACAGAGAGTTGTCTTCTTAGTAAAAAGAAAACCCGATAATCTTGTGGACTATCGGGTATAATCATTCAATATGAATAATTAGTATAAAACAGAGATATCTGCAGTCTTGCTAATTAAATCATGTAGTGAATTTAATAATGACAATCTATTGCATTTGATAGCCTGGTCATCGGCATTAACCATTACATTTTCAAAGAAATTGTCAACAGGATCTTTTAGATTAGATAATGCAGCTAATGCATCCTGATAATTGCCTTGTTTATATAACTCATTAACTTTAGGAGATACGTCTTCTAAAGCATTTGCTAATGCAATTTCATTCTGATCTGATAATAATGACTTGTTGATTTCACCAAGTGCTAGAGAATTCTTGCTTAGAATATTATTGATTCTCTTATAAGCAGAAGCCAAATTCTCAGATTCTGGTAAAGCCTTAAATGCCTTAACAGCTTTAACTCTCTTATCAAAATCTAATAAATCAGAAGGAGCTGTAGATAGAACAGCTAAGAAAATTGATGCTTCAATATTCTGATCCTGATAATATGCTTTGAGTCTGTTGTAAACATAGTTTGCAACCTGAGCATCATTATCAGCAACCTTGATCTTGTCTCCAAGAATTGAGCATGCTTTACTAATTAACTCTTTGAAGTTAATAGAAAGATTGTTCTCAAGAATAATTCTAATAGCACCAATAGCAGCTCTTCTTAAACCGAATGGATCTTTATCACCTTTAGGTAACTGATTGATACCGAAAATGGCAACTAAAGTAATAATTTTCTCTGCTAAGCTTACAGCTATAGAAACCTTATTTGTTGGAATAATATCTCCAGCAAATCTTGGTAAATACTGCTCAAAAATAGCATCTGAAACTTCTTTTGATTCACCATCTAACTCAGCGTAATGCATACCCATTACACCCTGAGTATCAGTGAATTCTGTTACCATAGTTGATGCTAAATCGCATTTTGCTAAATGAGCTGCACGTGCTGCTTTATTCTCATCAGCACCAATTTGTGCTGCGATATATTTTGCAAGGCTCTCTACACAGTTAGATCTGAATGCGATGGTTCCGATATCTTTCTGATAAACGATAGTTTCTAGTTTCTCGAATAATGACTCAAGAGAATGCTTTCTATCTGTGTTGAAGAAGAATTCTGCATCTGAAAGACGAGGTCTTACAACTCTTTCGTTTCCTGAAATTAGTGACTGTGGATCGTCAGGGTTGATATTAGATGCAAAGGCAAATACTGGAAGAAGCTTTTTGTTTGTATCATAGATTGGGAAATACTTTTGATCACCCTTCATTGTATATACAAGAGCTTCTGCAGGAACCTTTAAGAATCTCTCTTCAAAAGATGCTTTGAAGATATGTGGTTCTTCAACAATTGAAGTTACTTCTTCAATTAGAGAATCATCTAGATCTGCAACACCGTTAACTGAATCGGCAATAGCCTTTACCTGAGAGATAATTGACTGCTTTCTTTCTTCATAGTCAGCAATTACTCTACCTTCAGTTCTTAACTGTTCTACATATGTATCAGCAGAAGCAATATTTACCTTTTGTGAACCAAGGAATCTGTGGCCGTTAATGGTCTTAGAAGATGTAACGCCTAAGATTGAACCTTCAATAAGTTCATCACCATAAATCATGCATAAAGTGTGAACAGGTCTTACGAATTCTTCTTTCTTATCACCCCAGTGCATAAGTCGAGGAATAGGAAGTGACTTTAAAGCTGTTTTAAACATTTCAGGGATAACATCAACTGCTGCCTTACCTGCTTTAACAGTCTTAATATATAACCAAGCTCCTTTAGGAGTCTCTAGTGTCTGTGCTTCTTTAATGTCGATACCATTTGAAGCTGCCCAGCCAAGAGCTGCTTTTGTAGGATTACCATCAACATCAAAAGCTGCTTTAACTGCAGGTCCTTTGATTTCGATTTCTTTATCTTCTTGCTTATCAGCAAGCTGTTCAACGAATAAAGCTAAACGTCTTGGAGTTGCATACCACTTAGATGATGAGAACTTTAAGCCTTGATCATTTAACTGCTTTACAAAAGAATCATGTAAAGACTGAGCTAAGTTTCTTAGAGCCTTTGGTGGCAGTTCTTCAGTGCCTAATTCTAATAATAAATTCTTAGTTACCATAGTTATTAGTCCTTCTTAGCTCCGTTTTTACACATTGGGAAACCAAGCTCTTCTCTTGATTTATAGTAAGCTTCAGCAACAGCCTTAGAAAGAGTACGGATTCTTAGAATAAAACGCTGTCTTTCTGTAACAGAGATTGCATGTCTTGCATCTAAAAGGTTGAAGCAGTGCGCTGCCTTAAGAATTCTTTCATAAGCTGGAAGAGGGAGAGGTTTTTCTAATTTTAGAAGATCGCCACTTTCTTTTTCCATCTGATCGAACATCTTGAATAAGAAATCAGTATCAGCATATTCAAAGTTATATGTTGACTGCTCAACTTCGTTTTGGTGGAAAACGTCACCATAAGTTACATCACCGTTGGCTGTATGAGCCCAAATGAGATCGTAAACAGTCTTCTTCTTTTGAATATACATAGCAAGTCTTTCAAGGCCGTATGTTAATTCACCTGTAACAGGGAAACATTCTAAGCCACCCACCTGCTGGAAATAGGTGAACTGAGAAACTTCCATTCCGTTTAGCCAGATTTCCCAACCAAGACCCCAAGCACCTAAAGTAGGGTTTTCCCAGTTGTCTTCAACAAAACGAATATCATTCTCAGTTGGATCAAAACCAAGTTCTTTTAATGAACCTAGGTAAAGCTCCTGAATATTATCTGGAGATGGTTTTAAAATAACCTGGAACTGGTAGTAATGCTGCAGACGATTTGGGTTTTCACCATATCTTCCGTCTGTAGGTCTTCTAGATGGCTGTACATAAGCACAAGAAATTGGCTCAGGGCCTAATGATCTTAAGAAAGTCATAGGATGAGATGTACCAGCACCTACTTCAAGATCAAATGGTTGTGCAATCATGCAACCATGGCGCATCCAGTAATCCTGTAAAGTTAGGATTAGTCCCTGGAAAGTTTGAAGGTCGTATTTGTTTGACATTTTTGAAACCTTAAACAAAAAAAATGAGAATTACTCAAAAATAAATAAAAAAACTTTCGTTATTTTATCATGAAGACATGATGAAATAACGATTTTTGTGAGTTGTAGCTAAAAATAGATTAGATATTTCTCTGATTCAGTAAAAAATATGAAAAAAAACTATCTAAACTTTCTTAACTTTTGGATCGACAAGTTTTTTTACTGTGAAAGTATTTGGTTTTTCTTCAGTAGGAAGAGATACCAATTCATGCTTCATGAATTTGCAAAAAGCAGGAATGTCTCTTAAAGAAACGGGATCATCTGAAATGAGTTCGACAATTTGACCAACAGGTGCTTTTCTGATGGCGTTACGAAGTAGTGTGAGTGGTTCAGGGCAGCACATTCCCCTGCAATCGAGTGTGATGATATCCATTATTTCTCCTATCCAAGAAAAATTTTAATCTTTTTTGTAAGAAATTCAAATAAATTGTTGTCAAATAAAAAAAACTATGTATAATAGTCCTCGTTCGCTGGTTTAGCTCAGTTGGTAGAGCACCTGTTTTGTAAACAGGGGGTCGTGGGTTCAAGCCCTACAACCAGCACCACTTCTAAATCTCTAAAAGCTCCTTAGAAAAATTCCTACATTAAATCATTAAAAAATACATAATATCCTTAATGTTCTTAATGTTAAATGTATTGTTTGTAACATTAACTAAAAGATATATTTGTTAAAATTTGAACAGATTTGATTTTTGTTGATTTAATTCTGAATAAAAATGCCTGAATTACCTGAAGTAGAAGTAACAAGAAGAGGGATTACTCCTGCATTGTTACATAAAAAAATTTCAAAGATATATTTTTCTGATAAATCCCTGCGAGAACCATTTTCTTCTGATTTATATAACCTTGAAGGTGGATATATTCAGGATATATGCAGACGAGGTAAATATATTATTCTTGTTACTGACAAAGGTTATGTCCTTATCCACCTTGGAATGTCTGGTCATCTTCATGTAACAGATGCGAGCGAACCTATAAAAAAACACGATCACTTTGAAATACGTACAAGTGACGGATCCATAGTCAGATTAAATGACACAAGAAGATTTGGTTTAGTTAAATATTTCTCTGTAAATAACCCACCTTACGAAAATAACCCTATTAAGACTTTAGGACCAGAGCCATTAACTGATTTATTCAACAGAGAATATCTATTTGAAAAATTAAGAAAATATAAAAAGGATATAAAGCAGACAATAATGGATAATAAGGTCGTTGTAGGCGTAGGTAATATATACGCTAGCGAGGTCCTTTTTATCAGTAAAATCCATCCTGAAAAGAAGGCAAATACACTTTCAAGAGAACAATGTTCAATTCTCACTGAAAACATAAAAGACGTTTTGTCAAAAGCAATATTACAAGGTGGTACTACTATTCGTGATTTTGAAGGTGCAGATGGCAAACTAGGATATTTTGTACAGAACTTAATGGTATATGGTCATGATGGAGAGAAATGTAGAAAATGTGGCCATATTATAAAGAAAATAACACAAGGACAGAGATCTACTTATTTCTGTCCTAATTGTCAGAAATTATAGTTGTTTTACTTTTTCAACAACTGCCTTTGGTACGTATTTTTCAATGTTTCCTCTATGAATTATGACTTCCCTGACAAGTGTTGAGGAAATAAATGAAACAGAAGGATTAGGAGGCAGAATAACCATTTCTATATCTGGGCTTTCAACTTTGTACATATTAGAAAGCTGACTTTCATATTCAAAGTCTAATCCAGTTCTTACACCTCTTATAAGTATGTTTGCTTTTTTACTCTTGAGGTAATCAATAAGCATACCGTCAAAACCTTCAGCAGAAACATTTTTTAAATCTTTTATACTGTCATTACACAAATTAACTCGAGTATTTAAATCAAACATTGTGTGTTTTGATGGGCTAGCTGCAACAGCAACTATAATTTTTTCAAAAATACGAGATGATCTTTTTATCAGATCTAGGTGACCGTTTGTTATAGGATCAAAAGTACCAGGAAAAACTGCTGTAGATTCCATATTAAACCTCAATATATTTTGATACGGCAAGATCAAATGCTTTTTTTACATCACTAATTGATATGTTTTTCATAGCATTTTCGTTTTTTACTCTGTACCTCCAAGAAACATTGTCTTCTTTTAACTCTTTAGCTGCTTCTTGCTCATATACACTAACTTCGATATCTCTGAAATTATAGGCCCCAACTCTGTTTGGATTGTGTATTGCAAATAATCCTATAACAGGTATGTTCTGAGCTGATGCTAAATGCATACAGGCACTGTCAGGAGAAAGAACAAGACTTGATTTAGAAACGACAGCACAAAGTTCTCTAAGTGAAGTTTTTCCACATAAGTTATTACATTTGAATGAAAGCTTTGATTCAATATCAGAACACAGCTTTTTCTCTTTTTCCGCATTTGAACCTAACAGAACTACATCAAAACCTTTTTCATGAGCGTATTGTGCTATTGCGCTATAACCATCTACAGTCCAGTTTTTTATTGATTTTGCAGATGCTGGGGAAATACAGAAAACTTTTTTGTCGGTATTTAGTAATTCTTCTGCTTTTGTGAGCTCGTTTTTTGTAAGGCAAAAATCCCAAACAGGTTTTATTTCATCTAAACCAATGCTCTTTGCAAAAGATAAAAAACCTGATAATACATGAGGATCTTGTGGTGTATCGATTATCTTGTTAACAAAGAATCTCTGGCCTTCTCTACTTCTTTGTTTATCATATCCAATCTTTGTTTTAGCTTTAATGCATAAAGATAGAATAGAAGCTTTTATAGATGTCTGAATGTTCAGAAGGTAATCATACCTTTTATGTTTCAGTCTTTTTCTCAAGGAAACGAATGTTTTTAATATGCCCTGATTTTTTATATCTGCTTTTATTAGATCAACCAGTTCATTTCCGTTTGAATCAACGAATAATGAGGCGAATCTAGAATCAATAACCCAAGAAACAGAAATATTCTCAGATGCTTTTTTCATTGCACAAATAAGTCCGTATGCATTGATACAGTCACCAAGTGCAGATAGTCTTAAAACGCAGATATTCCTTGTGTTATTTTGCATAGATAAACCACTAAATTAGTTTTAAATTTTACTTAACTGTTCAATAGTGTATTATTGCACATATATCTTCAAAATTTTCTTTTTAAAAAGTATAACTGTTTGTGTAAATCATATGTCAGAAGAATTGCTGTCTTTAGGAAATATCAAATATCTGATTAATTCCGATTTTTTATCAGAATTTAATCTGTCTGAAATAGAGGCTTTGTTTGACAGAACATCAATTGAAAGACAAAAGAATGTTGAAAAGGCAAGCGGTAGAGGCCAAACTTTACTGTTTAGTGCAAAAGACAAGAATCTTGTGCTTCGTCAGTATAGAAGAGGTGGAATTTTTGGAAAATTTGTAAAAAATACATTTTATGCATTTGATAGTTTTCAGCACAGAGCCTTTGATGAATTCAGAATGCTGTCAAAAATGATTGATATGGGACTTCCTGTACCAACACCAGCAGTAGCCAGAGAAATTAAAACAACTTTTGGTATAAAACAGGATATTGTAATTCAGAGATTATCTGGTTATAAGGATCTATCCTATTTAATAAAAGAAAGATCATTAACAGATGAAGAATTAGTATCAATTGGAAAAACAATAAAAAGATTCTTTGATAATAACATTCTTCATACAGATCTGAATATAAGAAATATTCTTTTAAATGAAGATAGTTCAGTATATATCATTGATTTTGATAAATGTTTTATTAAACCAATGAAAAAAGAAGACAAAGAAAAAATCGTCAATCGTCTTCTCAGATCTTTTATAAAAGAAAAAACAAAGAAATCAGCTTACTTTGAAGAAGAAAAGTTTGAATTGCTGAAAAAGGAAGCTTTATCGTAATTGTTGATTCGCTCATATTTTCAAATAAGTTGTTTTTTTGGACATTCTCAGTTAAAATAGCGTCCAAAATCACACTTTAAAATATGTAGGTATCTAAATGAGCGATAACACATCAATGAAAGCTTTATCCCCATCTCAGATAGTTGAGGCTGCTGAGCACCACGTTACTGATAAGGTTACTAAGAATTTTGCAAGAGCTTTTCTGTTAGCTATTCTTGCAGGTGCTTCTATTGGATTTGCATTCTGTTTTTACACAACCGCAGTTGCTGCTCTAGGTTCTGGTGCAGGCAAAATCCTAGGCGGTTTATTCTTCGCTTTAGGCTTATTCTTGGTGGTGCTATTAGGCGGTGAACTTTTTACCTCTTCTACTCTTACCTTAATTGCAAAAGCAAATAAAACGGCTACCTGGTGGCAGGTATTTAAAAACTGGGCTACAGTTTATGTAGGTAATTTAATTGGTGCTTTATTTGTTGTTCTGATTATTTTTGTGGGTAGAACCTATATGAATTTTGGAACAGAATGGGGGCATGTAATATTAAATACAGCTCTTCATAAAGTGGAACATATCTATCCATCTGATGGTACAGGTATGTATGCTTACTTTAGAGGCTTTTTAGAAGCTATGTGCCTAGGTATTGTATGTAATATCATGGTTTGCGTTGCTGTATGGTTATCATGGGGAGGAAAATCCATTACAGACAAGATCTTAATCATGATCTTCCCTATTGGTATGTTTGTAGCTTCTGGATTTGAGCATAGCGTCGCTAACATGTTCATGATCCCAATGGGTATTGTTCTTCAGGAGTTTTCTATTCCTGAATTCCAGTCTGTTGTTGATGTTGCAAAATATTCAGATCTGACTGTTTATAATTTTATATTTTCAAATCTTATTCCTGTAACCATTGGAAATATTATCGGTGGTGGAATGATGATTGGTTTATATAATTGGTTTATTTGGAAGAAAACCAAATAATCATCAATAGATTATGAAATAAGAACTCGCGCCTTTTGTTTTTAATAAAGGCGCGGTTCTTGATGTAAAGATCTTGCTTAAATGTAATTCCTACCATTTTTGCTATTCATTGCAACAAGTCTTGTATTCTCTTTACTTATTCCAACTGATGCAAGGAATTTTGGATTAAAAATAAAGTCTTCTGAAAGATTTAATCTATATGCATATATAGAGTCTGTATTCATTTCCTCTTTATTGATATCGATAGTATCTAAAGAATCTTCTGCTTCATAACTTTTGTAATTCTGCGAATAATATTTAATTTTTTTATTTATAAGATTCAGATGATTTTTTAAATTCTCTTTATAGTCGATACCTGTAATTTTAATTTTGTGGTCAGCCCTTTGAGATGCTGTATTGTTGTGGACAAAATAGTATTTTGTTCCATTTTCTTTTGAGTTGTAAACGTGAGAATATACACCGATATATTTAATTGGATCTGTATATTCATATGAAATATCAACATAATCCTCATGTCTGAAATATGGATTATTGACTAATTCAGCATAGTTATACTCTTTTGGATTTGAATTGTCATAAATAAACACAAAATCAGAATCGATAAAATAAGGGCAATAAAAGTTTTTATTCTGCATAAGGCCATCCATTTTGATGTAATCAGTGCTGTTGTTTGTAAAAGAATTATTTATAGATATGTTTGAATTGTTTTTACCAAACTCAGAAAATTTCAGATTTACTTCATTGGCAAAAATTGAACCACTGAATTTTAGATTATCGTTATTTATTCCTGCAAAAATACCAATCTTCGCTTTGTAATATTGAGAGTTTTTGTCTAGTGAAGAAGAGATATTTTCAATAGTTGTATTTGTCAGTGAACTATCAAATGATCCTGTGATACCACCTATGTACACATCAGTTGAGGTATCGTAATACGCATCAACATTAAGATTATTTACCTGAATGTTGGCAAGATGGGATCCTTTTATACTGCCAGCAAGGCCACCAACATATGTAGTATCAGAAATATTATCTAGTTCAATTTTTGAATTTTCGATCTTTATGTTTTCTACAGTGGCGTTATCAAGTTTTCCAAATAAGCCTATATATCTGTTAGATGGATTATCTGATTTTAATGTGTAGCTTATTGTGTTATATGCGCCATCTAATTTTCCTGTGAAAGAGCTGTTAGTGGCAATTCCATTAGATATTTCACCAAGGTTAATATCGTTGGTAATAAAATATTCTCCTGAAAGATCGTTTTGAATATTAAGAAAATCATTTTTATCGCTGATTGCTGTTTTTCCTAGTTGAGAAACAGTTCCATTTTCTTTAGTAAAACCATAATCTTCTTTAAGATTTATATCTTTGCTACCACCGATATCAATTCTCTTTGAAGAACTGTAAATAACAAATTTTTCACCATCTACATTTGTTAACCTGTTAGTTGGAGGAGAGATCATGGTTCCGTAACTGATATTTCCAATATCCTTTATAAGTACCCTGTTTCCATCAAGTAATAAATTCTTGGTGGTTACCTTACCTAATAAAGTTATATTACCCATTCCCTTTTTTGATGGGACAAATCCATTACCTTCAAGAAAAGCATTTATCTGTTCAGTTCCTACTTTTGAAGTTGAAAGAGTAATTCCATCTGATAAAAAACTAGAATCTTTTCCTAAGGTGATACCATTAGGATTTACTATATATACTTTTCCACCTGGAAGTGACTGAATGGTTCCATTGATAACTGAAGGATTAGAGCTTCTGATCAGGTTGAGATAATTTTTGTTATCAAACTGAACCAAGTGGTCTTTTCCTACTGAAAAATCGTTCCAGGAAATAACATTGTTTTTAGATGTTGATGAAATAGCCATTTGATTGCGCTGAGAGCTGATAACTCCATTACCGTGCAGGAATTCACCTCCAGAAGGTAATAATGCTGCTGCATGTACTCTATTAGCTAAAAGAATAAATATAGTAATTGTGAATAAAGAAAGTTTATTCATTGTTTAGTCCTTTGATTTAGTATGTATAACCTAACTTAACTAGTGCTGATAATTTATCCTCAGCATATTTCTGATGTTTTCCTACAGCTTTTGAAATACTTAAATCTGTATAGAATCCATTAAAATCCATATGTCCGTTTAGAGATAATCCATAGAAACTTTCTGCTTTTCCGTGGAAATTCTTAATGTGTGATTGCATGAATGCACCACCAAGTTTTAAATTTAAAGGTCCATTGAAGTGGTAGGTACTACCTAAAGAATTAAAAATACCCATGTCCCCTGATGCAAGATTGCTTTGATATGCTTTTACTGCATAAGCTCCACCTGCATTCATTTTTTCAATTGGATCAATGAAATTTGAACAAAGCTGAATGTTAAGTTCAGTATCAAGGGAGATGTTTCTGTTAAGAAAATAAGATAATGTTGTATTAGTGTTTAATAAGCCATAAGCATTTGTCTGATAAAGATTAAACTCATCCATGTCATCTGTTTTAGAAATGCTTAACTTTGTATCATTTGTAAAGAAAATATCTTTGTTGTAGTTAACATGCTCAACAAACAACTGAGCATAAGTTCCGTAATTTCTTCTCTTTAATTCAATGTCAAAGTTTGAAAATTTATCTGACATGAATCTTAAATAGGAGCCTAGCTTGTAATCAGTTTTTGAAAAACTGTCTCTGAATAAGTTGTCAGTAAAGAAGAGATCAGAACATATCTGCTTACCTTTAACGTCAAAGTCAGAATACTGATCTTTTATGTCATAAGCTCCAGCATTTACAGAAAGACCAATAAACTTAAAGAAATCACCAATATGCTTTGAATATTCGCTAAAAACGTTATTCTGACCTTTTGAAGAAGAACTTAATGCAAATATTATTTTGTCTAAGTTATTAAACAGATTATTAGAATGAACAACAGCTGTAAATCTTTCCTTTCCGGTATTCTTTTGTCCATAGTTATCTGCAAATGCATCAAAACCAAAAGTTTTTTTGTTTTTTACTACATAATAGGTTTTGTAATAAGAAAGATCTGGATTTAAGAATAGTGCATTATCAATATCTTCTTGTGTTGTAGGGATCAGCTTTAAATCGACATCAAAAGCGTTTAAATCTCTTACTTTTAGCAGATGATCGTTTTTCTTTGTATCAGTTATGCTTTCACATGGTTTGTCCCTGGCTGGAAAAAGGAGTTTTTCTATTATTTCATCAGGGATTGTACTTTTGTTTTCAACTCTTGGTCGCAGTATCTTCAGATTATCAACTGCAATAATGATTTTTCCATCTGAAGCATCCTGTTCTGGAATATAGGCCTGACAGCCCATAAAACCATGACCTCTGAAAAGATTTGTAACTGCATCAATAATGTTATTTAGATTGTCAGCACTTATTCCCTGATGAATATATGGAGCTACAGTCTGGTCGATGCGTTTTTCAGGAACTGTTGCCATATATCCTTTTGGGGCAGAAATGCTTATTTCTTGAATACTCTGTGAATATGCTGAAAAAACAATAAAAGGAATAATACAGCATAGTTTTTTTATAAAGTTCATTTAACTCTCTCCAAAACTAAGAATTTAATCTGATACAGATCACATTTTTATAGAGCTAAATGATATTATGCTGTTCTTTTTTAATAGGTCTTTATCACGCGGTTTGTGCTACTTGAATTTATATCTAATTGAAATTAAAGAAAAAATAATATTGAATAAAATTTCTTTATATTTATGTGTTCACTCTGTGTGTACTTATTGCAATATTTTTGTAACAGAACCGAATATTTTAATGAATTCTTAGCAAGTGGAGCTTGAGAAAGATATATTACCGTTATTAGTTTAACTAATAACGGTGGATGTTATGAATAGATTATTTTTTTAGGAGTTTTCCAATTGTCTCAAGTGTAAAGTTCAATGTTCCTCTACCTTGTTGCTGAATATCCAGGGCCTTTACTCCTGCGATGCTAGCAAGTTCTTTGTCCTTAGTGAGTTTTTCAAAAAATGCTGCTAAGTGCTCCTCATCCTCAGCAAGAAAAGCTCCGCCATTATCAATGAGTTTTTCAAACTGTTCACTAAAGTTATGGTAAATAGGCCCTGTTATAATAGGTAGTGAAAAATAAGCTGGTTCAAGAGGGTTGTGTCCACCGATAGATACAAAACTACCACCCATAAAGATAACATCACACAGGCCGAAATAGAACTCTATCTCTCCTAAGGTATCACCGATAATCACATCTTTGTCTAGACCTTTTAATTCATCGGTGGACGTTATCTTGCTCTTTCTTTTGTAAGCTATATTAAGTTCTTTTAAGTATTCAATAGCCTTGTTGCAGTCTTGAGCATGTCTTCCAACTAAAACAAGCTTCAGATTGTTCACTGTTTTTTTTGCCTCAATAAAGGCATTGATAATATGTTTCTCTTCGCCTGAATGGAAACTAATGGCACCTATTACATTATTTCCAAGTAACCTTGTTTTTATTGTTTTGGCGTTTTCAAACAATACCTGGTTTGGGATTAGATCATATTTTAGGTTTCCAGCAGCAATTACTTTATCCTGTGAAACACCAATATTCTCAAATCTCATTTTATCTGAATGACTCATAGCAAGGACGAGACTGAGCTTTGATGCAATAAGATCTTTTACAAGATTTGCATGCTTTTTATAACTATCTACGTTTTTATCTTGCAGTCTGCCGTTTATTATTACAACAGGTATCTTTTTCTTTGATGCCTTATCAAGCATATTTGGCCAAAGTTCAGTATCAACAATGATAAGAATTTTAGGATTAAATGCTTTGAAAAATCCGCAAACTGAATAAGGTGCATCCAAAGGTGCTGTAACTACGGTAATATTCTTATATGACTTAAGAGAATTTGCTGTTTCTTTTCCTGTGCTTGTCATTGTAGAAATAACAATATTAAAGTCAGGATTCTTTTTTGCAAATCTTGAGACAAGAGGTTTTATTGAATTAACCTCTCCAACAGAGGCTGCATGAAACCATATGGAATTCTTCTTTTTCCCTTTATAGAATCCAAGAAAGTTAAAAACAGCGAGTCCATAACCTTTATCATGTCTTTTCTTGTAACAGATAAATAGCACTGCTAAAGGTGCAATTAAACCAGTTAAAAATTTATATAAATAAAGTGCTAAAAGTGAAGTAAATTTCATTAGCCCCTCTTTTTATCTAGCAAAGACATAAGTTTTTCAAAAACATATTCAGGTGCAATTTTTTTCAGACAGTTATAGTGTCCGTATTTGCATGTTCTGTTAAAACAAGGATGACAAGGTTCATCAGATTCAACACAAATTGCCTTATCAGATAAAGGTGGTGTGTAATTTGTGGATGTTGACCCAAAAATACATACCTGTGGAATATCAGCAGCTGCAACTGTATGCATAAGGCCAGAATCATTGCATACAGCAGCGGTACATTGACCTACAATATCTAAAGCTTCAGTAAGATTTGTTTTGCCAGCTATATCTGTAAAAAATGGTTTGTACTCATCTTCAATATTGCTGAATATCTGCTGAACTGTAGGAATGTCTTTTTTAGAACCAAGACCAATAACTGATCCACCTTGTTTTATCCATAAAGATGAGATTTTAGCAAAATATTCTACAGGCCAAAGTTTTGCTGGTCCATAATTTGCACCGCATCCTAATACAAGGGCAGGCCTTGAAAAATCCAGTCCAAGTTCCTTAATTTTCTCTTCATCTGGTTTGTTTACTGTTAATTTAGGATAAGCAAATTTAGGAAGATCTTTTGCTGTTTTTACAATGTTCTTGTCAAAAGCCAAAGCAACATATCTTTGAACCATCAGAGGGAAATCGTTCTTGTTGCATCTCATGTTATTCAATATGAAATAGCGAGATTCACCTTTAAATCCTCTTCTATCTTTAACTTTTGAAAAGAGTGCAATTAAGGCTGATTTCAAGGAATTTGGCAGAACAATTACAGTGTCATAGTTGTTTTTTGCAAGTTTTCTGCCTTCTTTGAATCTTTCTTTTAGATCAAATGTACCGTGATCGAATGGATTTATCAGTTTTCCTGAGATTTCTTCCATTCTGTCTAAAATCGGCATTGTGTATTTTGGAGCGTATACATCAATAGTACAATTAGGATCCTGTTTTTTTAGCTCTTTTAGAAGAGATTGTGACATAATCAAGTCACCAAGCCAGGATGGAGCAATAATCAGGTATTTATTTGATAATTTTTTATTCATAAATGTCACAGTAGAATTGAAAAGAAATGAACTTTGATTTCCAATATCAATTATAATGGACTTAATTAAGAACAATAAAGGAAAAAATTATGATAATCGTAACAGGTGGCTGTGGCTTTATCGGTTCTAACATCGTAAAGCATCTAAATGACAGAGGAATTAAAGATATTCTTGTTGTAGATAATCTGACAAATGGTCATAAATTCATTAACTTAACTGACCTTGATATTGCAGATTACATGGATAAGGTTGATTTCCTTGAGTTAGTTAAAGACGAGAAAGCATTCAACGCAAAATATGGTTCTCAGAATATTGAAGCTATTTTCCATGAAGGTGCTTGCTCATCTACTACTGAATGGGACGGCCGTTATATTATGAAAAATAACTATGAGTACACTGTAACTCTATTTGAGTTTGCAACAGCTCATAGAATTCCTTTCTTCTTTGCTTCATCAGCTTCAACCTATGGTGATGGAAACGTATTTGTTGAAGACAGAGAGAATGAAGGTCCATTAAATGTTTATGGTTATTCTAAGTTCCTGTTTGATGAATATGTTCGCCGTAGATTACCATCATTAAAGTCTCAGGTTGTTGGTTTCCGTTACTTTAATGTTTATGGTCCAAGAGAAGGTCATAAAGGATCAATGGCTTCAGTTGCATTCCATCTGAACAATCAGATGAAGGCAGGTCAGAATCCTAAACTATTTGCTGGATCAGATGGATATCCTGATGGTGGCCAGATGAGAGATTTCGTTTATGTAGGTGACGTTGCAGAAGCAAATTTATGGTTCTTTGAGCACAAAGGTCCATCAGGAATTTACAACTGTGGTACAGGAAGAGCAGAACCATTCTTGAACATTGCTAAAGCAGTTATCAAGCATTATGGTCGAGGAGAAGTTGAGTTTATTCCATTCCCAGAGCATTTAAAGGGGCACTATCAGGCTTTCACTCAGGCAGATTTAACTCAGTTGAGAAATGCAGGTTGTGATATTGAATTCAAATCTGTAGCTCAGGGTGTTGCAGAGTATATGAAATGGCTCAATTCCAAATAATTGATAAATTTGATGTAGAAGTATGTAAGTTACCTTATGAGAAAGCCTTAAGCTTTTGTGATTATCTTAATTCCATCGGAATTAAGGCTAAAGCAAAGGAAGGTTACAGTGGCTTCTACATTATTTTTGTTACAAATGAGTCTGACAAACTAAAAGCAAAACTAGAGCTTGTCAGACACTCTGATTCTGCTTTTTGCAAAGAGTTTGAAAAGGTTTCCTGGAAATCAGGAAAGACCGTTTCATCTAAAAAGCGTTTGAACAGTAATTCACTTCCTTTTACATACAATCTGTTTTCTGTCGTTTCGATTATTCAGATTTTGTGTGTCATTGTTTACGTACTATCCTTAATAGATCAGGATTTTGTAGTATTTAATCTTGCATTAGGCAGATTTGAGCATTTTACAAATCCAATAAATTATTACAAATTATTCACCCCTGCTTTAGTACATTTTTCGATAATGCACATAGCATTTAATTTGATAATGTTTGAAGCTTTAGGTAGACCAATAGAAAACACTTTTGGTTCAATAAAGATGTTTTCTCTTGTGGTTGGTATTGCTGCAATATCAAACGTTTTTCAGTATATGTTTACAAGTGAACAGGCTGTATTTGGTGGTCTGTCAGGTGTGGTTTATGGTCTGATTGGATATTCAGCAGTTATAAGCATGATGAAGAAAGCTCCATCAACATTTAAGGTTATTCCTGGTTTGTTTGCAGTAAGCTTTATCTTTATCCTTTTTGGCTTTTTCCTGAATGGCATTGCAAATGTATGTCATTTGTCAGGATTACTATTAGGTTCTTTAATTGCTCTTTTTGACTGTAAATTCAAATTTAAATAATGAGTTTTAAACAGTTGATGCAAAAATCAAGAGAGCTTTTGAACCAGAGTGTTTTTTTTTCTTTTACCATGAAAAAAAACGACTTTGACAGTTTGTATTATATAAAAAGAAGTCTAACTATATAATTTATAAGACAATTAGTGCTCTTTAAAATTTTAGGTAATGTAGTATATATTTTAAAGCTTGTTTAAAAGAACTTCACTAAGCATGTCCTTTAGCTGACATTTGCGCTTCAATAAAGAGTTGAGATTTGTTGTTGTGATAAGTTTGTAAAGTGGAGTTAATCCTGTTGCATACATGATCTTATTAATACTTCCTTCATCTTCATCTATTGAATTTCCTTTTGCAAAATTGAGAGCTTCATAGGCAGCAGTGCAAAAACATCAGCTTGTCGTTTATTTCAAATGGAGAGGGTCTTGCATTATATAAAGCTGTGCAGAAGGCTTTTATGCTTAGAGGGGTATTTGCTTGAGAGGCGTATTTTCAAGATATTTGTCACAGTCATGAAAAAAGCCTGTATCAAAAAGATACAGGCTTTTGACTCTTTAAAAGAAATTAGTCTTCTAAAGTAATAATTGATTTACCAGTCATCTCTGCTGGGATTTCCATACCCTTTAGGTAAAGCATTGTAGGAGCGATATCAGATAATCTTCCGTCAGCTCTCATTGTTGCTTTTCTACCGTAGTAGATGAATGGAACTGGTAAGTTGGTGTGTGCTGTATATGGAACACCAGTTTCAAGATCCTTCATACGCTCACAGTTACCGTGGTCAGCAGTGATTAAGCATTCACCGTCAACTTTCTTTAATGATTCGATAACACGGCCGATGCAGGTATCAACAGCTTCAACAGCCTTAACTGCAGCTTCAAATACGCCAGTGTGACCAACCATATCACCGTTAGGATAGTTACAGATGATTACGTCGTATTTACCTGACTCAATTGCAGCGCATAACTTGTCTGTTAACTCAGTTGAGCTCATCTCAGGCTGTAAATCGTAGGTAGCAACCTTTGGACTCTGGATAAGAATTCTGTCTTCACCCTCGAATACAGTTTCAACACCACCGTTGAAGAAGAAGGTAACGTGTGCATACTTTTCAGTTTCTGAAATACGTAACTGAGTCATGCCCTTCTTTGATAACCACTCACCTAAGGTATTAGTTAAATCCTCTGGTGGGTAAGCACACTGAGTATGGATATCAGCTGCATACTGAGTAAGCATAACGAAGCTTGATAACTTTCTTACAACCTTACGCTTAAATCCAGTAAAGTCAGCATCTGAGTTTACGAATGAGCGAGTGATCTGACGAGCACGGTCTGCACGGAAGTTCATGAAGATTAAAGCATCGCCATCTTCAAGAGGAGCCTTCTCACCAATTACAGAAGCCTTTACGAACTCATCGTTCTCATCACGAGCATATGCAGCTTCAATAGCAGCACTTGCAGATTCGAAAGAATCAAACTGGCTGATAGACTGAGTAATTAAGTCATAAGCCTGCTCTACACGATCCCAGCGATTGTCACGGTCCATAGCGAAGTATCTGCCAACAACAGTTGCGATTCTACCTACACCTGCCTGTGCAAATGCGCCTTCAATTACCTTGATGTACTCTAAAGCTGAACGAGGAGCAACATCACGACCATCAGTGAATGCATGGAAGTAAACCTTTTTTGCACCACGCTTTGCTGCAAGCTTAATCATTGCAACAATGTGATCCTGATGAGAGTGAACACCACCAGGTGACATAAGACCCATGATATGAACTGCCTTGCCATTGTTTACAGCATCATCTACAGCTTTTACTAAAGTTGGGTTCTTATCAAATTCACCATCAGCAATAGCCTTGCCGATTCTTGTTAATTCCTGATAAACAATACGGCCTGCACCGATATTTGTGTGGCCAACTTCTGAGTTGCCCATCTGACCGTCAGGTAGACCTACATCAATACCTGAAGCTTGAATGTCTGTGTGTGCATAGTTTGCTGTAAGAGAATCTAAAACAGGTGTTTTTGCAGCCTCAACAGCGTTGAACTCTTTAACTGGGTTATCGCCCCAACCATCCATGATAATGAGGGCTAAAGGTTTCTTATTTGCCATATTTTTTCTCACATGTATGTAAAACAATATTGCAATATTTTACCTTTTTTTTAATTTAATTGTGATTAAAAGTGGTAGTTTTTTTCAATAAAAAAAGAAATTAATGTTTTTTTTTGCGAAAGTTTTGTAGATTATTCTCATTCTAGAAGGAATATTGCCGGTTAAATGTGACACAAATTCTTTTTGTGACTTTAACTCTATGTTAGAATTATCAGATTAGTTATTTAAAAAATAAGAGGTGTTGTTGTGGGAGAGTTTTTCTCATCTGACAATCTAGAGCAGTATATTGCTTTTGCAGGTCGTCACCAGATTATGGTGATCGTTTTTTTTGCCTTACTTGTTGCACTTATTTACTTCCAAGTAAAGATCATGCTAGCTGGTGTAAAAAAGGTATCAGCTTCAGCTGCAACATCAATGGTTAACCATGAGAATGGTGTCTTTATTGATGTAAGAGCCAATTCACTATTTTCTAAAGGTCATATTGCAGGTTCTGTAAATATTACATTAGAAGAAATCAAGCAGGGTAAGTTAAATCGAGTTGAAAGCTTTAAGAATAGTCCTGTAATAGTTGTTGGAAAAGATAAAGTTGATTCAGATAACTTCAACGCTGTTGTTGCTTTAAAGAAGCAAGGTTACACTCGAGCATTTTTATTAGAGGGTGGCATTGCTCAATGGGCTATGGATAATTTACCATTATCAGTAAAAAATTAATTTAAAAGGATAAGAATAAAATGTCAGACAATGCACAGAATGCAGTAAATAATCAGACAAACGAGAATAACGCTCCATCTTTTGATGTTTTACGTATTTACATTAAGGATTGCTCTTTTGAGACTCCAAACGTTCCAAAGGTCTTCACTGCTGAGTGGAAGCCAGAGATGAGCGTTGATTTTGATACAAAGTTAGCTCAGGTAGATTCAGACAAGTTTGAAGTTGATTTAAGAGTTACTGTAACCTGCAAGTTAGGTGAAGAAGTTGCTTATATCTGTGAAGTTCATCAGGCAGGCCTTTTCTTAATGAGAAATGTAAATCAAGATACTGGTGATTTCTTACTAAACGGTGTTGCTCCAAACATCCTATTCCCATATGCAAGAGAGCATATTTCATCTTTAGTAAATAGAGGTACATTCCCTCCATTAAATCTTCGTCCAATCAATTTTGAAGCTTTATTCCAAGCTCAGAAGGCTCAGCAGGCTCAAGAAGCTGCACAGAAGTCTGATGTAGCTAATGGTGAAGCTAATAATGAGGCTCCTCAGGCATAATAATGGCTGAGTTTATGTATGACTTAACTGTCATTGGTGCAGGTTCCTATGGAACCGCGCTAGCCATATCCACAGCATCAAAAGGTCTAAAAGTGATGCTGTGGACTAGACGTGAAGAAACTGCAAAAATTATGCAGCATGATCGCGTTAATCAGAAATATCTTCCATCAATCGCTTTTCCAGAAACACTTACAGTATCATCTGATTTAAATCACTGTATTAATGCATCAAAAACTGTCCTTGTGGTAGTACCTTCTCATACTTTTGCAGATGTACTTGTTTCGATCAAGCCATACCTGACTCCGGAACACAGACTGGCGTGGGCCACAAAAGGTCTTGATAAGGATTCTGGCAGACTGCTTTCAGATATAGCAAGTCAGATTTTGTCAGATAAGATTCCAATGGCTGCTCTTTCTGGTCCTACATTTGCTATGGAGCTTGCTAAGGGATTACCAACAGCAATTGCTGTTGCAGGTACAGATTCTGACTTTATTAAAGAATTCTGCGAGCTTATGCATACAAAAACTTTCAGAATTTATGAAAGTGATGATCTGGTAGGTTTACAGTTAGGTGGCGGTATTAAGAATGTTATTGCCATAGGTGCAGGCCTGTCTGATGGACTTGGATATGGTGCAAACGCAAGAACAGCCTTAATTACCAGAGGTCTTGCTGAAATGACAAGATTAGGTGAAGCTTTAGGCTCATCTCAGAAGGCTTTTATGGGGCTGTCTGGTTTAGGAGACCTTATTTTAACCTGTACAGATAACCAGTCTAGAAACAGAAGATTTGGTTACTATTTAGGCCAGGGTATGTCTGTTGAAAAGGCTCTTGAGAAGATTGAACAGGTCGTAGAAGGTTACACAATGTCAAAGGTTGTTGTTGATCTGTGCGAAAAGTTCAACGTTCAGATGCCTATCTGCCAGGAAGTCTATAAAGTAATTTATGAAGGTAAGAATGGTCAGGCCGCAGCAATGAGTCTGCTTGGAAGATCATTAAAATCTGAATAAAAAATAAGGCTCTAGTTTCTCTAGAGCCTGTTGTGAAAATACATCTTAATAACTTTGATTAACCGTATGTATTCTCATTTACTTTATGTTCTGTAACATCTACAACATCTTTAATCATGCCAGGGAATGCCTGATTTAACTGAGTCTGAATACCTTCTTTAAGAGTGATTCCAACCATTGAGCAACCAAGACAGCCACCTGTAAATTTAACTTTTACGATACCATCTTCAGTAACTTCTTCTAATGTTACTGCACCACCATGAGATGCTAAAGATGGGCTTACAGTTGAGTCGATAAACTTTTTTAGTCTGTCAAATAAAGTAGCATCTTCAGGTAAATCCTGTTTATTCAGATTAGGTGCATGGAATGTTAGTAAATCTTCGCCCTGTTCATTTGTGCTTAAGTCAATGATTGATTCATTGAGATATTCACTAACTGAACTGTCGATTACAATTTCAAAACCTTTCATTTGAAAGTGTTCATCACGTGGTGTGATGTATTCTTTTGGACAGTATAAAATTCCACACTGAACACCAGGTGTTCCGACATTTGTTGCAGTAAGGCGGATTGCTAAACCTTCCATCTTCTGTTTTTCAATGATTTTTAGAAAATATTCTTGGGCCTTTTCACTTACGCTGATTTTGGTCATATTTATCCTGTTTGTATTATTTTATCTAATATAAAAAACTGCTTTACATTTTAAATGATTTAAAAAAAATTAGTTGTACTTTGTAAAAAAATAAAAATTTTTTTCAATTAGCAAAAATATGAGC
>NZ_JAGFNY010000030.1 GCF_019448115.1 Succinivibrio faecicola | reverse complement strand
GAGGGTGAGAGATTCGCTATCCGTGAGGGTGGTCGTACTGTAGGTGCTGGTGTTGTTGGTAAGATCATCGAGTAATATTACCTGATACCCAGTATCAAAAACCCGGCGTTTGCCGGGTTTTTCACTTCTTAGATCTATCTTTAAAAAATTCATCTATCAAAATTCACTGTCACTTTGTGTTGTTAAATAAGAATATCAATCCAAAACCATCTTTTTTGCATAAATATAAAAGGTACCTAAAGAAATATTGTTATATCTTTTCTGTGCTTCCAAGATTGCTTAAAGACCTTTAAATCCATAAAGAATTGTTTGGAAATTAAAACATAATTAAAAAAAGAAATGAGAAACTATGGAAGCGTGTAGATTGGACTTGTCCTAAATTTAACGTATTAATGATTTCTACAAAGCAAAGATAAACTTGTTGTTAAGTATCTAAACGGAGAAATATACATAACCGGAAGTTAAGCCGATATACATCTTTGAAAACAATTAGTGTTTGTTTCTGTATTCGGCTGGGCTCATTTTAAAATGCTTTGTGAATGCCCTGCTAAAATATGACTGATTGTTAAATCCGCAGTCTGTTGAAATATTTACAATTTTATCATCTGTTTCAGCAATCTTTTTTGCTGCCATTTTCAGGCGATATGCAATAAGAAAATTGTTAAAACTGTCTCCAGTAGCCTCTTTAAAAAGTTTCATAAAATGAGATGATGAAACATTGCACAGCTGGGCCATTTCTTCAACACTAAGAGGCTGTTCATACCTGTTTTCCACAGCATATATAGCCTCTTTTATTCTGTCATATGATTTGTTGTTTAATAAAACAGTGTCATTTGCCTCATAATATTCTGTAAGCGAACCTACTATTTTATAAAGATTGCCTAATACACCAAAAGCATACGAACTATAGCTGTGAGTCCAGTACTTCATCAGATCATTGCACTCATTTTTTATAGACTCTGTAATTTGTTCTTTATCTTTTAGGATGAACGGTAGTTTTACCGTATGCTTAATTAGAGGGGTCATAATCCTGTCGTATATTGGATCAGAATCGCTTCTTTTTAAAATTTCTGGTTTAAACAGCATACAGTAATACTCGCATGAGACGTTAGGAACCTGTTTCATGGAGTGAGGATAATCAGGCAATAAAAGAGCGATGTCACCTTTATTAGCAATGTATTTTTTTTCAAGTATAGTAAATTCGATGCTACCGTTTTCAACATAAACCAATTCGAATTCATTGTGATAATGAAGATCAAATTTAGTAATATGCTCTGGCATTTTTACATGGTAGATTGAATATGGAAATTCATTTATTCCATGATTCTTGCTTTCTTGAACAGCTATTTTTCCCATAACTCATTATTTCCTAGCTTTTTTTATAATTTAATAGGATTGTGTTATTGAGTAAATAGAAAAATGACAGAAAAGTGAACAATCTCTTCATAAAATAAATAGCACAATAAATAAAAAAACAATTACCTTTATCAAAGCTATTATAAAAAAGGTACAATTCTATGAATCAGGACGGAATTCGTCATGTATGTGGTTTCAATGACTGCTATTCTCTAAATGAGGATGAGCTTGTTATCTGTGTACATACTAATAAGTCTATAAAGACTGTTACTCTTATGTGCAATGATCCATATATCAATGGTTGTTCTGGAACTGATCCATGGGAGGGTGCTCCTGTTCAAATGCAACTGAAATATGAATTAAAAAATGAATTCATATATTCAGTAACTCTTAAACCTAAATTCAAAAGAATACAGTATTATTTTGTTCTCTCCGATTCAAAAGAGCAGTGTATGCTTTTTGAAGATGGTGTTTATGATCCTGAAATTATGAATAAGAAGGTGATTAAGCATTTCTTCAAGTTCGGTTGGATGAATAAGAATGATATCTGTTCACATCCAAAATGGGTTGAAAACATTGTCTGGTATCAGATATTTCCAGATCGTTTTTGCAGGGTAGGAGATAATAAGTCAGTATATGGAAAGAAGCTCAAGACTTGGTCTGTTAATACTCCTTTTGGCCGTCACGATCTTTTTGGTGGCAATCTAGAAGGTGTTGCAAGCAAACTTGAGTATTTAAAAGATCTTGGAGTAAACGGAATATATTTCAATCCTATTTTCTGTTCCGAGGAGAATCATAAATACTCAATTGACGATTATACAAAAGTCGATCCCGATTTTGGTACAAACGAATCTTTTGCTGCATTGGTTGAAAAAGCTCATAAATTGGGAATAAAGGTAATGATTGATGCTGTATTCAATCATTCTGGACCAAATTTCTTTGCATGGAAAGATGTTTGTGAAAAAGGAAAGTCATCAAAATACTATGATTGGTATTTTATAAATTCAGACGACTTTAATAAAAAGGGGTCAACTGAGGATTCTCGTTATTATTCCTTTGCTTTTGTTGATAACATGCCAAAGCTTAATACCAACAATGAAGAAGTGATGGAATATTTTCTTAACATATGTAAGAGGTGGGTCGATGAGTGGAATATTGATGGCATTCGCTTTGATGTTGGCAACGAAATATCTCATGCATTTATCAAGTATTTACGTAAGAATCTAAAGAAAGACTATCCTGAGCTTTATCTGTTAGGAGAGATATGGCTCGATTCATCAGTATATCTTCAGGGAGATGAATATGACTCTGTAATGAATTATCCATTCTTGCAGTCTGTAAGTAATTTCTTTTTGGATGAAACACTTAATGCAAATGATTTCAGATTCAAAATGAATTACTGCTACAGCATGTATCAAAGACAGATCAATAAGGCGCTATTTAATCTTATTGATAGTCATGATGTGGATAGAGCAATCTCCAGAGTCGGCTCTTATGACAAGTTTATTCAGATGCTCAGCATTCTGATGACATTACCAGGATCACCATGTATCTATTATGGAACAGAGATTGGTCTTGATGGAAACAACGATCCTGCCAACAGAAAAGTCATGCCTTGGGATAGTATAGCAAAACACGAATATGATGATACTCTGTCACTTTGCAAACAGCTTATAGGATTAAGACGTAAATATTCTCGATTGCTAAATAATGATAATGTTGAGTTTGAGCCATCAGACAGCAGAGTAGTGACCTATACAGTTAATGGAAAAGATACACTGAAAGTTACAATAAATGCTCAGAGTGATGAAATAAACTGCAAAACAAATGGAGATATTTTATTCTCTTACAAATATCACGATGGCGTGTTAAAAAATGGCGGAGTAATCATTCAGAAACTAGCTTAACAGAATATAATTGTGTCGTTAGGCAATTATGCAGTCAGCATAGTTGCCATTTTTTTTTTTAATCAAATAAATATAAATTTACAGAAATTTTACAATTCAGAGAATTCCACTTAACAATTGACTTGTACTCTAACAATGTAAACTTTTTTGGAGTACATTCAAATGAAATTAAAAAAGACAATTCTGTGCGCTTTATGTGCAACAACTCTAGGATTAGGTTCATTACAAGCTAACGCCCAGTCAGTTATTACTGATGGTTCAACCTCAATGGAAAAAGTAATCGGCATTCTGATTGAATCTTTTGATGGTAACGGCATTGATGTAACTTACAATCCAACTGGTTCTGGTGCAGGTATTGCAGCTGTACATGAAGGTCGAGCAGATATCGGCTTATCTTCACGTGGCTTAAAGGATGCAGAAAAGGCAAGTCTTGAATCAAGGGATCTTGCATATGATGCAATCGTTGTTGTTGTAAACAAGAACAATCCTCTTTCAGATATTAATACAGAGCAGTTACAGTCAATTTACACCGGCAAGATAACAAACTGGGAACAGGTTGGAGCTAAATCATCACCAATCGTTTTAATTGGTAGAGAGGCAGGTTCTGGTACCAGAGACGGCTTTGAGTCAGTAACAAAGACCAAGGATCAGTGTAAGTACCGTCAGGAATTAACTTCTACTGGTGATGTTATTACAACTGTATCTCAGAATGAAAATGCAATTGGTTATGCTTCACTATCAGCAGTCAATGACTCTGTTAAGGTTCTTTCATTCAATGGTGTACATGCATCAGAAAAGACCGTTCTTGATAAGACATACAAGTTACAAAGACCTTTTGTCCTTGTAACATCAAAGGACAGACCACTAAGTGAAAGTGCTCAGATTTTCTTTGACTACGCATTATCTAAAGATGTTAAGCCTTTAATTGAAAAGGCTGGCGTAGTTCCTGCAGTTAAGTAAATAGTTAGGAATGGCAGGATAGCCTGCCATTATTAATATGAAAAACAGAATTCAACAGGACTTTACAGATATTCTTGCTAAAGGTATTTTTACTTTTCTTGGATATCTGAATATAGTTTTTGTAGTCGTAATCTGCTTTTATCTGATAATTTCAGGAATACCTGCAATTTTTAAGGTTGGCTTTACGGATTTTATTTTTGGTACAAGATGGGCTTCAACTGCTCAGGATAGAGCTTTTGGTATTCTACCTTTTATTCTGACTTCTGTATACGGTACCTTTGGTGCTCTGCTAATTGGCTTACCATTAGGATTCTTTACATCAGTATATCTTGCAAAATTTGCAAATAAAAAAGTTAAGAGTTTTGTTGAGTCTACAGTAGATCTGCTTGCAGGAATACCATCTGTTGTTTTTGGCTTTATAGGAATGCTTGTGCTTGTTCCTTCGATCCAGTATGTTTTTGATCTTCCAGATGGTTCATCTCTTTTAGCTGCAATTCTTGTTCTTTCAATTATGATCCTTCCCTCAATTATCAAGGTATCGATAGGCGCAATACAATCTGTACCTTATGAATATGAATTAGGATCTTTAGCGTTAGGTGCAAACCGAGTCGAAACCGTATATAAAGTGCTTGTTCCTGCAGCAAGACGAGGCATTAGTATTGCTGTTGTTTTAGGTGTTGGAAGAGCTATAGGCGAAGCCATGGCAGTAATGATGGTAGCAGGAAATGTAGCTAATATGCCAGGTATATTCGAATCAGTTCGTTTTCTTACCACAGCTGTAGCATCTGAAATGTCTTACTCATCAGGTCTTCAACGAGAAGCTCTGTTTTCAATTGCTCTGGTTCTTTTTATCTTCATTATGGCTATTAATGCTGTTTTGAATCTTGTTATGAAAAAGAGAGGAAAAACCAAATGATAAGCAACAGACTTGAACGTTGCATATACCACAACGTAATGCTGTTCTTAGCATTCATGGCAACTGTATTCACTGTATTTATTGTAGTCTTTATTATCGGCTACGTTTTAATTCGTGCAATTCCTCATGTTTCTTGGGAGCTTTTATCTACAAAACCAAGTTATATCAATGAAACCATAGGTCTTCTGCCGGATATTCTAAATACAGTTTACATTGTATTTGCCACATTAGTGTTTGTGCTGCCTTTAGGTGTTGGAGCGGCTGTATATCTTAGTGAATACGCAAAAAATATTAAGGTTAAAAGAACAATTGAATATGCAATTGAGAGTTTAGCCGGTATTCCATCAATTATTTATGGTCTTGTTGGAATGCTTATATTCTGTCAGTACATGTCTTTGAAGACATCTTTATTAGCAGGTGCGCTAACTCTGACAATCATGAACCTTCCAACGATTATCAGAACAACCCAGGAGAGTCTTGATTCAGTTCCTATTTCTTATAGAGAAGGAGCATTCGGGTTAGGTGCTAACAAGTGGTACACCATAAGAACAGTTGTTCTTCCATGCTGTATAGATGGCATTGTTACAGGCTGTATTCTTGCAGTTGGAAGAATGTTAGGTGAATCTGCTGCACTGTTGTTTACTGCTGGCTTTGCTCACAAACTAAACGGATTTATTGATGCTTTGTCTTCATCAGGCTCAACAATGACTGTAGCTCTTTATGTATATGCAAAAGAGCAGGGACGTTTTGATGTCGCATTTGTTATTGCTGCAATCATGCTGCTCATGAGTTTGATGATTAACTATACAGCAGGATATTTGTCAAAAAGAATTCAGAGAAAAAGGTTAGTTAAATAATATGAACTCATTGATTAGTGTTAGGAATTTCAATTTATATTATGGAGATAACCACGCGCTACATAATATAAATATGGATATTATGGAACATGAAATTACAGCTTTAATAGGACCTTCAGGCTGTGGCAAATCAACATTTTTAAGATGTTTAAACAGAATGAATGATCTTATTGAGAATGTTCGCCTTGACGGCTCAATTGTTTATAAGGGCCAAGAGCTTGTTAATTCAAAGGTTAATGTTTCTGCTTTAAGAAAATCAGTTGGAATGGTATTCCAAAAACCAAATCCTTTTGCAATGTCAATTTATGACAATATTGCCTATGGTCCTAGGATCCATGGTGTAAAAAATAGATCTGCTCTTGATGAGATTGTTGAAAGTTCACTAAAAAAGGCAGCCATTTTTGATGAGGTTAAAGATAGACTCAAGAGTTCTGCTTTAGGACTATCAGGTGGTCAGCAGCAAAGATTGTGTATTGCAAGAGCACTTGCAGTGGAACCTGAAGTTCTTCTTATGGATGAGCCAACATCAGCTTTAGATCCTATTTCAACAGGAAAAATTGAAGAGCTAACATGTGAGCTTAAAAAGAAATACTCAATAGTAATAGTTACACACAATATGCAGCAGGCATTGAGAATCTCAGATAAAACAGCATTTTTCTTGTTAGGTGATCTTGTTGAAATGGATTCAACAGACAATATCTTTACAAAGCCTAAGGATAAGCGTTGTGAAGATTATGTAACAGGTAGATTTGGATAAAGGAAAAATAAAATGAGATTTGTACTTGATGAACTTCTTCAGAAGATAAGTGAGCTACTTATACTTATGGCTTCAAGCTGCGAGCAGAATCTAAATAACGCTTTTGAAGCTTTCAGAACTCATGATAAGGAAAAGGCGCTGGCAATTTACAAGAATGATTATGATCTTTCATCTAAAGCAAGAGAGATTGAATCTTTGTGTATTAAAACAATTTTAAGACAGCAACCTGTTGCTAAGGACATGCTTATTATTTCAGCTACACTTAAACTTGTAAGAGATGTTGAAAGAATTGGAACCCAGGCAATTTCAATAGCAGAGCTTATATCTAGCTTTAATTTCAGTTACAGAGGAGATGAAATTCTTCTGATTGAAAAAATGAGCGAAGAAGCTATTGAAATGGTAAAAAACAGCGTTGACTCTTTCATAACAAAAAATGAGGATCAAGCAAGAGCTGTAATAAAGCATGATTCAGTTGTTGATAAGTATTTCAATCTGATAAAACTTGCTCTGATCAGAGAAATTCGAAAATCTGAAGATACAGATGGTTCTCTTCCTTTAGATGTTTTAATGATCGCAAAGTACTTAGAGAGAATTGGTGATCATAGTTGCAATGTGGCAAAATGTACCTTATATATGATTTCAGGTGAGCTTTCATAGGGAGAGGGATATGATTTACTGTCTGGAAGATGATGCTGATATCAGAGAGTTAGAGCTTTATACCTTAACCTCAATGAATTTTGATGCTAAGGGATTTGAAAATGCCAAAAGCTTTTTTGATGCATTAAAAGATGAGATTCCCGATCTTATAGTTTTAGATGTAATGCTTCCTGATTTAAGTGGTGTTGACGTGTTAAAAAGAATACGTCAGTCATCAAAAACAGCTTCCGTTCCTATCATTATGGCAACAGCTAGGGGAGCTGAATATGAAAAAATCAAAGCTCTTGATTTAGGTGCTGATGATTATCTGACAAAACCATTTTCAATGATGGAACTTGTCGCAAGAATAAAAGCGATTTTAAGACGAAGCAAAAATGACAGTGATATATCTTTGGATGTAACTTTTGAGAATATTGTTATAAATGAGCAGAAACATACTGTTTTTGCAGGAGATAAGAAGCTTGATCTTTCCTTGAAAGAATTTGAGCTTTTGCTTCTTCTGATAAAGCATCCTGGCAGAGTATATAGTAGAGATGATCTTCTGAATATTATCTGGGGTATAGATTATGATGGAGAAAACAGAACAGTGGATGTTCATGTCAGAGCATTAAGAGCAAAGCTTGGAGAATACGAAAGAGTTATTCAGACTGTCCGTGGTATCGGATATAAGGCTGATGTATGATTTCTAGAATTTTCAGATCTGTTTTCTTTATGACAATCCTGACCCTAATTTTAGGACTTGGTTTGTCAGTTTTTATTTCATCATATCTTTCTTTAAAGCAAGATAGCGAGAAGCTAAGACATTATACACAGCAGCTAGCACATGTGTTAAATGAGTCTGATGCACCTGATTTAAGACTACTTGATACAGACATATATAGAATTAATATTATTAATTCTGATGGCGATGTACTTTATGACTCTCATATGAGAGAAGAGACTCTTGAAAATCACTCAAAAAGAATTGAGTTTATTCAGGCAAAACAGTATGGTCATTCAGAGGTTCATCGCTATTCAACAACTCTTGGAAAGAGAACTGTTTATTATGCCTTAAAGCTTGCAGATGGCAGAGTGCTGCGAGCATCATTTACATCTGACAGTATAATCTCGCTTACAAGATCTCTAATCTTGCATATTCTACTGGTGTTTACTCTTGCTGTAATTGTATCTGTGTTTCTTGCAAAAAAACTGTCTGCATCGATTGTAAAGCCAATAAATAATCTTAATCTGAATAATCCTGAAGAAAATGACTGTTATGATGAACTTAAACCGTTGTTAAACAGAATTGCAGAGCATCAAAAAAGAATTAAGAAATTATTAAGAAAGGTGACAGCATCTCATGTACAGTTAAAGACCCTAACTACAAGACTGTCAGAAGGTATTGTTCTATTAAACAAAAAAGGTGAAATCCTGTTGTTGAATAATAGTGCGAAAGCAATTTTCTCAAAAAATACTGATGATAATGGTCTTATTGGAAAACCACTTGTATTTTTGAGTCAGAATTCTGTTATCTGTTCTGTATATGAGAAAAGAAGTCAGTTAGAGTTTCATAAACAGAATATTGAATTAAATGGAAAGTATTTTTCCTTAATCTTTAACAAAATTGAAGATGACTCAAAGCTCCTTGGATATGTTCTTTTGCTTGTCGATATAACTAAAGAGCGCGAACTACAGTTACAAAGACAGGAATTTGCTGCAAATGTTTCTCATGAGTTAAAGACTCCTCTTCAGTCAATTATCGGAAGAGCAGAACTGATTGAAAATGGAATCGTTAAAAAAGATGATTTACCAGTGTTTGGTGCAAGAATTAAACATGAAGGACAGACACTACTGAGCATGATAAATGACATTATGTTCTTATCAAGAGTAGAGTCTGGAGTAAAGGCAAAAAAAGAGAAATTCAATATCAGGAGTGTTGCAGATACTGTTGTTGAAAACTTAAATGAAAAAGCCTTATCAAAGAAAATAACAGTTTTGGTTAACTGTCCTGATAATGTTATTTATTTCACAAAGCGATATTTCTATGAGATTCTGAACAATCTTATTGATAATGCAATTAAATACAATAAAGAAGAAGGTCGTGTTGATTGTACTATTACAGTTGAGAGAGACAACATTTTTATAAAGGTTTCTGATACAGGTATAGGTATTCCATACGAGGATTCAACAAGGATCTTTGAAAGATTCTTTACTGTAGACAGAAGTCATTCAAATAGAGACAGTACAGGTCTTGGTCTTACTATTGTTAAACATATTGTTCAGGAATGTAATGGTCAGATCAAGGTTGATTCAAAGCTTGGCGAAGGCACATCATTTTCTTTAAATCTGCATATTTAAGCCATTTTTAAGTGGTTATTTTTTTCAAATTCTCGAAATAATTAGGAACTTTAAGTTTCGTGGTGTATCATACACACATCAAAACGTGCCGTAATCGTGCGTTTTTTTTTCGATTAATAAAACCTTAGATGGGGATAATATGCAACAACACTTAGCTGATAAGAATATTGCTCTTGATCTTGTTCGTGTTACTGAAGCTGCAGCATTAGCTTCAGCAAGATATGTAGGTCTTGGAGATAAGGAACTAGTTGACAGAGCCGCAGTGGATGCAATGAGAATCGCATTCCAGTCATTACACATTCAGGGAACTATTGTTATCGGTGAAGGTGAAAAAGACGAAGCTCCTATGCTGTACACTGGTGAAAAAGTTGGCTTTGGTGACGGTCTTGAGTTTGATATTGCAGTTGATCCTATTGATGGTACATCCTGTGTTGCAGGTGGTAGACCAAACGGTATTGCAGCTGTAGGTATTTCTTTGAAGGGAACAATGTTCAATCCTGGACATTCCTATTACTGTGAGAAGCTGTGCGTTGGTGCTGAGGCCGCTAATGTAATTGATCTTGATGCTCCTATCAAAGACAATTTAGAGAAAGTTGCAAAGGCTCTTGGCAAGAAAGTAGGTGAACTGAATGTTTTTGTTTTAGATAAACCACGCCACGATCAGTTAATCAATGATATTCACAAATCTGGTGCAAGAGTGATGGTTCACTCAGATGGTGATATTGCAGGTGCTTTAATGGCAATCGATCCTACCACAGATATTGATATGCTAGTAGGTATTGGCGGTACTCCTGAAGCTGTTGTAACTGCCTGTGCAATCAAGGGTACTGGTGGACAGATGCTGACAAGACTAGCACCAAAAACCAATGAGGAAAGAGAAGCTATCATTAAAGACGGATTCGATTTAAACCTTATTCGTTCTGTAGATGATCTTATTACTACAGATCAGTGTTTCTTTGCCGCAACTGGTGTAACCCCAGGTGAACTACTTGATGGAATTCATTACAAGGGCGGTTATGCAATTACATCTTCTATCTCATCAAGAGGAAGAACAGGTACACGCCGTTATATTCAGGCATGGCATGATCGTAAGAAACTGTCAAAGATGAGTACAATTGAATACTAAATAAAAAAGTGGTGTATGAGTAGTACACCAAGTATATTTAACATATATGTTAAGAAAAAGGCTGAACTTTCTATCGTCACTCGATGTTCGGCCTTTTTTAATTTGATAACGATATTAGATATATTTTTGATATAAGATTTTATTTCACTCTAGAAACTGGCATTGATAGAGTCACAAAACACTCTTCTATTACAGCAAAGCAGTTTTTCGTGAACAGAGGATACCGACTAATTAAGGAACAACAAGTTATAAGAAACAGAATATCCTTAGAGAACTATGTGATGGAAAAATAAATTTCAGCTCGAGCACGAGTTTGCAGATAATCAAAAGAGAATAAAAAAATAAATTTGGAGTCATTATGGAGAAATCTTCAGTGGCTTTTACATGCAATGAATGGTAGGGGGTAAAAAGTCTTTGAGATTTAGTTTTAGGCAGGACGCTTTTACATTTTTTGTCTTAATTAGTGTCAACAACATTAATGGATAAAAAAAAGACCTCATGAATAAAGAGGTCAAAACACATAATGGAGTAATGTAAAATTTGTTAAGCTGCAGCTTCTTCTTTTGAAGTATTCTGTACTTCTTCTTTGTTTTTATATAAAGAATTTACAGCCTTGGTACCAACGAATACTTTATTCTTTTGGTTCAAACTTGAGTTTCTTGCATAATGTGGTCTTGAATTCATAATTTCAGAAATCTGATCTTCTGTCATTTTTCCAAGAGTAAGACCGATTGCCTTATAGGTTATATATGGACGTGCTTCTCTTGAAATAATGATCTGTGCAGTTCTTACCTCTTCATCAGTAACATTAATAATTTTTAAAACACCTTCATCAATGAGATTTCGAACTGTAGGTTCTAAAACTGGTAGATTAAGTATAGATTTTCTCTGAAGAACATACTCTCGTAATAATGCCTTCTCCGCAAAATCAAGGTTTTCAACTGCTGTTGAAACTTTAATTTTCTGCTTTTTGATTCTCTTTTTAGTAGAAATTGCATTAACAACATACATAAGTCCCTGTGATATGAAATTTGATATTTCAATAATCAGAGCAAAGTATAAAAGGATCTTATTGTCCTCGATGTTATCTGCAAAAGTTAGTGAAATTTCTGCCCATGGAATGATTAAAAGCAGAACAGTTAAACAGAATAACCACATCATCATGGTATTTACTAATTTTAGTGCAGATGCAGAAGAAGTTTCGTATTCCATTTTAATTCTCCATTTTTTTGACATTTTGTTATCTGAACTAACTGTTGCAACTTACATGCCAAAGATCATTAATTGATGACTAACGCTTTGTTTATCTGCTTTTTGAAATACTGTTATACTTTGCGTGTCAAAAAAATGGAGTTTAGTTTATCTCTAATCACATTGTTTTATCTTAGAGACGGCCTCATTTAAAACTGTTTTGTAATTTGGATTAGATATTGATAGGATCTTTTCTAGCGATTCATCCATGGTTTTCCAGACAATTCGCATTTTATGAACATTTGGCATTTGAGAAGCTTCATTTATCTGAGAAATTATTGTGTTAGCAAGCTCGTCACATGAGATAAAGCTCTGTTCTAGCAATGTTTTTATTGGTGGAAGTTCTGCATTTGTAAAATATCTGTTCTGAGCGTTTTCAGGAGAATTAATGAATCTTATGAATTTTTCTGCTAACTGATGCTTTCTTGACTTTGAAGAAATTGCATATCCTTTTACTCCATAATATCCATTTAGTTTTTTCCCGTTTTTCAGTTTTGGAAGAGGTGCAATGCCAAAGTTAATGCCTGATTTTGAATACTTTTTCAATGCTATTGGACCATTGATTACGGCTGCAGCTTTTCCTTTTGTAAACATAAGATCAATAACACTGTCAGCTTTCTTTGATAAAGCTTCTTTTGGCATTGTTCTTTGAGAAAAATCTTTTAATTCCTTGAGACCTAAAATTGTACCTTCATTATTTAAGCCAATGTCAAAAATATTTATATTCTTGTTTTTGTATTTTCCAAATGTGTAACCGCCATATGCATTGATAAAGCTGTTTGCATAATAGAACTTTTGGAAATTTCCAAGAAGACCATATTTTTCTTTTGATTTAATTTTCTCAGAGTATTCAGCATATTCTTCAAGAGTTTCATAAGGATATTCAAGGAGATCCTTATTGTAATAAATTACAAGTGATTCAATAGAGCGCGGTGCTGCATATACTTTATTTGCAACACTCAAAGCATTAAGTGCAGATGTTTCATACAAATCTCTGTCTTCTTGAGAGTAATCAATTTCTCTGACAATCTTATTTGAATATGCATCAATCAGTCTGTCAGATATCAAAATGAATACATCAGGAGTTTGACCATTGTTTGTCATGATTAAATCAAGTTGTTTTTCTGCATCTTTTTCGAAAATTTTCACAATACAGTTGTTATTTTTTTCAAATTCGGCAATCTGGTTTACGATTGCAAGTGATTTTCCTTTATCTTCCCATACAGTTAAAACATTATCATCAGCAATAACAGTAGAAATATTAACAGACAGGAATATATAAACTAATAACATTTTGATTTTTAACATTATTTTATCCTTCTATTCAATTTATTCATCTTTACAAGGATAGTTTATGAAATGTCTGTTAATTTATATTCGCTTTTCTGTTAAATCTGCGAATATGTGTTTTATGAGGTAAAAAATCAAGATTTGTTTTATATTGATCTAAGTTTATTAAAAAAAAATACATTAACTTCATACTTTTGTTCTAGAATTTTAGTGATAAGATATGCCCATTCAAAATTGGTGCATAACAAAGTACAGGAAGATAGAACTATGAAAAAGATTTCTGCAATTATCAAACCATTCAAATTAGACGACGTACGTGAAGCACTAAGTGCTAGAGGTATTTCTGGAATGACTGTATCTGAGGTTAAAGGTTTTGGCCGTCAGAAAGGACATACAGAGCTATATCGTGGTGCAGAATATGTTGTAGATTTCCTACCTAAGGCAAAAATCGAGCTTGTTGTAAAAGATGAGGATGTTGATACCTGTATTCAGGCTATTACAGACGGTGCTCATACAGGTAAGATTGGTGATGGTAAAATCTTCGTATCTGATGTAGAGCGCGTTATTAGAATCAGAACTGGTGAAGAAGGCGACGACGCTATTTAATGATTTCAATGAAGTATCGTGCTTTTAAATTAGTTTCTGTCTTTTCGCTGGCATTGCTTTTTATCACAGGCTGTTCAACTACACCTCCATCAAGGCCGGATGATTTATGTTCTATCTTTCAGGAAAAAGATAGCTGGTATACGGATGCTCATAGGGTACATCAGCGTTATGGTGTCCCTATAAATGTAGCGATGGCAATCATGGCTCAAGAATCAGGCTTTCGTGCTGATGCTCAACCTCCAATGAGGTGGTTCTTGTTTATTCCTTATGGTCGTGGATCTTCAGCATATGGATATCCTCAGGCTCAAGATCCTGTTTGGAATGAATATAAAGAGCAGTCTGGATCTATATTTTCTTCACGCTCTGATTTTGGCGATTCTCTAGATTTCATTGGCTGGTATATGACAAAAACCAAAAGGCTTAATGGAATAAGTTTTTCTGATGCTTATAACCAGTACCTTAATTATCATGAAGGCTGGAATGGTTTTAGAAAGAAAACATACAGATCTAAAGATTGGCTAATAAAGGTTGCAAGAAAGGTCAGCAGTCGCTCTCAGATGTATAAACGTCAGCTGTTAAAGTGTAATCTTTACTAATACTCCATTTAGAATTTCTTTTATTTATCTTTAGGTATTAAATGCAAAAAGCTGTATTTCTTGACAGAGATGGTGTTGTCAACATTGATTATGGTTATATAGGCCAGATAGAGCGTTTTGACATTATCAAAGGAACCGCTTTGGCATTAAAGAAATTCAAGGATATGGGGTATCTGACAGTTCTTGTCACAAATCAGTCAGGAATAGCCAGAGGAAAATATACATACTCTGATTTTCTTAAGGTAACTTCATTCATGCAGGCTAATCTTTCTTTGTATGATGCCTGTTTTGATGGAATATACTGCTGTCCGCATCATGAGAATGCATATGTAGAGCAGTACAGAGTTTCATGTGAATGCAGAAAACCAAAGCCAGGTATGTTCTATTATGCAGAACGTGACCTTAAAATCGATCTTCATCATTCCGTAATGATTGGTGATCATGCAACAGATCTGTTTGCGGCTAGAAGAGCTGGAATAAGTTCGCTTTTTTTAATTGGTGAACATCTAAAGGAGGAGTCTCCTTTGTGTCCTGAGGCAATATGCTATAAGACAATTGGAGAAGTCGTTGAATTTATTAGAAAAAATCAATAGTTGATGTTTATCTAAGCTACATCTAATTTGAAGATCATATATTGAACAAGCAGGAAGTTGTTTTTTTAACAAAAGGTTGTTGAACAGAACTTTCGACAAATTTCAAAATTTATTTGAAAAAAATGTGCCATTTGTGTTTTTTAAGACTATAATGGCAAATGTTCAGAAACGAAAGGTTTCGTTTCTAGTTTTATCTGTTTAAACAGTTTTGGAGATAAAAATGACTAAGTTTGCAGCTACTTTAGCAGTTGTTGCTTTAGGCTCTTCAGTATTATTCACTGGTTGCACCAGTGATGCTTCTTTATCAGCAAAGTTAGACGCTATTGCTGCTGACGTTGATGCTTTAAAGGCTCAGCAGTCAAAGTTAGCAAATGACGTTGCTTTCGTTAAGTCAGACGCTGCACGTGCAAACGAGCGCTTAGACAACTTAGCTCGTCGTTACAAGAAATAATTTCTTGTGATTTCACGCTAAAGAAAGGGTCCACTTAGGTGGACTTTTTCTTTTTTTGAAAAAGAAGGCAGATTAAATCTGCCCAATTTCTCATATTTATTTTGCCAATTCCTCAAGTTCCTTTCCTGACAGTCTGTAGTCTGTCCACTCATCCATAGTTTGAGCACCTAAAGATTTGTAAAAATCTATACTTGGCTGATTCCAGTTCAAGCACCACCACTCAAGTCTTCCATAGTCTCTTTGAACTGTTATTTGTGATAGTTTCTTCAAGATAGCTCTACCATAGCCTAATCCTCTGTATTCAGGTGAAACATATAGATCTTCAAGATGAATTCCTGGTCGTCCAAGAAAAGTTGAGAATGTACTGAAAAACAATGCAAATCCAACTTCTTTTCCTGATACTACTGCAAAAATAACCTCGGCTTTATTTTCATCAAAAATCCATTTTTCAAGAAGTTCTTTTGTTGCAACAACTTCATTTTCTAATTTTTCATATACAGCCAGTTCTTTGATGAATTTCAATACAAGTTCACTGTCATTTTTAGTTGCATATCTAAATGTGATGTTCGCCATTTTATTGTTCCTTAGAGATTATTAGTTTTTACTGATTAGGTTACCATATGTGAATGGAATTGATTGAAGCTATTGCATTTAGTTAGTTTATTAGTAGGATACTAACAAAAATTCTTTGTTTAAAGTTATTAAACAGATAAAATTTATGCTATTATCAGAAAAGATGTTATCCACTTTGAAGGTTAGTAATGCGCCAGTTTTCTTTAAACGTAGTAAATTCAAATGATTTAAGTATCTTAAGCAGTATCTGTTCAAACAGAATCAGCTTGAAATCTGAAAATGGTAACCCATTTGCAAGAGACAAGATTATTGTTATGAATAAAGGTATGCAGATGTATCTGCAGCAGGAAATTGCTCATAACAATCTTATCTGTTCTGGCGTTGATTTTTCTCCTTTATGGGCATTTATCTGGGATCTGCACAAAACAATATCTGGCGCTGATTCATATAACCGTTACGATCATGAACATATTTCCTGGTCATTGTTTTCGATGATTGATAAATGGAAAAAGAAAGATGATCCAGTATTTGCTTCAATGAGAGAATATCTTCTTGTCGATGATGGCGAAGATGAGGGGGCAAAGGCATATCAACTGTGTGGTGCAATAGCAGACTGCTTTGATCAGTATCAGATGTACAGACCTGAATGGATCAGAGAGTGGAACAAGATGACACTGTCTGATTTTGAAGATATCACTCAGAATAATGACGGAACTTTGCTATTAAAAGAAGGAAAAATAAAAGATTTCATAAAATCGTTATTAGGCAGTGCATCATCAAAAAACGACAGATCTCTTGAAAAAACTCTTTATAACAATATCTGGCAGATAAAGCTCTGGGTAATGTTAAGAGAAAATTTAAATGCAACTGTTAACGAACAGAGCTCCTATGACAGAGCTACGGTTATTTATGAACTGGTTAAAGCATTAAATGACCCAAAAAGAGCTGATGTTCTTAAAAAGAAACTTCCTCGCCGTCTTTATATCTTTGGCGTTACATCAATGCCATCGCAGGTTATTGATTTATTCTGCGCAATTGGAAAGCATATTGAAGTTCTATATATGCTTTTGAATCCTTGTCAGGAATACTGGGGTGATTTGTCTTCAATTAAGGCAGATTGGAAAGAAAAGAAAAAGATTATTGTTAAATATTTAAGGTCAGATGCTCTCGAACAGAGACAGAGCATTGGTGCTAAAAGAAAATTAGTTGCAGATGTTGATGCAACTGACAGTTATTTTGAAGAATACCAAAAGCTGTTTGATAATAATGAAAATCTTGTTGACGGTAACGCATTACTGATTTCGCTTGGAAAAGAATGTAAAGATACCTTCAATGAACTTTTATCAAGAGATACTGAACTTGCTTTTACCAACGTTTTTTGTTCAAACGTGGATCCTGATGATAAAGAATCAGATACAGTTTTAAACAGAATAAAAGATCAGTTGTTAACACTCAATTCAAAAGAAAAATACAAGATACGTGATGATGACTCTTCAATAGAGTTTCATTCCTGCCATACACCATTAAGAGAAGTTGAAGTATTAAGAGACAGAATGCTTGATATTTTCAAGAAAGAAAAAAACAATGGCTGTGTAAGTACTAAGAATTTTCTGGTAATGGTTCCTGATATAGAAACCTATTCTCCATTAATAGAAAGTGTTTTCGGATCTGTAAGTTATGATGATCCTGCATACATTCCTTATGCAGTTTGCGATAGAACTGCAAAATCTGACAATAAAATTGCATCAGCCATCATTGAGCTTTTATCAATCGGAAGCAGAAGAATAACTGCATCTTTGGTAATCGATCTTTTATCTATTGAGTCTATAGCAAGAAAATTTGGTATCAGTAAGGATGAAGTATCTGTTATTGCTGAATACCTAAAAAAAGCAAATATTCACTGGGGATTAGATGAAGAGGATGTTAAAGAAGAGCTTAATGCTCAGATTGATTTGCCTTGGACATTGTCTAATGGTATAGACAGAATAGTTGACGGTTTCTTTAAAGGCTCTGATATTGTTGGTGGCGCCTGCTCTGATGTGGATACAGGGGACTTTGAGCTAATAAATAAATTCTGTGCCTTTGTAAATAAGTTAAAACAGATTAGAGATGAATTCTCTCCAAATCTTGATCTGACTAATGATGACTGGACTAGAAAGCTAAGAAATATCCTTCTTGATGGTTTATTCTCAGACGAGCAAAATGAAGAGTTGTTGTTTATTAACAAAATCCTTCAGCAGATGAATGAATCAATCAGCAATCTAAAAGCTGGAATTGGTTCGAATGAAGAAGATGGACATACATCAGTTCTGAATATTAAGCTTCCTGTTTTCAGAGCTAAACTTGAGCATGCTTTTGGAAATGATAGGGATTCTTCAAAATATTTAAGAGGAAAGGTAAATTTCTGCTCCTTTATTCCAATGAGAGCAGTTCCTTTTGATTACATATTCCTTCTTGGAATGAATGATGGAGAGTTTCCAAGAAAAGAGGTTCTTCCTAATTTCAATCTTATGGGAGTGAAATCTCTAATAAGAAACAACGACAGACAAAAGAGTGTTGATGACAGATTCTTGTTCTTAGAATCGATTATGTCAGCTAAAAAGAAACTGTATATTTCGTATATAGGTCAGTCACCAATTGATAAGAGTGAACTGAATCCATCTCCTGTTGTTATTGAACTTATAGAACATATTACTGAAAACTTTTATGTTAACTGTGATGTGTTAGATGAGGAAAATAATTTAAAGGATATTAAGTCACGTCTTTTCAGACAAGAAACACTTAATTCTTATGATATAAGAAACTATTCATTAGATGAGCAAAACAATTTGCTTCGTACTGTATCCTATAACAAAGCAGCATTTTGGTTTGATAAAAAGACTTCTGATAAAGACGGAAATCTTCCTATAGGTTATTTGACAGATGAAAACATTGATTCACTAAAGAATCAAAGTTGTGACTTAACAAGTCTTTCTCTAGATGAACTTACAAACTTTTTCCGAAATCCATGCAAAGCATTTTTAAAGGAAAAAATGAATATTTCCAATGTTGGTTCAGTAAAAAGTTCTGTATGCGAAGATAACGAACCTATAATGTTCGGGAATTTTAAGTCGCAATTTTTAGTAAATGATCTGTTTTCTGAATTTATGAATTACTATTTTAAGGATCATTCATTCAATACTGATCTAATACTTAATGAACATCCATCAGGCAGTTTCAGAGAAATCAACAAAGCAAAAATCCTTGGAATTCCTCCTGAAGATTTTGTTGTAACATTCCTTGATTTATACAAAAAGCAAGGAGCAATGCCTTATTCAATTTTCTTTGAAAAGGAAAAGAAGAAGATAATTGAAATTTTTTCAAATATTCTCAGAGCTTTTGCTACTGAAGCTATTAAGGATAATTTTGCAGGTAAAAGCTATAGCGTTCCAATAATATTTGAGACCTCTATGCATGAGCAATCAGAAATAACTCTTGAAGGAACCATTAGTGAATATTCAAATTACATTATCGATCCTTTCCATGATGATCTTACAGAAAGCAGTCTTTATTCTAATTTTCTTAAAGCATTGAGTAGAATTGCTGCATATAACCATTCAATAAGCAATGTAAGTGAAAAGATTCTGTTTATTTCAAATAAAGGAGATAAATATGCATTGCAGAACATTCCATCAAAGGATGAGATCGACTCCTATCTTGCAAAGCTGGTTTATTACTATGATCTTATGAAGAAAGTACCAGTTCCAATTACAAAGAGATTTATGGACAAAGTTCTTGTTGCTTGTTGCAAGAAGGATCCAAAAACTCCAGAAGAATTGTTTTATGAAGAAAATTTAGAAATATTTAAATATGAGGATGAAGCAACTTATCTGTTTAAGGATTATCAATCATTGCAGAATCTTTGTGAAAAACAAAAAGAGATTGTATTTGAATTTGCTGATTCCATAGTTGAAATGTATAAATCAATGAGAATAGTAAAAGAAGAACTGTAATATGGTGAAGGATACTATGGGCTCTAAGAAAAATATTCCTACTTTAGATGTTAATACATTCAATCTGAACTATTCTTCACTGATTGAAGCGTCTGCAGGTACAGGTAAAACCTATACCATAAGTTACCTTGTAGTCAGATTGTTATTAGGCTCTTTGAATGAAACTTCAGTTAAAAAAGAAGCGAAAGTTATAAACGGTGGAGAACCAATTGATATTGAAAATATTCTCGTTGTAACTTTTACAAATGCAGCTGCTGCAGATTTACGAGCACGAATTCTTGAAAAAATACATTCTGTTAGACTCTGTTTTGAAAAAATTCATAAAGATATTCTGAAAATTGAGGATATTAACGAGGATGCTTTAAGAATTCTGTCAAAAAGTTATTTAAAGGATGGGGCTGATAAAAATCGCGTATCTGCATATATAAGACTTCTTAAAAGAGCGGAACATACTATTGATGAAGCTGCTATTTGCACCATTCATTCATTTTGTAATAAAGCATTGAATCAGATATATGCTTTTGAATCTGGAAGAGCTTTTAATGTTAATCTGCTTCAGGATACCGATCTGTACCATGATAGATCTATAAATTCTTTACAAAGAGAACTGTTTTACTCTGAAAAGGAAGATAGCGAGCACTATGCTTTTTCAAAGCTATTGTTAGAAACTCTAAGAGAAAAATCTGTAGCTGACATAGTAAAAGAGTACAGCATACCAGTTAACAGTGTTAAGGAAATTGATGACAAAGATGGCTATTTTGGTTATGAGATAAATCAAAAGTCATTGATAAGTTACAATGAAAAAATAGGTGTAAATACAAAAGATCCGAAGAGTAAAATTGCTCAGATACTGTCCTGGTACGAAAAGAAAAAAGATTCTGTATTCCTAGAAGCAAAGATTTTAGTTGATTGTCTTTTAGATGAGTATAGAAGTGTTCTTGAAAATGAAGAAAGCATAAAATTATTTTTAGTAGATAGAAATTTTTTTGCTGAGAATAAAGAAAAACTCAAACCTAATAAAAGTACTGTTGCGATGTTTGAGTTATTAGAGCAAGCTCTTAAAGGCTATGATATAAAAGACTTTGCAAAAGAGCTAATAAATAAGTTACCTGAAGAAAATAAATATTTTAATGCTAAATCATGTGCGGCAGTTGTTTTTCGAGAAGATATACTAAACTCTATAAACAGTCTCGTTGAAATAATAAAGAAATTAGATAAATTAACAGAATCTGTTACAGGAGAACTGTCAGTTCTGATAACGATAATGTATTTTAAAAAGATAAAGTCATATTGTTTATCAGACAATGTTATCAGTAACGATGAACTTCTTATACAGCTAGCAAATGCCTTAACATGCGATGCAAAACGTTCAGAGCTTTTAGCTCAACAGATACGTTCCCGTTATAAAGTTGCAATGATAGATGAGTTTCAGGATACCGATCCTGTTCAGTTTGAGATATTCAACAAACTATATCTATCAGATTCAGCAAAAGAATCCGGCAGTGTATGTTATTTGATTGGTGATCCTAAACAGTCAATATATGCCTTTAGAGGATCTGATATCCATTCATATAACAAAGCAAAACAGATTATCCAAAAGAATATTCTTCCAAACGGAAAATCTGCAGTATATACATTAAATAAGAATTACCGTTCATCACGTAACGTTATTGAAGGCGTAAACTGCATATTTAGTAATATTGAGAATGAAAACCACGAAATAATATACAATCCATTTGATTTTGATAAAACATCTGAAATAAATAAAAGTGGAATTGAATTTTCTAGTGTTTTGTGTCCAAACGAACATGGTTTAAATGGAACAAAAAATTTTTATTTTGAAGATGAGCGCCCAATACATGCCGAGGAAAAAGAATCTCAGTCAAATTATTTTATTGAATTTAATGAATCTTTTTCTGGAAAAGAAAAATTTCAAGCATCCATCGCTAAAGCCGTTGCATACGATGTTAAAAGATGTTTGTGTACTGGCTATATTTATGAAAAAAAGGAATATAGAAAAGTAAAGCCATCAGATATAGCAATACTTGTTTCTTGTGGTGAAGAGAATGATGCGGTTCAAAAAGCATTAAATGCTCTTGGGATTAAATCAGTATATTTTTCGGATCAGTCATCAGTATTGAATAAAAAGGTAAAAAATAACTATTTCTCAAAGGATACGGATCCTGTTATTTCTGAAGAGGCTCAGAATATACTGTATTTCATGGAAGCTATGACTGACAGTTCAAATGCTTCTAAAGTAAACAAACTTTTAGGTTCAGGACTACTCTGTAAAAGTTATGAAGAATATCTTAAGGCAACAGATTCAGAACAATTTGATGAAGAAATTTCTTTACTAAGAGATTGTTATGAATGCTGGTGTAAAACAGGTTTCTTATCAGCTTTTAGTCATTATATAAGTGCGCATGAACTTATTAGTCTGATTATGAAAAAATCAGATGGAGAACGAGTTTTAAGCAATTATTTTCAGATAGCTGAACTAATTCAGAATGTTAGCTCATCTGTTGTAGGTGCTAACGCACAGATGCTATGGCTTACAGAGCAGATATACAATGATAAAGACAGTGATTTATCTAAGGATGAGAAGAAGAAACGATTAGAGTCAGAACAGGATCTTGTAAAAATCTATACTATTCATAAATCTAAAGGTCTGCAGTATCCTTTAGTATTTTTACCATTCTTGTATATCACAAAAGATAATACTAACAAAAAAGGTCCACTCTGTTATTACGATGATAATACACAGAAAAAAACATTATCTTTATCTGAAAATATTCTGATTTCTGATAGTAAAACAGCAAAGGATCTTTATCTTCAGAGTGAAAATCAGGAAAAGGTTCGTCTTTTGTATGTTGCTTTGACTCGAGCTCAGTCAGCAAACTTCATTTATTCTGCAAAGCAGATTACTATTAAAGGAAAAGCTGCTTTAAGAGCTGTAATGGAAAACAGTGGTGAATCTAAACAGGATCTGTATAAATCTGAATATTTCAGGGAATTAAAACTACCAGGAAAAGATAAAGATTCTACACTTGATTATTCAAGTGACGCTTTTGCTTCAGGTGATCCTTACACATTTTTTGAAGGAAAGAAAATGTGGTCTGATGCCAGTGCGAATAAGGAAACAAAAGTCAATGAAATAGAACCAGGTTCTGTGCATTCATCCTTTACAATTACCTCTTACTCAGGTCTTACAAGTGGAGCTCACGGAGCAAAGCTAAAGGTTGTCGATGAAGCTAGCTTAGAAGATGAAGGTAGTGAAAACCAGCTTGCTAATACAGAATACGTTTCACCTATGAATGGAAGAGAATTCAGATTCTCTTTTACAAAAGGATCTAAAGCAGGTGATTTGCTACATAAACTATTAGAACTGCTTGTGTCAGATGATAGTGTAGATAAGGATTCAAAAGATAGTATTCTTCAGTTCGTATATGACAACAAAAAGTATGATCTCTTCAATTTAATGGACAGATCTTCTTTAGAAGAAGACGGTGTCATATCAATGGCAAATTGGTTATATGAGATTATTCATGCTCCAATCATTGAGCATGACATATCTCTTTCAGATTTGACTTCACAGGACTGTGCTTGCGAACTTGAATTCTTTATGCCTTGCGAGCAGTTTTCCATGAATAAATTCAATGAAATATGCTCTTCTTTTGCAAAAGAGAAGCTTGGGAATATTGATCTTGACGATTTATCAAAATCTGATTTTGATGGATATATGAAAGGAAGCATCGATCTTCTTGCAAGATTTACTAAAAATGAATGTGGTAAATATTATCTTATCGATTACAAATCAAATCATCTTGGAAGTACCTATCAGTCTTATTCACAAAAAGAACTGTTAAATAGATATTTTGAATCAAGATATGATGTACAAACTCTTATTTACTCTCTGGCTGTACATAGATTCCTATTAAATTCAGATGCAAGTTATGACGGATCTGAAAATGCCTATGATTCTTTAGTCGGTGGAGCAATGTATTTGTATGTAAGAGGATTGTCTTCAATTACAACTGATGAAAATATCAGCTTTGGTGTTCTTAACATTAAAGTTCCATACGAAACAGTGATGAAATTAGATAAGCTTTTTAAGGGAGAAAAATAATGCAGTCAATGATTAGAAGAATGGAGTCTGTGAAAAGCTTTTTCTCCTGTTTTGATAATTCAGTTTCCATAGATGAATTCAATGAAGCAATAAAGGAATTTGATTTTATAAAGCCAATAGCTTTAATAGCTTACAAACTGTACTTAAAGGATACTGTATTTATAAATGGAAATGAATTTTCATTAATACAGAAAAAAATACTCCTTGTTTTTCTGATGGCACTTATAGAGAAACTGTCTGAAGGCAATGTCTGTATTTTACTGACTAAAGATAAACTAACTTCTTTATTTTGTGATGAAATTACACAGTTAAATCTGTTTACATCAAGGTTAGATGAAGATGATCTTGCAGTATTCAATAATGATATTGACTCATATAAAGAAAGCGTTTGTGCGTTTATAGAACAGAAGATCATTCCAAATTATATTCAGATGCTGAGTGCAGAAAGCAGACTGATTTCACCTGATCTGAACGCTGTAAGTCCTTTATGCGTGTACACAGAAGATAAAGTAAATTACAGACTTTATTTAAGAAGTTATTTTCATTATGAAAATACTGTATGCGACTATATCAAAACTCAAAACAACAGAATGAATTCTTTAGATGACACTGCGCTTGAGTTCTATAAAAAGGCTTTAAATGTTCTATTTGATAGTGAAGATGAAATTGAATATCAGAAAATAGCTGCAGCTCAGAGTGCTATAAACCAATTTTCTGTTATCTGTGGTGGACCTGGCACAGGAAAAACAACAACAGTAATCAAGCTTTTGTTGTTACTTCTTGCTGCAAACAAAAGAGATCCTCTAAAAATTACCTTATGTGCACCTACAGGAAAAGCATCCTCAAGAATGGTGGAAAGTATTAGCTCTGGTTTATTAACACCGAATATTGGTGATGCTATCAGAAGGTTGTGTGAATTAAATAAAGCGCTTTCTGAAGAAGAGCTTAAAAAGAGTATTCCTACAAGTGCTACTACAATTCACAGAGTTTTAGGAATTTACCCCCACAAAGAGATTCCAAAATACAATGAGTCTAATAAATTAGACTGTGACATTATTGTTATTGATGAAGTATCAATGATTTCACTATCTTTATTCTCAAAGATAATAAAAGCTTTGCCTGAAAAGACAAAGGTTATTATGCTTGGCGATAAAGATCAGCTTAATTCTGTGCAACCAGGATCTGTTCTTGCTGATATCTGTTCTCAACTTTATAAAGATAAGACAATTAGCGAACAAAAACTTTCTGTTATATCTAAGATTACATCATACTCTCATGAAGATCTGTGTAGAAAATATAATAACCAGTCTGCCATCAGTGATAATGTTTCATTACTTTTAAAGAGTAGAAGATTTGATTCGAACAGTGTTTTAGGTATTGTTGCAAACAACATTAACGCATCGAATAAAATTGGTGATGAGTATTGTAAAAAGACTGATGAGAATATTGCAAAAGCAACGTCAATAGAAGATCTGTTCCGATCTGATAAAGAAGTAAGTTTCTGTAATATAGCTGATAAATCAAGAAAGTATCAGTTAAAATTTGCAACTTCTATTGCTCGTGAGATTGTTGATAAATACTCAAAAGACGGGGCATACATAAATCTTTTAGAACAATGTAATTATATCGTTGATAAAAATAATCCAGAATTATCTAAAAAGATATTTAATGCTCTGGATAAATACAGAGTTTTATGTGCTCTGAATGAAGGATGTCTTGGTACTAAGGTAATCAATTCTGAAATAGCAAAACTTCTTCAAAAGAGGATTCAGAGTAAAAAAACAAAATTCAGAGCAGAAATCCCACTTAAAAATCAAGAAGGCGAGTTTGCCGTTGGTTCAGTGATCCTAATTACTGAAAATGACAAACTGTTAGGCGTTGATAATGGTGAGGTCGGATTTGTTGCATATGATTCAAAAGAATCAATGCAGAAAGGATCTGTTAAGGTGTTTTTCCCTGCAATAGATAAAAACGAACCCAGAGTAATTTCTCCTGAAAGACTTAAAAAATATGATGCAGGCTTTGCAATGACTATTCATAAGTCTCAAGGTTGTGAGTATCAACATGTATGTATGGTATTACCACCAATTGATAATCCAATAATGACAAAAGAGCTTATATATACAGGAATAACAAGAGCAAAAGCATCATTAGGAGCCGATCCTAGAGTATATATTATTGGTGATGAAAAACTGTTTTTATCAAGCATTGTAAAAAGAGTAAAGAGAGAAAGCGGATTGTCTCTAATGATTTGATACAAAAATTTGCATAAAAATTTGACAAACAGAAAAACTGACCTATATTTAAAATTGCTCTCTGTAAAAAAAGAAATTACTGCAGAGAATCGCATAAGAAAGCGAAATGTAAAAAAAGAGTAAAAAAAACTTTAAAAAAAGTTTGACAGAAGTCAAAAAAAGTCTATAATGCATTTCCGTTGTCACGAACGACAACGAACATTAACCAAGCGTTAATGAAGATCTTTAAAAATCAGTACGGACAATCTGTGTGGGCCCTCGGAAGAGGGACAAAAAAAACGAAGTGCAGAAGGCGA
>NZ_JAGFNY010000029.1 GCF_019448115.1 Succinivibrio faecicola | reverse complement strand
TTGGTAAGCTAATTTTAAATTCATACAGATACTCTCAAAAATTTTTTAAGATTGTATCTGACGTGAATTTCTTAACTATGCTTCAAATGGCGCAAAACGCCAACTGATCTAAAAAATTACTTATAGATCATAAGGATATGATTTTTAAAATTTCTTTGAATTGACTTGCAGTAATGGTCAAAAAAAATATAGGTATTAATGGATTATTAATACTTACTATTTGTTTGATATATCAAGAAAAACCAACCTTACCTTTATTTTAGTCACTACATTACCACAGCGATCTTGATCACATTTTTTTAATTTAGTCACTGCATTACCACTTTACTTTTGGCTGTACAGCGACTAAACTATAAGTACACGGTAACCAAGTGACTAAATAAAAAAGAGGTATTCAATTATGTATAAGACTCGTCATATTCATCAACGCATGAGCCAAAGGGGAATCACTCAGCCTGTAATAGATATTTTATATCATTTTGGAATCTCAGATGGCGACAAGATCACTTTGAGTAAAAAGAATTGTGAACTCTTAAGCCAGATCTTTTCTAAGATGAAAAAAATAACTGACAAGATGGCGGAAAAAGGTGGTTTTACTTTAGTTGCTAATGGCGACACTCTTATTACAACATATCGTTTAAATAGTTTTAAATTATCTAAATCTTCAGATTAAGAGGAAGTATATGAAAAGATCACATTTATTAGATTTTGAAGCCTTAGTTTCTTCATTAGACAGAAAAGAGTTAAGTACATTCTTTTTAGCATGCACTATTGAACTACTTCATAAAAAGAATGAATTATCTAGCAGTCTAGATTCTGATTTCTCTAACGATATTTCAAAATGTGCAAAATTATACAATTTCTCAAAGGAAATGTGTTCTGAAATTTTATCTCTTACAAAATTGCCTAATAGCCTAATGAATAGCTACAAGGAAATTAAAAAGAATTGTGAATGGGATAATTGCGAGCAAATTGAAGAAACAGTTAACCGTTTAGTTGATTTACTATCCGGAAAAGCATCATTTTCACATTTTTCAGAATACAGATTTTCTAAAACCTTATCTGAGTGGGTATGTGATGGAAAATCAAACCTCAAAGCTTATTTTCCATATAACAATTTAGTTGAAGCTGTAAGATACACCGGTAAAAACGCAAAAGTAAACGATGTTTTAAGATATAATCCAATAAACACCACAATCGACAATCTTCTAATGGCATTGTTTGACATATCGATAAACACTAAAATTGAAGGTTTCGATAAATTATCTGATGCAAAAGTAGACTTTTATGACGTTGGTTTTTCAGTTCCACCTTTTGGACTCAAACTCGAAAATAGAGAAATATTCGAAAATACTATAATTGAAAATATGACAACTTCAATTAAAGGTAGATTTGCTTGTATAGTTCCATCAGGATTTGCTTTTAACAGTCTCGTAAAACAGAAGAATTATAGAGAAAAGTTAGTAAAGTCCAAACGTTTAGCTGCTATTGTTGAACTTCCTATTGGATATATTGCAGGAACAGGTTTAAGCACAATTGCACTTCTTTTTGATTATAAAGAAGCCAACAATAACGATATACTTATGATTGATCTATCAGACTCTAAATATAAAGACGAGCAATTAAGTTTCAGATCAAATTTTGTATTAAATGAATCTGCTATCAAGGTATTTTCTGATGCTATAAAAGGAACTCTTTCTAGTAAGTGTGAAAAGGTTTCAATTGACAAGATCGCAGCAAATGATTACTTACTACTGCCATCAAGATATGCTTTATCTGATGAGATGAAAGAATCTCTCAAAAAAATTAATGAATATAAATCATCAAAGACTCTATCCTCTATTGCATTTATGTATAGAGCTCAAGCTACAGCTAATGATGGTGATGGTAAAGAGTATTATGAGGTTGGTGCATCTGATATCAATGAATATGGATTCGTAAGTGCTCCTACAAAAACTCTTTTACTAACTCCACAAAGTAGTAGCCTTAAAAATAAACTGCAGAAGAACGATATTATCTTCTCTATTAAGGGGACAGTTGGTAAGGTTGCATTTATTGACAAAGTTGTTGATAACTGGATAGTAAACCAATCATTTGTAATTATCAGAGTTACCGATGAAGCTTATACACCTGAATATGTATTCAAACAGTTAACTTCTAAGGTTACAAAGGATTACATTGCACTACACGCTGCAGGAAATGTTATTAAGTCTTTTCCTATTGATAAGCTGAAGGATTTTAGAGTACAAGATCCTACAAAAGAAAGTTTATGTGCAGCAAAAGAAAAGACTCAAAGACAAATTAAAATCTTGAAAGCGATTGAAGATTTAAAGAAAGAACTATCTGAAATTTAAAGATTAGGCGCTTCGAGAGATCTGGGAAAAGCACTGAAGAATGTATAGCTATATTCTTTCGGTGCTTTTGTGATAAAAAGACATTACTAATATCTCGAGTAATGTGTCATATGATTTTTTAAATTTTGCATAAAGGTAGATTCGTTAATCTTTATTTTTCCAACAAAATCTTCATAGTTGCAAGCATTTTGAGGAATTTTTAATCCCATTTTTAGAATTTTTACATCTTCCCTTTTTTCTACATTATTATCATATGATGTTCCTCTATTTAAATACAGTTCAACATCTTTTATCTGTTCATCGTATGAAGCTTCTGGATAAAAAAATATTCCTAATTTTGAATCAAATCTAAACATATAGGCTAATAATTGTTGATAATCGTGACCACAAATATTTGAATCAAATTTATATTTAGCATCAGCAATAATTCGATGCTCAATATTCTTTCCTATAAAATCAGGATAAATTGTTCCGCAGTACCTTTCTCCACTGAATAAATATTGTTCTCCTGATTTTGTTTTATTCTGAGGGTGATGAAAATAATCAACCACTAAAGAGTTTATATATTCTTCCCATAACCAAGCACCATCAAATAGTATGCCGTATATCTGTTTTGTTCCCAATCCTACTTGATGTTTTTGATTTCTTAGAATAAGAATGCAAAGCCTTTGCAAAGTTGCATATTCTTTATAATATGCATGTTGAATTGGGTTATCTTTATTCTTAGTTATGATCTTTTGTTTATCATATGGCTGATACAATTTTGTAGTTCCAACAATTAGTTTTACTTCCTCTTTGATTGTATTAATAATCTGTTTTCCATATGACTTTCTTTTAATAAATTCTACCGTATGACGAACAAGTTCGATCAAATAGTTGTCATAAGAAAACTCTCTTTGGTTATATGCGATTTTCCCTATAAAAGGAGTATTATTCTTAATATGCCTAGCAACATCAATACAACCTTTTACATTATTATCGTTATATTTGATATTAACGTATCTTTTAAATAAACCTTTTCTAATAGCCTTTTTTAAGTAATAAGGAAAAAGAAACAACAAATAATTAAATATATCTTTATCCTTACTAGCTGAAGTCTTCAGATTAACAAAATTAGGAAAATCCAGCACTTTGTTCAGTAGATACTGAAAAAAGAAATCTTCTTTTGATTCTTCACCTCTATTATCCTGTTTGTTGTCTTCTTGGATAATGAATCTTGATTTTATTTCTAGGTATTCATTGCCACAACCAATATAACCAAGAATATTACCCGTTCTATAATTTTGATTGCATGATTGAATTATCATTTGATCTCGAGAAAGATCATTTGATTTATCCACTAATTCAGGAAATACAAAGACACCTTCTCTTTCAAGATAAGAAAGTGTTTTATCTGAAACTTTATCAGTAAGATCTTTTATAAACATAAAAGATTCTTTTGGATATAAAAAATTGTCCTTACATTTGCGAATGCGCATTTTATGCACCAATAGAAGATTCTTTATATCCGTACGCTTGCTCGAATTTCTTCATTATTTCAGACTCGTTATACAAACCTTGAATATACTCTTGTAATAAAGGTTTTAGGCAATCTGTCCAAAGTTGATCAAAAGTTAAATATTTTAACTTTAAGAAATAAGATGCTCCTATTTGATAGTTCTCATTTAGATCTTCAACTTGAACTATTTCCTTATTGAGTTTTTCCATTCTACTAATAGCTTCATTTTTGATTTCATCGTTTTCTAAATCAGATAACATTTCAAGGCGATCTTCGGCTTTTATTTCAACAAAGCGAAAACGTCTTCTCATTGCAAAATCAAAACTATCAACAGATCTGTCAATATCATTCATTGTTCCTATAATATAAACATTATTCGGAATATAGAATTTTTCAGTCAGATCTGAATGCATGTTTGAGTATTGTGTTGAAATTTCTCCTGCTGTACCTCTATATCCAGGATCTATTGAATAAAACAATTCACCAAAGATCTTTGAAATTTCACCACGATTGATTTCATCGATTATAAATATATATTTCTTTTTTAAGGTATCTTCATTTAGCCTATTATTCGAATTTTTAATCTTTTTTTTCTTTATCTCCTTATAAAGAGAAAAAATGTAAGAATACTCTTGCGTAGCAAACTTTCTTCCAAAAAAAACAGGCATCTCATTGACTTTTGAAAAATTCTTATCTGACTCCAACATTAACCTTAATTCATCTGTATTTAACATCAATTTGTTAGCTGAAGGATTATTTGGAATAAAAATGCTAATATGATTATCACCTATATTTGTAATTGTAAATTCATTACCTGTTACTGTTTTAAATTTATCTACCCCCAACTCAATACTTGAAAAGAAATCTTTTATGTTCTCCTTTACAGATTCTTCTTTTTTAATTTCCTCATTTGATTTTTGTGAATTTTCGTAATTCTTTCTTGCTTTTGAGATAAATTTCTTGAAGATTCCATCTTGTAATTCAAAGCCTATCGTTCCATCGCTATTTATCTTAGGTCTCAATCCTTCTACAAAGTCAGAATAGTCATAATTTGGATGGAATTGAACAAATTCAACTTGTTGTTTCTGTTCTGGGGTAAGATCTGAAAATTTAGCTACTCGCCCTTCACTTATAATGTCAGCGGCAATTTCCTTTGCTAAGTATGATTTTCCAGTTCCTGGGGCACCTCTAAAAATAAGATTTTTTGATTCTATTAATAAATGAGAATATTCATTTAAGTAATCTTTTGATTCCTGAATTAATTCTTTTTCTTCTATTTCATTATTCTTGATTTCTGATTCAATTTTATCTCTGTATGTAAGAACGAATTGATCACCTAGATCACCAAATCGACGCAAACATTCTTGAACAAACTGAATTGTTGAAAAAATATTCCAACAATAAAGAACAAACATTTTTCCTTCATCATATGTATAGGTCAAGTATTCTAATGTATTGCGTCTTTTCTTAAATTCCTCAACACTAGTATAGATACCTTTTATAAGTTCAAATTTTGGAGAATATTTACACACAGGAAAATTTTCTTTTTCTTCATAAGAAAGTTTTGAAAGACGATCTTCAAAAAGCTGACAAGCAATTCTTGCCATGGTTTGATTTGATACTTTTCTCTCACCTTTATTTCTTTTTCTGCGTATTATTTCTCCATCTGACCTTTTAAAATATACATCGAGAATTGTAAACATATCACCTAATTCTAGATTATCTATTGAAAACCTAGCATCGGAAGCTTCTATGCTATTAGCAGAAATTCTTAATTCATATTTTTCTTGAACTTTATTTTCTTGTTCATGTAATCTGTTTGTTGTAATAATTTGCTGTTCCATATTTCAATCTATCCTAAACAATTATTGCAATATCTATTACCCCAAAAAATGAATTGCAATATCATCAAGCTGTTTTTTGATATCTTCAAAATCCTTGTTAAGATCAAGCGTTATGGCTCCAATTTGATTTCCACCAATTTTAACTTGGTAACCTTCTGTTGGAATATAATTTTCCTGAGTTTTTGCGTAGACAAGCATGCCCGACACATTTCCTGTATTTTCTTTGTCTTGATTTTTTACGTATGTAAAGATTTGATAAAGATTGCTTGAATGGAGTGTTTTTTTGTCGTTTCTATACTGCATTGTTTTACCATAATATTTTGCATCTATTATCAATACTTTTTCATCCTTTCGAAGAAAAATATCAGACTGCATTTCTGGTAAAAAACTAATCATGCTTTTGCTACTATCAGAATCTAAGTTCCACTTAATTTTTGCTGCTCTTGCATCAGATAGATCTTTACGCTCACAACGATAATATTCAAGAATAAATTTCTCAAACAGCTTTGCCATGTGCTCATCGGAGAATGATGACATTTTGTATTCGCCAGCTTCTGTAGTTTGTAGCATTCCATCCATCACTAAGTAGCATATGTTCAAAAGCATTTCATAATTCTTACTGTTTTTATGATAATGAAGGCGATTCCATAAAATTGAAGATGGTGAAAGCAGATCAACCCCATCAAAAAATAAAAACAACTTAGTAAGTGCTATTTTGTGCTCTTGATCAACACCTTTACTCATAATTAAATAATGCATTGTCGTTTTCAATATCTGATTAAACAGATTGTTTTCTGACAATTCATCGTACTCACAAGAAATCATTTGCTTTCTTTTAATTTGAAGACGAATGGTTTCCTGTAAATCAACTTTTCCTTTCATGACTGAGAGCGTGTCATGATTTACTACGTATTCTCGATATAAACCTTGTTTTAACTGTTTTGCTATTCCTTTTGCTAGTATTGCTGCAAACAAATCTTCTATTTTATTAAATTCTTCTGCAGCAACGCTTTCATAATTTGTCTGTTTCAGAACCTGAAATGCGTAGGAAAGCATATAGTATATGTTTTTTATATAAATGCCTTTATCATTTATCATTAAACACACCACTCAAACGATCTTTCCAATATTTCACCTTTTCTGAATCGTCAAACCAGTATTCCTCTAACATTGGAATAATGTCATATTTAACAATATCGCTCAAATGTTCAACACAATTACGTTCGCAGAAATAACTATGACCAATTCTAAAACCTCTTCCTAAAGAAGGATCGTCAGTAATTTTATTATTGAGTTCTTTGATCTGTTCAATTAAACTGTTAAATTTAGTATTATTAAAGGTACTCATGTATTGTTTGAATCCATCAGAGTCAAACCCTGGATCGATTTCCATAAAGCTAAATCTTCTACGTAAAGCGTAATCTATTAAAGCAAGACTACGATCGGCAGTATTCATCATACCAATAATATACAGATTCTTAGGTACAGAAAAAGATTTTCCACTGTATGCTAGTGTTGCTTTTTCTTCTCTATAATCAGCCTCAATAAGCATCAGAAGTTCACCAAAGATTTTACTTAGATTTCCTCTATTTATTTCATCAATAATAAAGAAGAATTCCTTATCAGGATTATTTGATGCTTTTTTACAGAAATTGTAAAAAATGCCTTCTTTTAATTTAAAATTGGATCCTTCAGGTCTATAGCCCATAATAAAATCTTCATAGGAATAGTTCTGATGAAATTGAACAAATGCAATACGTGATTCATCTTTTTCCCCCATCATCGAATAAGCCAATCTTTTTGCAGTAAAGGTCTTACCAACACCAGGAGCACCTTGTAAAATGATATTCTTTTTACGTTTAAGCATTGAAACAAGTTCATCATATCTGTCCTTCCCCATGAACACTTCAGACAAGAAATTATCCCTTGTATACTTTTCTGAAGTCATATTCGTATTTATTGGATTCAGCTCTCGAATGATATCCAAAATGAATTCATATTCATCTTTAGATAACTTAAACAAACTTCCATTTGGATTAGACAAAACCTCCATTTTTGATAATTCTTGGCAGTCGCTTATATCAGAATACTCAATTGGTGTTGTAAATTGCTCTGTTTTTGAAAAATATATGTTGATTCCATCGTTAGCATGAGTAATTGTACATAAGCCAACAATCTTTCTTACTGGTGAAGCTTCATAAACTAATACAGCATCTCCAACATTTGCATCAAGAAAATTTTCATATACACGCCTTTTATTTCCATTTTCGTTGTATAGCGTATAAGCTTTTTCTTCTTCTATTTTAAGATCGTCAAAACTCCAAACTTTTGGATTTACATTTAACCACCAGTACTTTTTTGGACAAACATTTTGACCTAAAAGATCTTTTACTGTCATATTAAAGTATGGTTTTAAAATGAGACGTTCAAATAAATCTTTTTCATCTATCTTAATGCAAGTAGAATTATTATTCGGCGTCCACCATTTTTGTTCACCTGTGTATGGAGAATCTATTACAGCTTTGGCAATAATGCGGTATGAGCGCTCATACCAACCGTCCTTCATTTCAGGGTTCTCAACTGGATCATCACTAGTAAATTGACCTAAAAGTTGAATACTGTTACCAAAACAAAGATAGAAGAAATCATCTTTTTTAATAGACTTCATAAAATCTTCGCCTTGAGTAATTAAAGATTTTCCCTTTGACGTGGTTTCGCTGTGAACTACAACTACATTTCTATCTAAAAAAGTCTTTCTATTCTCAGAAGGTACTCCCGTGCTGTCTGTTCCTTCACTGATTTTCCAAATTTTTGGGGATGCTACTGAATATAGCATGACATCTGAAAGATCGATTTTATCAAGAGCCTCTGATAGTTCAGCTCTAAGACGCCACACATATGATCCATCTTCTTCAGAATCTGCTGGTTTACCGGTGTAGAGAATTGGCCACAATTTTGAATTTTCGTTATTATCTTTAAGAAGAGGACAATTTGTTTTCTCGGCAATTCTTTTAGCTAAACTAGAAGAACCTGAATTGTAGAAGTTTACAGTTTCACCGTATTCTAGGGAAAGCTGCTTGCAAGTTGCCTGACCTCCATAATCCTTTATACGCTTCATTATCTGAAGACAATTTGGATAAAAAACAGATCTATCATTTAACAAATTAATCCAGTCATCAACTGAGAAATTAGGAGAGTAATCTTTAGGGTACCATACATCTTTATCATCATTTGATTCTATCTCACTTTTTTCATTATTTTGTAAATGTAAGAAAAAGCAAAAATCTATTGTTAATGTTTTTAACTGAAGATCCTGATAACAAGAATCTGTTAAAGAATTTCTAAGAAGTACATTTATCGCGGTATCTTCATTTAGAACATCCCTTATCTCATCATACATATCAAAAACGACACGTACACTTTCAATATCGCCTTTCTTAAACTTGTAAGAAGCACTTAATTGTTTAGCAACACTTTGAAAAACATTGTGTTTGTATATGTAATATTTATCAGGATATTTCAACCATAGGTAAATACTTATTACGTTTGTATTCTGAAAAGAATTTATCCAAGTGCCATCATTATATTTAGTTCTGATTGATTCAGAAGAATCTATGAAGTCAGATATTCGCTGAACTAAGTCTTTTGACTCATCAAAGAGGTTGCGGAACATCTCGCGAGTTAAATTATCATTTGCTGTTGCAAAGTTAATTATCATTGCTCTAGGGAAAAAGAATTTCGCAGCCAGCAAATTACCTGTTTTTTCTGTAGCTTTTTTAAACATCTCCCCAAAATTGTCAGCATCAATGTTCCAGTGTGATTGAAAATACTCGATCGCTTCCCATTTATATTTCTCTTCATTCCATCTTGAAGAAAAACAATTTTTATATTCAGTTAATGCATGCTTAATTTTTTCTTCGCTAATCATTTTTATCCTTTGAATAATACAATATTAGTGTAAATGGTCGGAAATAAAAATTTCTGACCTTTCTGTTAAGCCATATTCCATGGCATCAATTCATCAAGGATTTCAGAGGAAATTTTATGGTCTTTATAACCAGTAATTGTTCCTTTGGAATCCTTTTCAAATTCAATCTCGTTAACATGAAGCATCATTATTGTAATGATTGTCTTTATGTATGTTCTAAAATCAGTGTTGTGAAGCAAGCATGTTTTATACAGAGAATAGAATTCTGTTAAATTTGATGCACCTTTGCATGTGTCGCTTGCAATCATTCCGTTTCTTAATAAATCAAGCTCTCTGAATTTCTCTTCAGTTTCGTTATTAGTCATGACACCATAAGGACTGCTTAAGAAGGCTTTTAATCTATCTTCATTATTAACCATATAGACAATTGACTTATATAGCCTGTCAGAGCATTTTCTTTCTGGCTCAGCATTTTGCTTTTCTTTGCTGTTTGCCCGTTCCTTTTTAATTGTTTTATAGATGTTATGTGCCTTATCAAATATCTTATCAATAAGTGGAGTTAACTCCTTTTTCTTAAGTTCACAGATGTCCAGTTTCTCGTTTTTAATGCATTTTTCAACCAGCGTATTATGCACTTTGAAACAGTTGGTTATAGATTCAATGAAATATCTGGCATCCTCAATATCCTGCTCCCAATGATTGTCAATAATCTCTTGAATAGGAGAGCCATTCTTATGAGTTCCATAATTAACAAGCTCACAGAAATTTCGACGTCCATGAACCCAACAAATTCCATGACTGAATACACGAGAACTATGCCCATCCTTATCTTTCTTTATAGAAAACATCTTCCTGTAAAATGCATCAGATTCGATAAAACAATCAGCTGATACCTGATTATCAAGTATGATGTTTTTGGGAATATCTGCACTCCTTTCTAGAGAATGGTAATACAGACACACCTTCTTTGACACTATGCCAAATACATATGAACGCAACGTTTTTGATTTGCTTCTATGCGATTTTCTTCCTGGCTCATCTTCAGGTGGTCCTTTGATTTTGCCCTTTTCTCTACAGCTCCAGTACGTTTCATCAACTCCTATAAAAGTAGCTTCTTTTAAGTATGACTCCATGTGCTTGAATATAGGCATCAGAAGTGCTGCTGTAGTGTCCGTGTAGCTGTACAATTGCTGTCTTGTAAAACTGATGTTATACCTTAAAAGATACTGACTGATTCTGTTCAATGGAGACTTTAGTACCAGCCACTGCTCAAGGATTAAGCTCATAAGTCCAATGCTCATCGAACTCTTCTTTAAGAAATCTGTTTCGGGATAAACTGTTGGTGTTACCTTTACTTCAGATATCTCGTTGTCATTCTCATCAACTGCTACTACCTGCAGTTTGATGACAATATGGTTGTAGCTTATGATTGCAGTAGGGGCAGTATTGAACTTTGGCATAGTCCTTTAGTTCATATGAAAGTCCAAGTTTAAATGTACCTTCAAGTACTTTGTGATCTTCAGCAAAGCAGCTTCTTAAACTTTTAAAACAAGCATAGCTAACAGTAATTCTTAACTGCTCTTGAAGCTGGTTGCTACTCAATTCAATCTCAATTAGGTCATCAGCATTAAGCTCCTGTAGGTGCTCAAGTGAGGAGATTTCGTTATTCTGAAAAACAAACTTAAAGGTGGTAAATTCAACTCCTAAGTACGTAATTAGCTGAGTAAAAGGAGCGGAGGAATCAATGATTTCAAGAACTCTCCTGCAAGCATGTAGATTTTTTGCAAGAAAGAATAAAGAAAGAGCTTCGTTAAAGTAAGACTGTGGTAATATATTCATGCACTTACGTGTGGGAGACAGACGCAACTTTCCAGGGAGAGTCTGTTTCCCTTAATAAAACCTATAGATAAGTCCATCCTATCAAAAATTCTTCACAAAAAGACCAACAAAATCAAAATCTAGTGAGCTCTATTACAAAATGACCGAGCTTCTAGCAAAAATGACTAAGCAATAATCAAAAACAGATAAGCAAAAGAATAATTTGAATGAGCTGTTAAACAAAATGATTAAGCTAAATTGGAAGGTTTTAAAAGATCTGATAAAAATCAAATGAGCTAAATCAGATCTTTTTCAGTGGGCTGTGACAGCTAGGAGATCGCTACAGATCGATGGATGAAAAAGATGAAAAAGTTGTCATCTTAAAATCACATCGTGCTGTGATCTTGTATGAAGCGTATAGAGCCATATATACAAAAAAGCAAATGACAATAAAACTGTGAAAGAAATCACACTGATTTTTTAAAGAACAAACAGTCTGCTTAAGGGGCTGTTTTATAATGGTCTAAAAGTTTATTTCAGACCATTTACTTATTTTGTTTGAAATGTAATGCTGAAAAACTAACAGATTATTTTATGATGTTGCGATATAGAGGGTATTTAGTTATAGCCTATACAAGGTAGTTAAATATAAACTTGTTGCTATCTATAATTAATTTTTTCTTTTTTAGATATTTATTAAGAGTAACAACTGCACATGGATGCAGATTATAAGGTTCACTTAGGAAGTTACTGTAGTCAGTTGTCCTATATATTAACTGAAAATCGTTTAACAATCTTATGTGATTGTCATGGTAAAATATTTCATTGATAGGCGTGCTTTCAAAAGCTTGTTTCTCGTGATCATAATATGTGTAAATCAAAAAAGACATAAAATCTCTAGTGCAGAATTTTTTTAGATATCTTTCTATTGTTGCTTTTGTGCTGAATTTATTTTCATCGTATTTTATTTTAAATTTTAATATTATTATTGAAATAATATATATACCACTCACAAATGTAGCAAGACCGAGTTCTTCACTATGGTTATGTTTAATTGATTGTATGAATAGAATCTCTAAATACCTATCTGGGATATACAATAATCCTAAAGAAGAAATGAAAATAATACATGCAAGAAGATTAATATTTATTTTTTTGAGTGCGTCAAAGAAAAGCTGTATATAGGTCATTATGAATCTCTTTATTTCACTATAAGTTTTAAAATTATTGCTCTATTTTGACTTGTCCATTCATCAGCAAAGGAAGAATAAAGCCTTTTAATTTATTCAAAACACTAATTTCATTTTGTAAATGCAAAACTTTGCTATCAAGAGGTAATAACTGTTTATTAATTTCATATAGTAAATCACTTGGTATATCAATAATCTTTATAGAATTCATCTTCTCTTGAGTAATTTTGGCCTGTATAGATCCTGTTTTTAATGAGGGAACATATATATCTTTTAATAATTGCATTAAAACTGCACAAGAGTACCCTTTTTTCGGTTCTAAAATATGAGCATGATTGTTGACCCAAGTTTTTCCTGTAATACGCTGAAGTATTGGTGTATTATCCCCCTTCATAATTGAACCATCTTCGGCCATTAATACGTAATCACCATCAAAAATAAATTCATTAACATAATCCATTACACAAGTTGCGCCATAATACGGAAATTCTCCTTTCTTAGCACCTCTTTGTTTGCTTGAAAGGGGCACTCTTTTTGAGTCATAGCAATTTGTTATTGATCCTATGAAAGTATATTTCCACCCCTCAGGAATCTCTCTCTTCAATTCCTCATTCCAAACCATCTTCCCACCTGAAGACTTATAAGGCTTTCCTTCTTCATTCGGAAAATCAAACTGCACAAACCAATAGTCATAGATTGTTTTTGCAAGAGATTCGAGATTTTCTATTTGTTTTTTGTTGTTTTGGATTTTTAAGTCAATATTTCTTAATACATTAGAAATTTTTTCTTGCTGTTCTTCACTAGGAGCCCAAAATTCATAATCTACTACTTGAGAAGGGGATAAATTTTTTATAGTTGAACCAGTTGAAACAAGACTGATATAATTTTTAAATAACTTCGTTTCTAGAACGTATTTACAAAAATATAAATTCTTATTTATCTTTATATTTAAGAAACAGGCACTTTTCCCTAAAGCAACAGGTTCTCCTTTATAAAAGGCAATATTTCCAAGTGAACCGTTAATAGACACTAGAATTGTCCGTTCGCTCAAATTACGCTTAATTCTATCAAATTCTATTTCATTAATTTTTTTTGTATCTGGATAAATTTCAATGTTACCATCTTTTAAGTTATTACCATTTATAAAAAAATATTTCCCCTCAGAATCATAAATAGGCGTTCCATGAATTCCATCGCCATAACTAGACACATAATCTAATATTTTTGTCTTTGATAATTTACTCATACTTCAAACTCCCTAAAGCAGCCTTGATATTAGCCTCTAGCTCTTTTCCTTCTGCAAAAAGAGAATCTAAAGTTTCTGTGTATTCTTTTATCTTTTGATTGAACTCTTCTTCTGTAATATCAATATGCTCAATCTTAACTTCAAAATACTGGCCTGCGGAGAAGCTGTAATTTTTAGATTTTATTTCATCTATTGATGGCAATACTGAGAATTCATCTACAGCTTTAGTGTCATGGAATGTAGATACTATTTGCTCTACATCATCATCTTTAAGAACAGTCTTCATGTTTTTACCGTCCTTAGACTCTTCCCCTAATTTACTTGCATCAATAAATACAGGCTTATCAATTCCAGCCTTATCAATAAATACAACACTCACATTGGTACCAGTATTTGCAAAAATATTGCTTGGCATTGATACAACACCTTTTAAGAACTTATTATCCACAAGGTATTGTCTAATCTTCAAAGGAATACCAGACTGTGCTGTTAAGAAACCTGTTGGCACAACGATAGCACCACGACCGGCATCTTTGATAGATGCAATCACGTGCTGGAAGAAACAAAGGTAAATCTCCATTTTCTTTTTATTTTTATTTGGAATATTGGGAACTCCTGCAAAAAATCTCTTGAATGGATCCGCTGTCTTTAGTGTGTTTTGATAATCAGAGAAATCCAGTTTAAAAGGTGGATTTGATACCACAAAGTCAAACTGCTTTAACTTGCCATTATCATCCTTATGGAAAGGATGAGTCATGGTATTACCCTTGATAACGTGAGTTAATGACTCTGCCATACCGTTTAATATCAAGTTTAACATCATCATCGTTGATGACTTCTCACTGATATCCTGAGTATATACAGCGCACTTACGTTCACCAATTGCGTGAGCCAGCGCAATCAGTAACGTTCCTGTACCTGCTGCAGGATCATAAATCTTCATGCTCCTGTAGTCTTTGCCGTCATCAACAAGTAATCTTGCCATGATGTTTGCAACTGAATGAGGGGTATAGTACTCAGCATAAGTACCACCACCATTTGAGTTGTAATCCTTTAACAGATACTCAAAGATTGTAGAGAAAAAATCGTAGCCGGCATCAAAGATATTTTCAAAACTGAATGCTGAAATATCATCAATTAAAGACTTACAGAAAGAGTTCTTGTTTGATGCTCCACCAGAGATTAAATCAGAAATTGGCTTAATGATAGGAACTCGAGAATTATCTTCATTTACAATAAAGAACACATCAGCATTTTCAGCAGCAATGCCTTCCAAAGTTGCATCCATGATTTTTGCAAAGTTTTCATCATTTCTTCTTTGAGATACGAATGGAATTAAATGCTCTCTTTTTAAAATTACTGTATCTTCAAGCAAAGCACACAGTTCTTCAAATTCATCATCAGACATAGCCTTTAATGATTCATAGATATCTTTGCCATTTTCAACAAGTTTAGGCATTTCCTTTTTAGCTGAGTATATAAATTTATCATTTAGAACTTATATAAAAATATCTGAACGATTACTACATACTCGTTTCCTGAATTACCCAAACCGTTACCACTGGTTGTACTCTTTAAACGGTCAATGAGATCTTTAGTCTGCTGCTGGATTGATAATGTCTCTTCCATGTTATTTATGCCCTTGTGTAGACTGAATTTCTGTATTCTTTTTCAATTAAACCTGTAACAAAGGTTCTTATATCATCATTAGTTGAAATCTTTTCCTGTTTAAAACGCCTTGTTACTTTACCTGTAATCTTTTTAGAAAAAATCCCCTTTATGGTAATGATGTCATCATTATCAAGACACGCATCATCTACATCATCCTTAATATTCAGCAAAAGAGTATTTATCATAGCTTGATTCTTCGTAAACTCATAGGAAGAAGCCTTCTCATCATGACTTTCTGCGAGATCTTTGGCTCTTTCTTTCAGACGCTTCTCAATTCTGACATATTTTTTATCGCCCCTATATTTGGACGCAAGGATGTTATCCTCTTCATTTTTACGCCTGATGCGAGCTAATATGTCATTGATAGCATCAACTCTCTCATGCAGATTAAGCTTATTGATACTGTCTGGATTATTCAGGTTACCCATGCCATGTTTTGTAACTTCATCTAAGAATGCCTGCTGTAAAGTTTTGTACTCAGGATCATCATTATCAGAGTTACATAAAAGCTGTTCTCTAACATACGCAATAGACTGCTTATATTGACCTTCAAGCTCTAAAATCTGAGCATCTCCATTCTGTTCAAAAGTAAATGTTAAATCCTCAAGGGCAACATTAAGCATTTCGCGGGCTGATGCAGCTTCATCACCATGCTTTGCAAAATTTACACTGGCGATACGCAGCTTAAGAGCTTTTATAAAGTTCCTTAACTCATAAAAATTGCACTTATTTTCAAATGCATTTCTGATCTCATCAATATCTGATCCCTGAGTTAAGAGCATATTATGAGTCGTAAGAATTACATTTAATGCATTTAAAAGCTTATTTAATAGTGCGGTGTCATTCTCCATATTAATCTGCTTTGAAAACACAGTTGGACTCTGCATATCGTATGGTTCAACGGTTTCAATAGCAGCAGCTATCTGCTCTTGAGCCTCATCTTCAGAAACAAATAGTTTATTTCCGCCATCAACCCAATCCTTACCAGTCTCAGCTTCAAGCTCTTTCTGATACTGACCATTAGTCTTTTCGTATTCTTCTTCAATATCAGCAAAATCTACAACATAGCCATATTTCTGATCTTTATAAGGTCTGTTTACACGAGTCAGAGTCTGTAACAGGTTGTGAGCTCTTACATTACGATTCAAATAAAGTTTCTTTAGTCTTGGTGCATCAAAACCAGTCTGCAACATCTGGAATACAATTAGGAAATCAACAAGGCCCTCTTTGTAAAGGTCAATCCATGCCTTTCTGGTATCTTTTCCATCAACATCACAAAGGATTAAGGCTGCTCTGTAACGGCCTTTTTCTGGCAGACGTCTTTTAGCATCAATAACATCAGGTCCAACACTTTCAATTATTTCCTCACCATCTTCAAAAGTTCTTATTACTTCATCTTTTGGAGCGTATTTATCAAGGAAAATACGGTGCATGTTAATTGCCTGCTCTTTGCTATTGCAGACAATCATTCCTGCTAAAGAAGGATCTTTCTGAGCAGCTCTAAATTTCTTTAAATCTTCAACAACATAATCAAGTAATGGCTCTACATAGTTCTTGTGAGCATAGATATTCTTGATATTTATGTACCTTGGATTAATTTGAAGATCTGCTATTTTGTCCTGCATTACGCCTTTAAAATTTGAATCAATCTTTTCACGCATTAAACGCAGAGTATAGCCATCTGAAATAGAAGCGTTGTAATAGTAGGTATGGATATACTCTCCAAAAATATCTTTGGTATTGATATCCTGTTGAATGATAGGAGTACCAGTTAAGGCAATCTTAATTGCGCTTTCATCGCTTGAAATAAGGTTATTTAAGAAAGAGCCTTTAGGATTGTAGTTTCGGTGAGCCTCATCAATAAAGTAAATTCGCTTAACTTTAAGATTGTAAGCTGATTTTGATAGAACTCTTGTTTCATCAGAGAACTTCTGGATATTAACAACTGTGATCTCAAGTTCTCCTTTCTGATTCTGAGTCATATGAGGACTTGTAATGATCTTTTTAAAATCATCTTTATCCTGAACAGGTACAACCTTAAGGCCACGGACAGAAAATTCCATCTGGGCCTGAACCATAAGATCAAGTCTATCTACAATAAAGAAGAACTGAGGAATGATACCCTGCTTAGAATAGTAATCAGTTAGGTACTTTACATTGTAATAGGTTAAAGCTGTTTTACCACTTCCCTGTGTATGCCAGATGATACCCTTCTGACCACCTTTATCGAGCATCCTTTCAATTGCTTTAGTAGCAAAAAGCTGAGGATAACGCATAATATGTTTCTGGAATCCAAAGCTGTAATCAGCGTAAGCAATGCCATACTTTAATAGGAAATGAAATCTTTCAAAAGAAAACAGACTGTTGCATATTCTCTTGGTTGGAGTCTTAGTGTTGCAGCAGTTTTCTTTATATTCAGAAAGATTTATGTATTGAGCAACATTATTGTCCTTTAACATCAGCTCTTCAGTAATTTTAGGGACTTCACGGCAAAACAGCTTTACAGGGAATGAATCTTGACCATCTTCTCTGAAGGTTGAGTATTTTGTATCTCTTTTACCAATGGTTGCATAATATGCGCCCTGCTCTGGAGGTCTGTTCTCCTCTGCATATTCCATATCATTACTGAAAACCATAATTTGAGTGATATTAAGGTAGCGCCTGAAAGCATCGGTTTTAAACCTTGTCTTCATCCTCTCTGTTTCAGCCTGAATCCCCTTTGAATTATTTTCTTTTTTAACTTCTATAAAAGCTAAAGGAAGACCATTTACAAACAGAGTAATATCAGGTCTGAAATTATCAGAATCTTTATTTCCACATGTAAGTTCAGTTGCCAGCTGAAAGGTATTATTTACTCTAAAGTTTTCAGGACTTGATAAATCAATAATTCTCTCAACAGGATTTAAAAGATATTCATTGTAGAACTGTTTACCTAAATCATTATTGTTAAGAGAGGTCTGAATTTTAGTTAAAAGACTTTTAAAGTCTGATTTATCCTTTTCTGGATTCAGCTTAAGATATGCCTTCTTTAAGATCTCTGGAAGGATGTTGGTTAATGGATCTGTTTCTGTCTTTTCAAGACTTTCATCTTTGTAGCTGGTACCTTTAAATGAAATATACTCATATCCCATTTCCATAAGATGCTTGATTGTAGGAAATTTAACTCTGCTGTCCTCACTGAAAACACCCATAAGTACCACCTTATATTTATATGATATTTTTATGTAACAGCTTATTCAATGAAATGAATTAAGCTCTTTTTATTCACTTATTCAACAAAACTAAGCTGAAATAAATAGCTATAAAAAGTATACAGCATTCATATTTAATTTAGCAAATTTAATCGAACATATGTGAACATAAACAAGTTTCTAAATTTAACATCCTGCTAGCCCCCACACATAACTCAATTTTCAATTAACGCTAGTGTTTACTTATGTAAACAAGGTGTCAAAAAAGCTTTCATGAAGTAATTACTATACTTAGCAGTTAAGTGTCACTCTATAAAATAGAGTCAATTATGATCAGGATACTCCTCTAATATCCTCTTTAACTCATTTAAAATTCTCTTGTCAGAAACGCTGACCTTAACACCTAACTGCTGAGCAAAATAGGAGACTCTAAGCTCTTCAATCAGGTATTTAACATTCTCAAGATCGTTTGGTACATAAGAGTACTTATAGCGATTTAAGGTTGTCTTATACTGCTCTTGCAGATCTTCAATCTTTCTTGTGTACATAAGGTCTCGATTCACATCCTTATTTACCTTTGAAAGCCTGTAAATCATCGCATCAAGATATCTTGGATACTCTAAAAGAGCCTTTAGAGGAGTCTGACTAATAAAGCCTTTGAACACAAGAGAATCAAGCTGAGTACCAACATCCTTGTATGAATAGGCAACATCTAATGATAGTCTGCCTTTTAACAGTTTTTTTAGCTCATGTGCTTTCATGAGGATCTTATCAACCTTTGTTGCAAGTTCTAAAGCAGTATCATTAAGATCGCCTCTCACCTTTTCTAAAAGCACATTAAAAGAAGCCTCATCATATACAGGAGCATTGTTCTCCTGCATGATCTTATCAATTGCACCTAAAACTAAATCTGAGACAAGCTCCTTGATTGAGCCAAGTGGCTGATAGTACATTGCAAGTTTTGACTTGTTAGGCAGATGCTGCTCTAAATATGATGTAGGATCTTTTATACTCAAAGACAGAAGCTTTCTCTCACCAAGCCACATCATTTTCTCCTGGCGATGAGTGCTGTCACAAAGTTCGAGTGCAACGCCATTTCCCTTATCACAAAGAGCAGGATATGCTGTTATTTCAATTGAGCCTTGCTTTGAATTTTGCTCTTTTTTGATATCTCCAAATGACCATACATTGGTAGGTGCACTGTCTTTGTGAACCTTGATTGACTTTTTTAGAGCAGATGAAATCTTTGAGTTAAGCTCTGATAAAAGCACATCAAGATTTCTGCCTGTCTTGATGATTTTTGAGTTTTCATCCTCAATTGCAAAGTTCATGAAAAGGTGCTTATCGATAAGAGCCTTATCAAAATCATCGCATGTGACAACTTGCCCACCCATTCTTGTAAGCTCCTTTGCAGCCTTCACGTACAGATCTTCAGTAAAAGGCTCCTGTATTGTCTCTAAAAGTGCCTTTGCATAGTTTGGTGCAGGAATAAGATTCTTTCTAAGCTTTTTTGGCAGAGATTTAATAAGCTCTGTTAAAAACTCAAGTCTCAATCCAGGGATCTGATAGACAAACTGTTTTGAGTTAATCTTGTTTAAGATTGCAAGAGGAATATGAACAGTTACACCATCATTCTTATCAGATGGAGAAAAGACATAAGAAAGCTTTAGCTTGAAATTGTCAGTCTGCCAGAACTCTGGGAACATATCCTCTTTAATGGTATCAAAGTTATCTTTAACGACCATATCCAAAGAGAAATCAAGATAGTTTGGCTCATGTTTTTGCTTTTCTCTAAACCACTTTTCAAAGTGACGAACTGTTAGGATATCATCAGGAAGCTTTTTGTCATAGAACTCTTCAAGAACAGAGCTTTCCACAAGAAGATCACGACGTCTTAGCTTATCCTCAACATGTAAAACCTCATCTATTAGATCAAGATTTCTCTTAAAGAACGGGAATCTAATATCCATATCGCCATTAACCAGACCGTCTCTTATAAGAAGAGAGCGGCAAAGCTTTGGATCGATACTGCTGTACTGAGCTGTACGGTTTTGAACAATCATAAGTCCGTACAAAGATATGTTCATATTTGCAACAACAGCTCCCTGTTTTCTTGACCAGTGAGGCTCGTTGTAATTCTTTTTGATTAAATGAGCACCTAAAGTTTCAAGCCATAAAGGATCGATAACTGCGCAGTTTTTAGCAAAGAGTCTTGTAGTTTCATTAAGCTCGCTTGCGCAGATCCACTTTGGCTTTTTCTTACAAAGCGCTGATGATGGATGAATATAGAACTTGATACCACGTGCACCTAGGTACTGACCTTTATCATTGTCATTAAAGTTGCCAATCTGAGATAGAAGACCTGAGACAATTGCCTTGTGTACAGAGTCATAATCAGCAGCATTTTCATTCAGCCTGTAATCAAGAGACTGACAGCTTGCTCTTAACTGACGTAGTAGATCGAACCACTCTCTTATTCTTAAATATGATAAGAACTCGCTTTTTAGCATGCGCTTGAAAGCTGACGATGTAAGTTCTTTTTGTTTTTCATTTATATATTCATAAAGCTTTATGTAGGATAGAAAATCTGATTTCTCATCCTTAAAGCGATTATGCATATTAGCTGACTGCTCTTGCCTATCTAAAGGACGCTCTCTTGGATCCATAACAGCCAAAGCTGCAACAATAATCAATACCTCACTTAAAGAACACTGTCTGTCAGCTTCAACAAGCATTCTTGCAAGTCTTGGATCGGTTGGGATCTTAGATAACTGAACACCCGTGTTTGTAAGAGTCAGTTCATCAGTTGAAAGACCTCTAGAATCCTTAATGGCACCTAATTCTTCTAATAGTCTGATACCATCAGTAACCTGTCTTGGTTCTGGCTTATCAATGAATGGAAATGAATTAATATTACCAAGCTTTAAGGAAATCATCTGCAAAATAACAGATGCAAGATTGGTTCTTAGAATTTCAGGGCAGGTAAACTCCTCTCTGAAATCAAAATCCTCTTTTGAGTAAAGTCTTACACAGACACCTGAGCTTACACGACCGCATCGACCTTTTCTCTGATCGGCACTTGCCTTTGAAATCTTTTCAACAGGAAGTCTTTGAACCTTTGTTCTTGGAGAATATCTTGAGATCCTTGCAGTACCAGGATCGATTACATACTTTATATTAGGAACAGTTAAAGATGTTTCTGCAACGTTAGTACAGAGGACAACTCTGACTGTTGAGTGCTTTTCAAAGATCCTGTTCTGCTCAGATGTAGCAAGTCTTGCATACAGAGGAAGGATTTCAACATTCGGAAGATTAGCTTTTTTCAAAAAGCGGTTAACATCCATAATTTCTCTTTCACCTGGTAAAAACACAAGACAGTCTTCTCTGCCATGGTTTTTATAAAGGTAATTAAGAGCCTTTAGAATGCCTGATCTTAAATCGAGTGTCTCCTGTTCATCCTCATCATCTTCTATTTCCTTCTCTAAAGGCATATAGACAACTTCAACAGGATAAGTTCTTCCTGACACCTCGATTATTGGAGCATTATTAAAATGCTCTGAGAATCGTTTTGTATTAATGGTAGCAGATGTAATGATTACCTTTAAATCAGGACGTTTTGACAGAAGATTCTTTAAATAACCGATTAAAAAATCGATATTCAAGGAACGCTCATGAGCCTCATCGATAATGATGCACTCATAGTTTAATAAAAGACGATCATTTGCAGTTTCTGCAAGCAAAATACCGTCAGTCATGAGTTTGATATAGCTTTTTTCAGATGTATTATCAGTAAAGCGAACCTTGTAGCCAACTAAGTTTCCTAAAGGATCGTTTAGCTCCTGAGCAATTCTTGTGGCAACTGCTCTTGCGGCAATTCTTCTTGGCTGAGTATGACCGATAAAACCTTTTTTACCAAGACCTGCCTCAAGGCACATCTTTGGGATCTGTGTAGTCTTACCAGAGCCGGTTTCACCTGCAATGATAACAACTTGATTATCCTTTATGGCCTTGATGATTTCATCTTTTCTTGAGCTTACAGGAAGATCATCGTTATAGGTAACAGTTGGAAGCCTATCTTCACGATCCTTATAAAAAGACTTGTACTCTTCAAGTTTTGAACTGATAAGCAGCTGTTTTTCTATAAGCTGATTTTCATCAGTACAAGAAGAGAGCTTTTTAAGCTCTCTTGATAAGTACATCTGATGGATAAAGGTAAGTTCTTTATAATTGCTTTTTACGTTCTTAATAAATTTATCTAACTGTTCTTTCATCTTTAAGTATTATATTCTTCATCGTCGTCTATACTGTCAAACAGCTGTTTGGTTGCATCTTCTCGACGACGCTGCATATTATCCTGCTCGCTTTTGTAGACATTGAATTTAGCTCGTCGTAATCTCTCGTACTCTGCTGTACGTTCCTGAGCTAAATACAATCCTACGCGTTTAATCTTGTCGCCTTCAAGCTCAACCACAACAAGACTGACTTTAATAAGATTAACCTCGTCTCCAGGCTCTGGAAAACCACCAATCTGATATGACATCATATCAGCTAAAGATAGAGTTTTCTCAAATGAGGTTAGCTCAAAATCAAACTGCTCTGCAAGATCGATTAGCGGAGTGTCTGCATTGTAAATCTTGTCGCCATGATACAAGGAGTGACTCTTTATTCTTACCTGATGAGAGAACAGTGCATTTAAAAGCGGCTCATCTGCATCAGTACCGATAATAGAAAGAATATCACCAATCCTTATTCTTGTATCTCCCTGACATTTTATCTTTTTACCTTCACGGAATACAGCGGCAATGTTTGTTCCTTTAGGAAAAACTATTGATCTTAGCTGAATATTCTCAAATGATGGCTCCTTAATTCTATAGTTCATAAGCTCATAGTCATTAGACAGCATGATACCCACATCAGATTTATTGATAGGCGCTGCAATTGAAGGGGCATATACCTTTAAAATCTTTGATAATGGAACGATTAATGAGCCCTGGAACAATAAGGATACGATTACAACCACAAATGCTACATTAAAATACAGCTGAGGGTGGTCAAGTTTGTCAAATACAGGATAAATAGCAAGTACAATAGGTACAGAGCCTCTAAGACCAACCCAGCTCATAAACAGAAGATCACGGTTGTTATAAGCCCTAAAGAAAGGTTTTATACATAAGAATACTGTAAGAGGTCTTGCTATAAGAGTAATAACAACAGCAATTACTACACCAGGATACCAGTAAGACACCATTTCATGAGGTGACACTAAAAGACCTAACAGTAAGAACAGTGTGATCTGACTTAACCAGGTAAAGCCTTCAGATACAGGAAGAATATAGCTTACCTGTCTTGTTTTCTGATTACCAATGCACATACCGATAATGAAGATAGCAAGGAAGCCAGAGCCTCCAATGTATGTGGTGATAGCAAATCCAATAAGACCGATACCTATTACAAAGATACAGTAAAGACCGACACCTAATGTGATATTAGCTATAAGCACTCTTGCAATATAGCCAATTACAATTCCTACGAGAATACCAAAACCAAACTGGGAGCAGAAAAATACGAAGGCATCGTACATAGATGTGGTTTTAGCAGATGCAAAGGCAATCATTGTTGTAGTCAGCAAAATTGCCATAGGATCGTTGGTTGCAGATTCAATCTGAAGAGAATTTGAAACATTGGATTTTAAAGAAACAGTATCATCCTTACCAAGTAAAGAGAACACGGCTGCAGCATCTGTTGAACCTACAATACACCCAAGTAAGAGAGCCTGAATCAGAGAAATATCAAGAATAAGATATGCTAAAAAGCCAGTAATTCCAGACGTGAGAACAACACCCAGTGTCGCCAGTATTGTTGACTCTGTGGCCACAGTTTTCATCGTAGAAAAACTCGTTCTTAAACCACCGTCTAGAAGTATCACCGCAAGCATGAGATTTGCAATCAGAAAAGCGGATGAATAATCGGTGTAATGGATGTGAAGAATAATGCCGTCTTCACCGGTTAACATACCGATTGCAAGGAACAGTAAAAGTAAAGGGGTACCGAAAAAAGAGGAAAGTTTTGAAGCAAATATAGCGAAGATCAGAAGCACGCCGATAATAAAAAAGGCATAATTCATGTCAAATTCAGGCATGTTTCTATCCTCAAGATTTTTGTATTCTTTTTTTGTCTGATCCCTATATATATTGTATGTTTAAATGAATTTTTTTTGTACTAGAAATAGTAAAAATTAGCTTAAAATTAGGAATTTTTCTTAATGTTATTGTATGTATCACATTAGATAATGGATTTTGAGGATATAAATACTCTTACAAAAAGATATTTTTTCTATCTTCACATCAAAAAGAGCGCTTAATTTAAAGTATTTGTGTTTTAACACTTTTGCATCTGTGAATTTTACTTTATTTTCATTCCTTGTATATCGCATTGTTTGTTATAAAAACTGATGCCATAGCAGTAAATAGATTTAACTGTTGAATCATCATGATATTCATCTGCATATCTGTTTTCTTCTATCTGCTTGAGTGCCTTTTGAGTACCTTCTGGTAATTCTTTTTTTGAATTTACTGCTTTAATCTCAATGATAACGGCAATCTTCTGTCTTTCATCCATAAACATTAAATCAGCATATCCATCACCTGATTCACTGTTTGATTTAAAGTCAGTTATGAAGTTAGAACAGTTTGTAAATACTCCTGATAAGAATCCATGATAGAAGTTCTCAGGTTTTGCCTTTGTTGCAAAGTCTCTTATTGATACATATGACTTTAAAAGCTCAAAGATGTTATCTGATGCACTTTCACTATCACCTTCAAACAGAGCCTTTGCTATAAGCTTTGCCTTATTCTCTCCTTGATTTACTACTGCATCAAAGTGCTCTTTTATGTTCTTTATAAAACACTGACGGATTTCTCTGTTTGGGATCTTAAGTGAGTAGATGGTCTTATCTTCTCCAGAAATTTTCTCTGTTCTGTAGCTATCAACAGTAAGATATCCTGTAAAAAGCAATAATGTGTAGAAATCCTCAGCTTTGTGCATTGATAAATCATCATAGTTCATTGAATCATTGATGGTGGTCTCTATACACTCACCATCCATAAGCTTTTGCATATTCTCATTATCTTCATCTGTAAGATATCCAACATATGATAATAATGCGTTGCTTGATGTTGAGTTTATCCAGTAGTTTGGTGCATTAACCTTGATATTCTGTGATTTCTTTTCTATGGCATCTTTTATAAAAGAAACTAAAACCCATGGACAGAACATTTCCTTTTTATTGAATCTGTAGCCATCATAATTCTCTTTTACAAAAGGAAAGTAATCATCAAGCTCATAATCCTTTAATATCTTTACAGTCTCATCTTTTGTAAAGCCTATCATTGAATCAAATGATGGACTTTCAGACAGAATGGTATTCACATAAAGATTGTTTACACCTGTAAATATGCTGTTTTTTGCTACCTTTAAACATCCTGTAAGAACTATCTTTTCTATTGGATATTCTGTGGTCTTGTCATTAGGTGAGATTTTCATGAAATCAAAGAACTGACTTATCAGTTTTACCATCTGTGAATGATATCCACCTTCTGATGCCTTTGCTAAAGGTACATCATACTCATCGATTAAAAGTATGACTTTCTTTTTATAGTGCTTATAAAGACAAGTTGATAGAAATTCTAAAGCTTCCTTTACATATCCCATAGAATTTATATCACACAGAAATCCTCTATCTAGATATTTGCTATAGTTTTTAATATCATCTTTTGACAGATTCTTACTGTTTAATAAAAAGTCGAAACCAGAAAATAGCCTTACTACAATACGAGCTAATGCATCATAGGCCTGTTCAAAAGTCTCGCCATAAGCGCTTTTAAGAGAAATGAAAATAACAGGGAACTGTCCCATGTATTCATCAGTGAATTCTTTATCTTTTAGAATCTCAAGACCTTCAAAGATTTTTTCTTTAAACTCTCTGTTATCACTGCCATCTTTGCCAATAGTTAAATATGTGGCAAACATATCCATTAAAAGAGTTTTACCAAAACGTCTTGGTCTTGTGAAAAGAATCACAGGGGAGAGATTGGTAAAGACATTTTTTAAATATGAGGTTTTATCAACATAATAACCACCATTCTGGATGATATAAGAAAAATCCTCATTTCCGATAGGCAGTTGTTTAAAGCATTTATCACTCATAGTCTTTATCCGTAATATTTAACTATCTTCTATTTTAGTGATGTATAACTGCTAAGTCAAAGGTGCAAAATTTAGAATAATAATGAGATTGTAGGAGATATTCTCTCAAACTTAGAAGTGTGAACTTCCTGTTTAATTGTCTAACCACCAAAACATTAAAGTCTTAGTACAAAGATTACTGAGCACCACAATATACACATTCAGATCCAGTAAATACCATGGCATAGGCTTTAACAGTTTTATCTTTAAATTCTATTGCTCTCTTGTATGTATTTACCTGTTCTGTAGCTTCATTTATCGTTGCTTCAATCTTTGCTTTAGTAGCATCTTTTTTGGTAATGTACTTTAATTCTAGTGACATCCTCCCCTACCTGTAGAGGTAGGGAATTCCTGTTCGATAGCTCTAATGAGCTAAGCAGTGAGCTTTTATCTCACAACAGGCTATCCCCGAGTGCCCCTCGGTTGTTTTTTTTATTTGATTTAGCAAAAGTCTTTTGCCTTCTTTTAGAAGATTTACAGCCGCATTGATATCTCTGTCATGTCTGGTGCCACAATGAGGGCAAATCCATTCTCTTAAGGATAAATCCTTGGTTTCCTTGTTCTGATATCCACAGACAGAACATAGCTGAGAGCTTGGATAAAACTTATCAACCTCTACCAGATATTTTCCTTGTCTTTTAAGTTTATAGGAAAGCATTTCCATGAACATGCCAAAAGCATTATCATGAACTGATTTTCCAAAATTCAGACTTTGAGACATAACTTTCATATCAAGATTTTCAATACATACACAATCACAGACATTGGCTATCTGTCGTGATTTTTTATGCAGGAAATCTTTTCTGCTGTTTGCTATTTTTTCGTGGACTTTTGCTACTTTTATTCTTTGTTTGGCTCTATTCTTAGAGCCTTTCTTCATCAGAGAAAGCTTTCTCTGTTCTCTTTTCAGCTTTTGCTCTGACTTTCTATAGAAGTGTTCGTATTCTCCTTTATTACCTTCACTATCTACATACAAATCATGCATGGAGTAATCCATGCCAAGAAAGCTTTGAGGCTCTTTATTTGTTATTTTCTCTTCATATTCAAATAAAATACTGGCGTAGAACTTACCACTTCCTATCTGACTTAC
>NZ_JAGFNY010000028.1 GCF_019448115.1 Succinivibrio faecicola | reverse complement strand
CCTACAGATTGGCTGTCAGGTAGTAATTTTATAAATACCCTTGATTTTCAAATAGTTACTAAGATCTTGGGTATGTTTTTAAACAGCAAATTTGGTGCTAGACCTCATTTTTAAGCAATTCATTAGTTAATGATCGAACTGCAAAAATAGAGAAAAATAAGATCTTTTACATTCTTATTAATAAAGAAGAAAACTAAACAAGAATTAGACTTTATCAACTTTTGACAACAGCACAAAAAAAATTGTTCATAAAATGATAAATTCGCTATTTAAGGTATAATACGCATGGTCAATTAAAATCGGAAATTACATCATGGCAACAAGAAAATCTTCATCAAAACAGTATACTGAAACCAAAAAAGAATTCGTATCAATACTCAATGTTATAGCTTTTTTCCCTAAAATCGCAAAAAGAACTTTCAGTTTGCATTTATACGAGCCAATTTTTCGCATTGCAAATAATTCTGAAAAATTTTCTATTGATATTGAAAAGTATCTAAAAAAGAATGATAACGAAAAATTCCCTAGTATTCCAAAAGAATATGATGATTTCTTTTACTATGAAGATGACTTTGATGATTTCTTTTCTTTCAGTTATTACAATAACTCAACATTAACATGTTATGAAGAATATATTAATGAATATAGAAAATTAGCAGTGTCAAATCCAGAAACTGCTGAATGCTATGCAAATATTATTGATTACATTGAAGAGCATGATCCTGAATATTCTGATTTGCAAGATGGAAAAGCTCTTCTCAAGCTTTACCTTAACATTCCTCTTTATGAAGAAGAAATTGATTATGTAATTGACAAGATCCTCCGAAATGGAAAAATAGATTTGGCTAAATCTATAAGAGAGATTTGCAATGACAAGGACTTTTCAAAAAATTTTTCAGATGAAACAAAAATAGCTCTTACAAAAATTCAGGATGCATTATTTTTGGATGAAGAATATGATCCTTTAATACCAGGAACTTCTGTTGGTAGTGAAAATCCATCATTGTTTTCTTCCATGGCAAACTACTGCAGATTTGGTCTTTCTGGTATTAATGAAGATCAAATTTTCGTACATGCTTTTGATAAGTTCTTAAAAGGTAATTTTGAAGAAGCAAAAAAACTGCTTATTGCCTACCAGAAAGAATACAAGAAGAAGACTGGAAAAATAAACAAAGAGTCAAAAGTCATCGCTTTAATTAATTTCTGCAGAATGATGACCAACTCTGAGATATCAAATATGAACAAGCAGATTGAATCTCAACTAAATAAAGATAGTGATACAAAATTCTTATTAACTCTTTATATGGGAGCAATCAAATTTCTAAATGATCTGAGATCTGGCCAGAAAACATCATTTTCCGATAAAGTCTATAACTGTCACATATATACATATTTTAGAGCGAATCTTTCTTGCAGAATAATTATTCTTTGTGCACTTGCTTGTGACAAAGATTATGAAATAACAGATGATATTAAAGATCAAATCATTTCTGCCTATAAACAGACTATGATTAGTTATCCATTCATCTGTAAAGCTTTTTACAATACTATAAAATCTCTAACAGGCACAGACTTTGCTCCAGAGCTGAACAATTCAGAGTATTTTGATTTTTCTACAATAATAAACAACGATAACATTTGGAAAAATCAGATAAATTCAATCAAGGATATCTTAAAACTCAAAGATAAAAAGGATAGTACAAAGAAAAAAGTAACAGCTACTAAAAAGGCTACAAAAAAGCTAGCCTGGATCTTTAGAGAGATCAATGAAGATTCTTTGCAACTACCAACACCTGGCGTCATTACTCTAGATGAAAATGATAATATTAAGAGCGAATCTTACTTTGATGTCAAATATTTCTATTCTGCTAGAGGTGAAAAGGCTGACTATCTGACAGATCAGGATAAAACTATTGCTGCAAGCCATGATATGCTGAGCAGATATAATTCAACAAGTTACAGTTTCTCTTGCAACAAAACTCTTCTATCTCTTATAGGTCATCCATATATTTACCTAAAGAAATTTGCTTCTGAAGAATATATACATTTATCTGCAGAGAAAAAGAAAGTTTCTCTTGAGGTAAAAGAAGACGGTGATTTCTTTACTATAAACATTAGTTCAGGACAATATGGAGATTCAGAAAAGAAATTTACTATAGATGAAAAGAACAAAAAACTATATATATATTCTATAGAAAAGGTTCATCAGGATCTTATCAATTTACTGAAGGATTCTAATACAAAAATTCCAAAGAGTGCTCTAGATGAAATAGTCTCTTTTGGAACAAGTACCGACATAGAGATGCATTATGAGGTAAATTCTGCATCAAAAAATGCTCAAGTAAAGCCAACTATTCTTTTAAAAGAAGATGGTAAATACTACGAAGTAAGGATCAGAGCAAAGGCTTCAGATGAGGAAAATTGTCCTTATAAACTTCCAGGAGAAGGTGAAGAATCAATTCTTGTTTATCAGAAAGAATCAGGATTACCTGTACTTTTCAAAAGAGATCTGAGTGAAGAAAAAAAGAATGCAATTGAAATCGTTGATAGCATTCCTGCTCTTGATAATATGTACAAGGATTCTGACTTCTCCTACTCAACTGATGATATGTCTGATTTTCTTGCATTCTTAGAACAGTGCAATGGTATAAAAGACAAGTGCACTCTTGAATGGGCTGAAGGCAGAAAATTCTATGTTCAAGGATCTATTTCGCCATCTAGTTTCAAACTTAAAGGTGACCTTGGTGAAAATGCATATCTTTCAATCTCAGGAGATGTTCAGCTCTCTGATGAAAGATATATTTCATTAAAATCATTATTAAAATCACTAGATACTTCCAGTGGTAATTACATTAAAATTGATGAGCAGACATATGTATCGATAACATCAGATCTGAAAAAGAGACTTGAAAAACTAAATACCGTTACAACCTTCGATAAGCAAGGTAATCTGATATCTCATCCACTTGCACAAAATACAGTTGAAACCTTGCTTGATGATATGAACTGCTCATTTACAAAGAAGGTTTCTTCAATTGTCGAAAAGAGAAACAAGGCCCTTGAAAAAGACTTTAAAGTACCAAAGACACTAAATGCTCAGCTCAGATCTTATCAAATTGAAGGATTTAAATGGCTGTGCAGAATGGAAGAGTGGGGTGTTGGTGCCTGCCTTGCTGACGATATGGGTCTTGGAAAGACAGTTCAGACTATAAGTGCAATGCTCGCTTTTGCATCAAAAGGACCAATTATGATTGCAGCTCCAACCTCAGTATGTCCAAACTGGGAAAATGAGCTCAACAAATTTGCTCCAACACTAAAAACTCACAGACTGAAACTGTCTGAAGACAGAGAATCAACAATTACATCAATGAAATCAGGAGATGTTCTTATCGTAAGTTATGGTCTTCTCTCAAATGAAGCTCCTACTCTGTCTCAGATACAATGGCAGCTTGCCGTTTATGATGAAGCACAGGCTTTAAAAAATTCAGCAACACAAAGAGCTAAAACAGCATCAATTATTAATGCACATATGTCATTAGCTCTTACAGGTACCCCAATTGAAAATAATCTTGATGATTTGTGGAGTATTTTCAATATCATAAATCCAGGTTTGTTAGGCTCTAAGAGCGATTTCCACAAAAAGTTTGCAAATGCAGCAGATGACAAAATTGCAAACAGAATGCTCAAGCTATTAATCAGTCCATTTATCTTAAGAAGACTCAAGGGTGATGTTTTAGAAGATCTTCCTCCAAGAACTGAGCAGGTTATTACTGTTGAAGCTTCTCAAAGAGAAAAAGAACTGTATGAAACACTGCGTTTATCAACTCTTGAAGATCTTGAAAAAAACAAACTTGAAATCAATAAAACAGGTCAAAGAAGACTTCAGATCCTCTCAGCTCTTACAAAGTTAAGACAGTTCTGTTGCGATCCTTCTTTACTTGGAAAAGAACTCAAGTTTAAATCAAGCTCAAAGACAGATGCTTTTAAAGATCTTCTAGATGAAGCATTAAGCGGAGGTCATCGTCTGCTTGTGTTCAGTCAGTTTGTCGGATATCTGACTATTATCAGAAATCTTCTTGAGAAAGAGGGGATTTCATATCAGTATCTTGATGGATCTACTCCTGAAAAAGCTAGAGCTAAAGCAATTGATGAGTTCCAGACTGGCATTGGAGACGTTTTTTTAATCAGTCTTAAAGCTGGTGGTCAGGGACTTAATCTGACTGGTGCTGATTATGTTGTTCATCTTGATCCTTGGTGGAATCCTGCCGTTGAAGATCAGGCTACAGACAGAGCATATAGAATCGGTCAGACAAGACCTGTTAACGTATTCAGACTTGTTATTAAAGATTCATTAGAAGAAAAAATTCTTGAACTTCATGCTAAGAAAAGAGAAGTTGCAGCTGACTTCCTTGAAGGAACAGCAAATGTAGCTTCTGAAGCTATGAAGCTCACTGAACAGGAACTTCTAGATCTTCTAGGCTAACAATTCCTTTCTTTTCCTACAAATCTTCACTCAAATAATTGAGAGAAGATTTTTTTTGGTTAAAAACGACGAACCCCCGAGCCTTTTTACGGGTCTTGGGGGTTCTTCCTAGCGTATATTAATTATAGTACATTTTTTCAAAAATGATTACATCATGCCTGGCATACCGCCCATGCCGCCCATTGCAGGAGCTGCAGGAGCATCATCCTTACGAGGAGCGTCAGCAACCATACACTCGGTTGTTAACATTAAACCAGCGATTGAAGCTGCATACTGTAATGCTGAACGGGTTACCTTGGTAGGATCAAGAATACCCATCTCGATCATATCGCCGTACTGCTCTGTACCTGCATTATAACCGTAGTTGTCTGAGCCGTTACGTACTTCGTTAGCAACAACTGAAGCTTCCTGACCTGCGTTGGTTACGATCTGACGTAAAGGAGCTTCCATTGCTGTTAATGCAACCTTGATACCTACGTCCTGATCCTGGTTGTCACCCTTCAGACCTGCAATCTTCTTAGCTACACGAACTAATGCAACACCGCCGCCTGGAACAACACCTTCCTCAACAGCAGCACGAGTAGCATGCATAGCATCCTCAACACGATCCTTCTTCTCTTTCATAGCAACTTCAGTTGCAGCGCCAACCTTGATAACAGCAACGCCACCTGCTAACTTAGCAACACGCTCCTGTAACTTCTCACGGTCGTACTCAGAAGTTGAATCTTCGATCTGCTTGCGGATCTGAGCTACACGATCCTTGATAGCCTCTGAATCACCTTCGCCATCGATGATGGTGGTGTTATCCTTAGTGATTACAACACGCTTTGCAACGCCTAAATCATCTAAGGTTGCCTTCTCTAATTCCATACCTAATTCTGATGAAATTACAGTACCGGCAGTTAGGATAGCGATATCCTGTAACATAGCCTTACGACGGTCACCGAAACCAGGAGCCTTAACAGCAGCAACCTTAACGATACCACGCATGTTGTTAACTACTAATGTAGCTAAAGCTTCTGACTCAACGTCCTCTGCGATGATAAGTAATGACTTAGAAGCCTTTGCAACACCCTCAAGGATTGGTAATAAATCGCGGATGTTTGAAATCTTCTTGTCGCATAATAAGATGTATGGGTTGTCTAACTCAACAGTACCTGTCTCTGTCTTGTTTACGAAGTATGGTGATAAGTAACCACGGTCAAACTGCATACCCTCAACAAGATCAAGCTTATCCTCTAAGCCCTGGCCATCTTCAATGGTGATAACACCATCACGACCAACCTTCTCCATTGCATCAGCAATCAGGTTACCAACAGTAGCATCAGAGTTTGCAGAAATTGTACCAACCTGAGCGATAGCCTTCTTGTCTTCACACTTGATTGATAACTTCTTTAACTCTTCAGTAGCAGCTGCAACTGCCTTGTCGATACCGCGCTTAACATCCATTGGATTCATACCAGCAGCGATTGACTTTAAGCCCTCAGTTACAATAGCCTGTGCTAATACTGTAGCTGTTGTGGTACCGTCACCTGCAGCATCATTAGCCTTTGAGGCTACTTCCTTAACCATCTGAGCGCCCATATTCTGGAACTTGCCTTCAAGTTCAATTTCCTTAGCAACAGATACACCGTCCTTAGTGATTAGAGGAGCACCATAGCTCTTGTCTAATACTACGTTACGGCCTTTAGGACCTAAGGTTACCTTAACAGCGTTTGCTAAGATGTTTACGCCCTCTAACATCTGTGAACGAGCGTCATTACCAAAAATAACTTGCTTTGCTGACATTTGAATTACCTTCTAAAAATATTATTCTTCTACTACAGCTAAAATATCTGACTCAGCCAGGATTAAAACCTCTTCGCCGTCGATCTTCTCTTTCTTGCAGCCATAGCCTTCGTTATAAATAACGGTATCACCAACCTTTACACTTAAAGCTGCAGTATTGCCATTTTCTAATAAACGGCCTTTACCGGTTGCTACAACCTTACCGCGGGTTGACTTAACTGTTGCGCTACCTAAAAGAATGCCACCTGTTGACTTCTGCTCTTCTTCAAATGGCTTAACAATAACGCGATCATACAAAGGAACTAATTTCATTTGTTTTTCTCCACGGATAATTCCGTTCTAATCAAAAAAAGTATTATGCTCTACCAGGCACAATACAAAATAAATTCTGTACAAAAAAGAAAATGGGGGCACAAAGAAATAATTCAAGAGTAAAAAAACAAAAAAATTAAAAAAAATTTTTGATGCGTTTTCCGACTAATCTTTATATAGAAAATTGTTATATCCAAGCATCAAAAGATAGTATTATTAAAATATTGCTATCCTTTTTTTTCTAGTAATACTATTAAATACATAGGTTTTATCAGAAATAAATCCAAATAATAATTAAATAGAAGGATAGGAAAAATGAGTTACAAATTTGAGACATTACAGTTACATGTTGGTCAGGAACAGGCAGATCCAGCTACAGATTCAAGAGCAGTTCCAATTTATCAGACAACATCTTATGTTTTCCACAATTCTCAGCATGCAGCTGATCGCTTTGGTCTTAAGGATTCAGGTAATATCTACGGCAGACTTACTAATTCTACACAGGATGTTCTTGAAAAAAGAATTGCTGCATTAGAAGGTGGTGTAGCCTCTCTTGCTGTTGCCTCAGGAGCTGCAGCTATCAGCTACACTCTGCAGGCACTTGCTGCAAATGGTGGTCATATCGTTGCACAAAAGACAATCTACGGTGGTTCATATAATCTTTTAGAGCACACACTTCCTCTGTTCGGTATCACTACATCCTTTATTGATGCACATAATCTTTCTGATATTGAAAATGCAATAAAGGAAAATACAAGAGCAATCTATATTGAAACCTTAGGTAATCCAAATTCTGATATTCCAAATATTGATGAAATTGCAAAAATCGCCCATAAACACAATCTACCACTAGTTGTAGATAACACATTCGGTACTCCATTCTTAATAAGACCAATTGAACATGGAGCAGACATTGTTGTTCATTCAGCCACAAAATTCATAGGCGGTCATGGCACAACTCTTGGCGGTATCATTGTTGATTCTGGCAAATTCGACTGGAAGAAAAATGCAGATAAATATCCACAGATTGCAAAAGAAAATCCAAGCTACCATGGAATCTCATTTACAGATGCAGTAGGTCCTGTTGCATTCGCTATATACTTAAGAGCAATTCTTCTGCGTGATACAGGTGCTACAATTTCTCCATTCAATGCATTCTTACTGCTTCAAGGCGTTGAAACTCTGTCATTAAGACTTGAAAGACATGCACAGAACACAAAGAAGGTTGTTAATTTTCTATCCAAGCATCCTAAGGTACTTAAGGTTAACCATCCACAGTTACCTGATCATCCTGATCATGAGCTGTTTACAAAGTATTTTCCAAATGGTGGTGCATCTATCTTCACATTCAATATCAAAGGCTCAAGAGAAGATGCATTCAAATTCATTGATCATCTTAAGATCTTCTCACTACTTGCAAATGTTGCGGATGTTAAATCACTTGTTATCCATCCAGCGTCAACAACTCATTCTCAGTTATCAACTGAGGAACTAAACAATGCAGGTATCTTTGAGAACACAATAAGACTGTCCATCGGTACAGAAAATGTAGATGACATCATTGAAGATCTGCAGAGCGCATTTGACGCAATCTAATATGGATATAGCAACAGCAATTTAATTGCTGTAGCTTTATCAATAAGGAATTACCAAGTGAGCAGTAATTATTTACTGTTCACTTTATTTGTAAGCTTGGCTCTTACAGAAACAATCATTCCTAATATTACAAACATAGCGCCTATAATCTCTTCTTTTATGAGAGTTTCTCCTAATACTACAAAACCAAGAGCAGCACCAAACAAAGGAATCAGGTATACGAAAATTCCGCCTTTGCTAGCTCCAACTTTGCTTATTGCAAAATTCCATGAGGCAAAAGCCACAATTCCTGCAAACAAAGAAAGCACAAGGAAAGAAACAATGTCTATAAACTCAATCTTATAAACAATCAGTAAATTGCCAAAGCAACCAAAAACAAAACACAAAAAAGCACCTACAAGAGCTGTATAGGCTGTAACAGACAGTGCGTTTATATTAGGAGAGAGTCTGTAACTTATTACAACATATACTGACCAAAGAATCTCACAGATAACCACTAAGAGCTCGCCATAGTTGAATTCAAACTGAGTTATTACTTTAAGTGAGCCTTTGCTGACAATAATCACTGCACCAATAAGAGAAATCAGTATACCAAGCCATCCATACTTTGAGAGTCTCTCACCGATAAACAAAAATGCACAGACTGAAGTAACAGCTGGACCGATACTTTCAATTAAGGCAGCATTTGAAGCTGTCGTATATTTAAGACCTTCAAAAAGAAGCGTATTGTGAAGAAAAATTCCAAGCACACCCATTAATATAAGAAGCTTAAAATCATGCAAAGAAACCTTAATGCTTTTTACTCCACCTTTAAAAAATAAAAAGGCAAACAGAATAAGGCTTACAAGAGTAAATCTTGCGCCTGTAATAAGCATAGGTGACAGACTGTCTTTGAGAATTCTGCCACAAAGAGGTGTCGCACCCCAGAAAAAGCATGCCAGAACAAGATAAAAATATGCTTTTGACTTTGAGGCCATATTTAACTACCTGTCGTTTTTATCCTCATGAACTGCAGTGCCGTCAATGGTTCTGCCTTTTGAATAATGATATTTACTCTCAGAGAAAATATCATCCATGTTTGCATGATTAGCCTTCATATCTCTCTTGAACAGAAGAGCATATAAAGCAAGAGTCAAGGCAATAATATCAGTTATAAAACCTGGAAAAGCAAAAAGTAATCCTGCAAAAACAAGTAGAGAGTTTTTGCTTTTTGAAAAGGATAATGGATTTAAAGCAAGATTACCTATAAGAGATCTAAAACTATTTTTTACAAGCCATATTCCTAAAACCACATCTGCTATAAGCAAAAAGATAGCATTTAAAGCTCCGATTGCAGCACCTACCTTGATAATGGAAAACAATTCAAGCATTAAAATTACAAATACTATCCAAAACAGATTTCTATTCACTGAGCACCTCTTTTTCTTTATTACATCTATATAAATGTAGACACCAATCAAGCAAATCAAGGATTGTTCAAATTATTTTGTAATAATATGGATAATTATTGCTAGATGAGTCGCAAACTTACATTTTCGCTGTGACTGCCTGCAAAGTTTTATATATTTTTCTAAATTACTTGATGTTTTTGACGTATAAATAAAAGGTATGCAATTTCTTTTCTGCAAACTAGAAAATAAGGCAGAGCTGCATATTCTAATAATTCGAGGTTTTTATGGACTTTTTTAGAAAGCTTAGCATCAAAGCAAAATTAGTATTAAGTTTCGCAATTTTAAACTTTACTATCGTTGTAGTATCGGTATTCTCAGTTGTCTCAAATTATGGAAATATTAACACTTCCTACAATGTAGAAAGAATTCTAAATAAATCCTACAACAGAGTAATCAATACACAGCAGGCACTTGAAAGGGCAGATAATGCAATTTTAGAATATCTGCAGCAAAATGCTGACCATAACAGAAATGAAGCCTTTATTGCAGATGCTGAAAGCATGATCTCAGAGATTTCAAGAATCGCTGCTATCATGAACGAAAATGTTATCGGTGATCTTCCATCCCCAGAAGCATACAAAAAGCATATTCTTGAGGTAAAGCAGGCATCAGCAAAACTAACAGCAACTTTCAGAAATAACGTTGTACCTCTAGTAAAATCAAATAAGATTGATAACGCATTATCCGTTTACCTTGAATCAGTTAGACCACAGGTTGTACTTTGCATTGATCTATTCAAAGCGATGATTAATGAACAGGTGGCATTAAGTACAAAGCTAACACAGGACAACACATCAAAAACACCAATGGTTATTGCAATCATTCTTGCTATTTTTGGCTTTATAGTTGCTCTTTATCTTTCAAGCATTCTTTCAAGTTATATTACAAAGAATTTTGAAAAACTCTCTTCTTTTATCCATAACATCGCTAATGGAAACTTTGATTTCAAGATTGAGCATACATTAAAGGATGAGTTCGGTAAACTGTTCAATACTACTGTTGAGTTAAGACGCAAGCTTGGTGGCTCTCTTGAGGATGTCGTAAAATCATATACTGAGTTTGATGCAAAATTAAATGACATCAACGACAAGATTCAGAACGTTGCAGTTGCAATTGCAGATGCTGAAAGCAGATCTGTTACAGTTTCTGCTGCATCAGATGAGATGGTATCAACCACAGCTGATATTGCAAAGAACTGTGAAAGTGCATCTGAAAATGCTGCTCTTACACAGAATATTACAAGTCAGGGTGTAAATGAGATTGACAATGTAATTGATTCTATCCGCGCTCAGGCTGAAAAGACAAAACACGATGCAAAACTTATCGGAGCTCTGGTAGATCAGTCAAATAAGATCGGCTCTATCGTACAGACAATTGAAGATATCGCTTCACAGACAAATCTACTTGCTCTAAACGCTGCTATTGAAGCAGCTCGTGCAGGTGAGGCTGGTAAGGGATTCGCCGTTGTTGCTGATGAAGTTCGTGCACTTGCATCAAGATCTTCAGCATCAACACAGGAAATTACCAAGATGGTTTCCCAGATCCAAACTGATGCTAACAGTGCAAATGAATCTATGACAGACTCTCTGCAGTTAATGAATGCTCTTGCAGAGAAAGCAGCCGGTGTTACCACAATTCTTAATGACATCATCAGCAATGTTGACAGTGTAAATGCACAGATAGGTCATATTGCAACTGCTGCTCAGCAGCAGACAACTGCAACATCTGAGATTTCTAACAACATGCAGGGTGTAAGCAACCTGACTCAGCAGAGTTCTAATCTTTCACAAGAAAGCAGCAGTGAAATTGATACACTGCGTATAACTGCTGAAGAACTTTTAAGAAAGCTGTCAACTTTCAGATTCTAACAAATACAGAATTAACCTCGTTTTCAGGCCATACATTTGTATGGCTTTTTTTTACCTACTCGTCAATTTTTTTTAGTTTATCGATTAGCTTTTTGCCTATTGTGTTATATTCAAAAATAAATATTTTGCGAAATGGATAAAATGAAAAAGATTATTTTTGCTCTGTTTTACTTTTTATTAGCTATTAGCCTTAATAATGTAAAGGCAGACGAGCTTTCTGATTTACTTGCAATTGATGACTCTAAAAAGCTTGAGAATAAACTTTTCACAGCAAGCTGTTCTCAGGATAACAATCTTATAAAATGCACCGTATCACCTGATAAGAACATTTACATTTATAAGGACTCTATTAAAACAGAATCAACTGATGCTTTTGTTGGCAATGTAACTTTACCAGAGGGTGTATCTCATGAAGATTCTCAGGGGATAAAACAGATTTACAACTTTCCATTTGAAATTGAAATTTCCATTGCAAAGGCAAAAGCTTTCGATTCTGTAGTTTTATCTGCACAAGGCTGTGACAATAATGGAATATGTTATGCACCAGCCTCATACAAGTATGTCATTGAAAAAGATATAACAGCAACTTCATTTAGCAATAATACAGATAATGTTTTATTTTCAAAAAATGACAGTTTTGCGCTCATTCTTCTTTTAGCACTGATTTTTGGAGCTGCACTCGATCTTACACCTTGCTCTCTGCCATTACTTTCAATATATTCAGCAACTATTCTAGGTTCACACAGTAGCAAGAAGGATGCTTTTATCAATAATGCCGCCTATATTATTTCTCTTGCTTTAGGATATAGCATTATCGGTATTATATTCGCCTTTATAGGTGTATCTGCGCATGGCTTTTTACAGCATCCTGTAACATGTGTAGTTTTGAGCATAATACTGTTAGCACTTGCACTTCATACACTTGATTTGCTCAGATTGCCAAATATTCCAACATTTAATTCAAAGATACAAAATAGTTTAGCCTTGCTAAAAAACGGCTCTGTAAAAAAAGCTGTTGTAATGGGGCTTTTATCTGCACTGTTTACAACTCCTTGTACCTCAGCTCCTTTAACAGGAGCACTAATCTATGTTATGACAACCAACTCAATTGTATTTGGTTCACTCATTTTCTTTGCTATTGGACTTGGAATGGGATTACCTTTAATCATAATTGGTCTTTTTGGCTCAAAAGCACTCAACGTATTTAAGAGCAGAACTTCAATTATAAAGAAATTACTATCTCTTCCACTGATTATTACTGCTCTATTCGTTTCTAGACATCTTTTAGGTGAGTATTCAAAGATAGCCTCAATATGCGTATACAGCATCAGCCTGTTTACTCTCGTTACTTTACTTTTAAACAAAAAGAACAAGTTTTTAAAAATCAGTCTTTCTTCTATTGCTTTAGTATGTTGCTTTGTTACTGGCTATTATTTTGAAAACTCAGTAGGCACTCATAAGCTGAACTTTGAACAGATTTACAGTATTGAAGATCTTGAAAAATACAAAGGAGAAAAGATTTTTCTAACTGTCAGTGCAAGCTGGTGTGCAAACTGTCATCAGTTAGATGATGAACTGTATTCAACTGATGAGTTTTTAAATCTAGTAAAGGGATATCGACTATTAAGATATGATTTTTCAGATCCTAATTCAGCAGAATCTAAAAAGTTAGGCAACCGCTTTAATATGTTAGGAGTACCTTATGCTGCATTCATTGATGAAAATCTAAATGAGCTTAAGACTTACCAGGGACTGATAAGCATTGATGATTTAAAGAAAACTCAATAAAAATAAACCTCGTTATCGATCATTAGATCAGTAACGAGGTTCTTGCTATTCTAGCAGTCTTATTTTATTGAATGCTATGAATTATTTCTTCTTTTCAGTTTCTTTCTTAGCTTCTTTAACGTCTGTTAACTTAACGTTGAAGATTAAAACAGAGTTTGGCTTGATCATGTTGCCAACAGCATTCTCACCATAACCTAACTTTGATGGAATGTATAGCTCATATTCAGAACCAACTGCCATTAACTGAAGACCTTCAATCCAGCCTGGGATCATGTTGTCTAATGGGAATACAACTGGTGACTTCTGCTCATCAAATACTGTTCCATCGATTAAGGTACCTTTATAGATAACAGAAATTGTGTCACCTTTCTTAGGCATTGCGCCTTCACCCTTGGTGATTACCTTGTACTGAAGGCCTGATGCTGTTGTTACAACGCCTTCCTTTGTAGCATTTGCTTTTAAGAAGTCTTCACCAGCCTTTAAGTTATCTTCAGCAGCCTTTTTGGTCTCAACTTCTACTTTTTCCTGAATTCTCTTGTCTAAATCCTTAAGAATATCTTCGATCTCATCACGACCAAGCATTGAAGCTCCGTTTACACCGTCCTGAAAACCAGCAACGATCATTTCTGAGTTTAACTGACCAATGAAGGTTTCCTGGTTCTTTTTCATCTGAGATACATACTCACCTAATGAGGCACCGATAGCATAAGCAGCCTTGTCCTCAAAAGAGCTATCCTTTGAAATAGCACCTGACTGTGTAACACCACCAACTGGCATTGAAATTTTGTGGTCACATGCTGACATTGCAAAAGCTGATGCTGCAACAGCTGTTGCTATCAGAGCTTTTTTATAAAAGTTTTTCAAAATATTCTCCAAAATTTGTGATTTTAAAAATGTTCAAATGGTTTTAAATTCTGATTGCACATAATACCATGATTTATTATCTGCAATTTAGAATTTTTACTTATTGAGCCTATTCTCGTGACTTTAGTACAGAATTTTTGAGCTATGTCCTCAATATTATGTCTAAAACATTTAGATGCTGTAAACAACAATTCATAATCACACCCACCGTACAGAGCAAGATCATAAACTTTTTCTTTAAGGTTATACTTAGCAAATTCACAAGGGAGAGGAATATCCTCAAGATTAATCGAAGCTCCCACTTTTGATGCATCTAGAATATGTTTCAAGTCACCTATAAGTCCGTCAGAAATATCAATTGCGCACTTTGAATATCTGCTGAGCTCTCTTGCAAAAGCACACCTGTCTTCTATGAGCATACTTTTTGTGTAACATTCATTAAAGACGGATTTATCCATTGCGATTTCATTGTAGCCTAAAGCAACAGCAAAACCAGGAAGCCCCAGTGTTCCTGTTACATATATATCATCACCATCTTTAGCATTGTCTCGTCTCATTGCTCTGCCGTGCTCTACTAAGCCATATGCACTGATTGTGATACTCAATTGACCTTTAGTAGTATTTCCTCCAATCAGGGGAAGAGAATGTTTGTCTGCAAGAGAGAATAAACCTTTAGAAAAGCCTTTTAAGAAATTCTCGTCTGCCATTGGTAAAGATAATGATAAAGTGAAGGCTATAGGCTTAGCCCCCATAGATGCAAGATCTGAGAGATTAACAAGGAGTGACTTGTAACCTAACAAAAAAGGATCCGTATTCTTGAAAAAATGGATCCCTTCAATCTGTGTATCAGTAGTGATAGCAAGTTCAGAACCTTGAGGAACATTTAAAAGGGCACAGTCATCACCAATACCAAGTGAAACAGCATCTGATTTATCGTGCCCTGAAAAATATCTGCCTATTAGCTCGAACTCGCCTAAAGACATATTACTTGATTGCCTTAATTACCTTATCAAGAACGCCGTTTACAAATTTATGGCTGTCCTGCTCTGCAAATTCCTTTGCAAGAATGATTGATTCATTGATAACCACTCTATATGGAACTTCCTGACGGTATAAAAGCTCAAATGTACCTAAACGAAGAACTGCCTTGTCAATCTGATCAAGATCTTCAAGTGGTCTGGAAAGATGAGGTGCATATGTCTCATCGATCTCTGAAACGTTGTTTACAACACCTGAAACAAGATCATGGAAATAATCAAGATCAGCACCTCTTACAGGCTGATCTTCAAGGAACTGGCGCTCAATCTCAGTTGGGCTTAACTGAGTTAGCTGCCACTGATAAATAGCCTGTAGAGCAAAGTGTCTTGCCTTATGGCGCATTGCAGGTGTTACTGCACCTTCAGTTGCATCCATCTTTTACCTTCCTAACTAAATTGTTTAATAACGTTAACCATCTCAAGTGCAGATGAAGCAGCTTCACTACCCTTGTTGCCTGCATGTGTTCCAGCGCGCTCAACAGCCTGCTCAAGTTTATCAACAGTTAAAACACCGTTAGCAACTGGAATTGCATGCTTTAACATAACCTGAGTCATACCCTTTGCACATTCATTAGCTACAACCTCAAAATGATAGGTTGAACCTCTGATTACACAACCTAAGGCAATAATTGCATCAACCTTCTTTGAAGCAGCGATTTTTTCGCATACTACAGGGATCTCAATTGCACCAGGAACTCTAACAACGGTAATATTCTCTTCTTTAACCTCACCTTCGCGCTTTAAGGTATCAATAGCACCTTCAACAAGACGCTCACAGATTAAGCTGTTAAAACGAGAAACAACGATAGCGAATTTACCGTCTCTACATGGCTTATTGCCTTCAATTACATTGACTGACATAAGTACTCCTGAATATTAGAAAAAACCGTTTTTCTGCATTGCACTTAGCAAGGATGAATCACTCATCTGAGTATCACTATCCTGCTTTGTGAAAAGTCTTTCAAGATATCTTGCAAGTACATCAACCTCAAGATTAACCTGACATCCTTTTTCAAAATTATCAAAATTAACAGCCCCTTGAGTATGAGGGATAAGAGTTAATCTGAAAGAATCATTCTCTACATCATTTACAGTAAGAGAAATTCCATCTACTGCAATAGAACCTTTTCTTGCGATGTATTTAGACAGCTCTGATGGAGCTTTTATCCATATATCAACAGCATCATCAAGCTTTGATACATTTATTACTTCACCGATTCCATCAACATGCCCCTGAACAATATGTCCACCAAGATGGGTTGATGCGGTACAAGCAAGTTCCAAATTTAGTCTGTCACCTGTTCTGTAATTCTTAAAACATGTGCATTTTACAGTTTCTGCTGAAACATCAGCATAAAATGAGTTACCAACAAGCTCTGTTACAGTCAGACATACACCATTGTTTGCAATTGAATCACCAAGAGCAATTGTGTTGTTCTTTATAAAGCTTTCAGGTGCATCGACCATAATTACATAGCCTCTGCCTCTTTTTGTCATGCTTTTAAGTGTGCCAACAGCCTGTACAATACCTGTGAACATTAGTCTTCCAGAAGATAATGAAGTAACACATCGTTACCGTAACGTTTTGTTTTATGCAAAGTAAATTCTCTGCAGCAAGATAAATCCAGTACATTGTAAGTATTGAATGCACTTCTTGCCTCTTTACCTAATAATTTAGGAGCAACAAAGGCATAGATTTCATCTACAGCATTTGCATCTAAAAAAGCAGATATCAGTTTTGAACCTGCTTCAACAAGTACTTTTCTTATCTGCTTAGTTCCAAGAAATTCTAGTAAGGAATTTATATCTACATGACCATCAGATGATCTATTTATATAAACCTTGCTTACATTTTCATTAATTATAGTTTCTTTATTCAGTTCTTCTAGATTATCACTTGCGCATACAAGTAGATTCTGACCTTTTGAGAATATCTGATATTTTGAAATATCAAGATTTCCATTTGAATCTAAAATGACCTTCAAAGGCTGTCTTGCGCATTCAAAATCAATTTTTTTTCTGTTTTTCTTCTTTAGCTCTTCATATCTGACATTAAGCATCGGATCATCTGCCATTACAGTATTTGAAGAAGTTATAATACAGTCTGATTTTGCTCTGATATCCTGAACTTTTGCTCTGGATTCACTATTTGTAATCCACTTGCTTTTTCCATTGCATAAAGCTGTTTTCGCATCAAGAGACATTCCTGTTTTTACTGCAACATATGGAATACCTTTAACAATTGATTTCATGAAAGCTCTACATAAAAAAAGAGCTTCCTTTTCAAGAACATGCTCTACAACTTCAATTCCAGCTTCTCTTAGGATCGCAAATCCACGTCCACAAACTTTTGGATTAGGATCACCGCAGGCTGCAACAACTCTTGCAACCTTGCATTCAACAAGTTTTTTTGCACATGGAGGGGTTCTACCATAATGAGAGCATGGCTCTAAAGTCACGTATACAGTGGCACCTTCAACATCAAAGGACGCATCCTGTAAAGCCATAATCTCAGCATGAGGGAGTCCGGCCTTGTGGTGATAACCACGACCAATTACTTTTCCATCGCGTACAATAACACATCCTACCGCTGGATTTGGGTAGGATGTATATAAGCCACAAGAAGCAAGCTTAATAGCCTGCTTCATGTACTTTATGTCCTGTTTTAAGACCTTAGTCAAATCGGTTACCTGACTTGATTAGTCCTTGTATACAGGGAACTTGGCGCACAGAGCCTTTACGCGCTCACGGCACTTTAAGATAACTTCATCATTCTGATAATTATCTAAAACATCACAAATGATTGAAGCAAGTTCCTTGATCTCAGCTTCCTTGAAGCCACGACGTGTACAAGCAGGAGTACCAATACGTAAACCTGAAGTTACGAATGGAGAACGAGTCTCACCAGGAACGGTATTCTTGTTTACAGTAATGAATGCCTTACCTAAAGCAGCCTCAGCATCTTTACCGGTCATCTCTAAGCCGATAAAATCCATTAAGAACAAGTGGTTGGAAGTACCGCCTGATACAACCTTGTAACCACGCTTCATAACTTCTTCAGCCAATAACTTAGCATTTGCAACTACCTGCTTTTGGTAGTCAACGTACCAAGGCTCCATAGCCTCCTTGAATACAATTGCCTTAGCAGCGATTACGTGCTCTAAAGGACCGCCCTGTAAACCTGGGAAGATAGCTGAATTTAATTTCTTGTAGATGTCCTGATCATGGCAGTTTGAAAGAATAAAGCCTGAACGTGGGCCACCTAATGACTTGTGAGTTGTTGAAGAAACAACGTGAGCGTACTCGATTGGGCTTGGATATACGCCTGCAGCAATTAAACCTGCAACGTGAGCCATATCAACTAAAAGATAAGCACCAACCTCATCAGCAATCTCACGCATCTTCTTCCAGTCGACGATACCTGAGTATGCAGAGAAACCAGCAACAATCATCTTTGGCTTTAACTCTAATGCCTGCTTGCGGATTGCTTCGTAATCAAGCTCACCCTTTTCATTAACTTCGTAGCCATAAGCCTTGTAAACCTTACCAGAGAAGTTTACAGGACAGCCGTGAGTCAAGTGACCACCTGATGATAATGATAAGCCCATTACAATGTCACCTGGCTGACATAAAGCCTGGTAAACAGCAGCGTTGGCCTGAGAACCTGCATGTGGCTGAACATTTGCGAATTCACACTTGAATAGTTTGCATGCTCTGTCGATAGCTAACTGTTCAACAGCATCAACATACTCGCAACCGCCGTAATAGCGCTTTCCAGGATAGCCTTCAGCGTACTTGTTAGTTAGCTGTGAACCCTGTGCCTCCATAACGCACTTTGATGCGTAGTTTTCTGAAGCGATAAGTTCGATGTGATCCTCTTGACGCTGGTTTTCACCTTCAATTGCAGTCCATAACTCAGGATCGAATTCTGCAATTGACTTAGCTTTGTTCATGAAGCTCATGTGGTTTCCTCAATGTGAAGGTTAATGATGACAAATCGTCATAAAAGAAAATTCCGTAGACCTATTCTATCATTTTTTGTGCACTCGTTTACACTTTTTGGCAAAAAAGACATGACAAATTTGCACAATTTACCTTATGCGTATATTTTTCAGAAAAGAAAAAAATTTAAGAATTGTCATGGTTTATTACCTAAAAATTGCAAAAAATTAACATTTTTAAAGAATATTTGAGAATTTTTCAAATAAAAATGATAAAATGCACCAACTTTTCTTTCTGGAGAAAAAAAATTGGCTAAATTTTCTATTTTGGTGTTAAACGGTCCAAATCTTAACCTTTTAGGTACCCGTGAACCAGAAATTTACGGTAAAGAGACATTAAAGGACCTTGAAAACAACCTGAAAAAGGTTGCTGATGAGCTAGATGTCAATATTGAGTGCTATCAGTCCAATCATGAAGGTGATTTAGTTGATAAAATCCAGAATAGCCGCAATAACACTGATTTCATATTATTGAATGCCGGCGCATATACCCACACCAGCGTTGCTATTCGCGATGCTCTTGCAGGAATCGACGTTCCTTTTTATGAAATACACATTTCAAACGTGCATAAAAGAGAAGAATTTAGACATAATTCTTATCTTTCAGCTATTGCCGTTGGAGTCATAGTAGGTTTCGGACTTGATGGTTACGAATATGCTTTAAGAGGCGCTGTAAGACTCTTAAACCGTAATCATTAATTATTAAAAAAACATAAGTTAGGATATTGTTCATGCAAATTGATATTCATAAGATAGCTAAGCTTATCGAGATCGTATCTAAGTCAGATGTATCTGAGATCAACTTAAAGCAGGGCGAAGAAGAATTAAAGATTACTCGTGAAAAGGCTGTTGTTCAGGCTGTTTCAACCGTAATTCCTGCTCCTGTTGCTGCACCTGTAGTTGCTGCAGCACCTGCACCTGTAGCAGCACCTGCTGCTCCTGCAGCTCCTGCTGCTGAGGCTGCAGTTGATGCATCTAAGTTAATGAAGTCACCAATGGTTGGTACTTTCTACCGCTCAGCAAGCCCTACTGCAAGCCCATTCGTTGAGGTTGGTGCTTCTGTTAAGGAAGGCGACACCTTATGCATTATCGAAGCTATGAAGATGATGAATCAGATTCAGGCTGACAGAGCTGGTGTTATCAAGAAGATCTTAGTTGAGAACGGCTCAGCTGTTGAGTTCGATCAGCCATTATTTGAGTTTGAATAATAACTTAGGTCCCAATTCATTATGAAACTTGAAAAAGTTCTTATTGCCAACCGTGGTGAAATCGCTTTACGTGTTTTACGTGCATGTCGCCAGTTAGGCTTAAAGACTGTAGCAGTTCATTCAACTGCAGATCGTGATTTAATGCACGTAAAGCTAGCTGATGAAGCTGTTTGTATAGGTCCTGCAGCTCCTAAGGACTCATATTTAAATATTCCTTCAATTATCGCTGCTGCAGAGGCAACAGGTGCTAATGCTATTCACCCAGGCTACGGTTTCTTATCAGAGAATGCCGATTTTGCTGAGATGGTTGAAAAGTCAGGCTTTATCTTTATCGGCCCTACTGCTGATACTATCAGACTGATGGGTGATAAGGTTTCTGCAAAGAAAGCAATGCAGAAAGCTGGTGTTCCTTGCGTTCCAGGTTCAGCTGGTGCTCTTGGTGAAAACGCTGAAGAGAACAGAAAGCTTGCAAACCAGATTGGTTACCCAATCATCATTAAGGCAGCAGGTGGTGGCGGTGGCCGTGGTATGCGTGTTGTAAGATCTGATGCTGAACTTGAAGAGTCAATCGCTTTAACCCGTCGTGAAGCAGATATGTTCTTCAATAACCCAGCTGTTTATATGGAGAAGTTCCTTGAGAACCCTCGCCATATTGAATTCCAGGTTTTATCAGACGGTCAGGGTCATGCTGTTTACCTTGGCGAGCGTGACTGCTCAATGCAGAGACGTAACCAGAAGGTTCTTGAAGAGGCTCCTGCTCCATTTATCAGCCAGGAACAAAGAGAGACCATTGGTAGTCGCTGTGCTCAGGCATGTATTGATATTGGTTATCGTGGTGCAGGTACTTTCGAGTTCTTATATGAGAACGGCGAGTTCTACTTCATTGAAATGAACACCCGTGTTCAGGTTGAGCATCCTATTACAGAAATGATCACTGGTGTAGATATCGTTCGTGAAATGATCAACGTATGTGCTGGTAATCCATTATCAATCAAGCAGGATGATATCAAGCTAAAGGGTCACGCAATTGAGTTCCGTATCAATGCTGAAGATCCAAAGACCTTTATGCCATCTCCAGGCGAGATTAAGTATCTACACGTTCCTGGTGGTCCAGGTGTTCGTTGGGATTCACATGTATATCAGGGCTATAAGGTACCACCTTACTATGATTCATTAGTTGGTAAACTTATCGTTTATGATGATACCCGCGAAATGGCCATCGTACGTGGTTTAGAGGCATTAGACGAGCTTGTTTTATCAGGCATCAAGTCAAATATTCCTCTACACAAGGATCTGTTAACTGATCCTATTGAAATCAAGGGTGGCGCAAGCATCCACTACTTAGAGCAGAAATTAGAAGCATCTAAGTAAGATTTCTTCAGTAAAAAAGAGGGCTGCAGCCCTCTTTTTTTGTTTTTATAAAGTGTTTATTTCATACATTTTCTATCTAAAATCGCAAAAGCGCTACCTTCTTTAAAATCTCTATCCTTATATTTCTTTTTATAAGATGCAAGACTTCTTTTTAAAGGCTCAATATGCTCTTTACTCTCAAGAGTAAAATCAGCTAAAGCTTCTCCAAAATTAGAGTGAATAAAATCTGATGGTGACTTACCGTCAAGAAAAGAAAGCACCTCAATTAGAGCTGAAAGCTGAGGAGTCGGTCTTACGCTGACTATTTTGAAACTATCTTGAGTTTCTGCCTTGATTTTCCCCTCTGTCAGAGCCTTCTTCTGAATATCCTCTATGATGCTCATTAGTTTCTGCTCCTCGAACTTTTGTTTAACTGAATCCATGATTCAAGACTTCTGAATACCCTTTTGTATTCAGGAGTAGATAACAGATTCTCTCTTTCACAGAACTGCATAAGTTTCATTCCAACCTGAATATAGCTTTCAGAATGTTCTATTCCATTATGCGATGAGAGCTTTATCTTTTTTGCCGCAGGACCAAAATCAAGCAGATCCTGAGATATTGAAGTATTTGAAATTACCTCATTTGACCATGTAGCAACATCAAAGGCACCTTTAGAACCAGCATAGGCATCTGCAATAAGTGAGATAATCAAAGCAACGTCTTTAGCTACACCTTTTGCATTAAGTGACTTTTTGAAATAATGAACCAAGACTGTATGAATTAAATCAGATTTTGACTTGATCCCATAATGAGACTGAATTTCATTTAAAAGCTCCAGATCTTCATTATCAAATTTCACATTGTACTTTTTATCTATATTCTCTTTTGAAAAAGAAAAAGAGTTGTCTTTAAACTGCTCTTTATCTATGACTTTATTTGGCTGATGAATTACGGCAGAAAATGACATGATTAATATCCAAAAATCAAATCTAAAAAGTGTAAAAAAATTATAGATCTATTTGAATTATATTCAAGTCAAATTTTGACTTATAACTTAGCCTTAAATTAGCTATAAACCATGTTTTTTTGCCTGAATTCTTACCTGATCTGTTGCAGGAGAAGAGTACCAGACAGGGATTGGTCTTGAAAAGTTTGAAAAGTCTTTGCAGACTCTGTCATACAGTAACTGCATCTTATTGAGATTATTCTTGTTTTTTAATGCTCTCTTGCCACACTTGAACAAAGAATAAAAAGCACAGTAAAGAGCAAAATGCATCCAGAATTTTGTAGGTACGTTTCCTCCAAAATATCCATCAATAATACCAGCACACAAAAGTGGATATTCACCTGCACTTTCTAGCTCAAGATTTGCAAAATCTTCACACAGATCGCCAGGTCCTATCGTATAGGATGGGAGAAAAGCTAAAGAAGTATCCTTACTTATAAGTATATTGTTATGCTTTAACGATCCATAACGCATAACACTTTTAAAAACACTGAAATGATCGTATCTTGTGGATATGGCATTTAAAGCATAATTATCATTCTTAAAATGAGGCAGATCTGAAATATAGAAAGCTAGTTTCTCCATAAAAGAATCATGTCTTGTATGGGCTTTAGATGTCTGTTTTTCATTAAGAGTATAAGAGTGAATATCACAAAGGATCCTTCCTATTCTTTTTCCGGTTGAATACTGCCATGTAGGAGGAACAACCTTTAAAAAATCTGCAAGAAAACCACCATCAAAATTTTCAAAAACAGCACTTGAGATATTCAGAGAAGAATTTCTGTTCAGGGATAATGGCTTTAAGATAGATCCATTTGAAAATTTATAAAAGTATTCACTAGACTGATATGCTCTTTTAAGTTTCTGGAAATTATTAAGTGAAGACTGCATGCAAAGACATGAAGTATCTGTACTTTGCAGAACAAAATACTCTATCTGTGAATTTGGATCTTTGAATAATGGTCTGTAACCTAACTGCATATCAGTTCCTTGGATGTGAACGATTGAATACTTGATGCATTCTGTAAGTAGCTACATAAGTATAAATCTGCGTAGTTGTAAGAGAACTGTGGCCAAGCATCATCTGTACTGAACGCAAATCAGCATCATGATTTAACAGATGCGTTGCAAATGCATGTCTGAAAGCATGAGGATATACAGAAGAAGAATCTATTCCAATATCAGTGCAGTATTTTTTTACGCGTTGCCAAAAACCGATTCTTGTAAGGGCACAAATCTTACCGTCTGTATTAATCTTTCCTGAAATAAAGATATAAGGAAAAGTTTTTTTAGGATCTTTTTGAGATCTAAATCCATCAATGTACTGCTTAAGATATTCAAGAGCCCTTTTACAGACTGGAACTAATCTCTCTTTTCCACCTTTACCGATAATCTTTAGAAAACCATCCTGAAAATTCACATTTTCAAATCTAATATTTACCAGCTCTGATACACGAAGACCAGTTGCATATACTAATTCAAGCATTGCCTTGTCCCTCTGCCCCTGGAAAGTTGAACAGTCAGGTGCATTCAGGATTAAATCTACGGTACTCTCAGAAATGACGTGGGGAACATGTTTTGTTAACTTGGGACTTTCAATGGTACTGCTTGGATCGAATGATAATATTTTTTCCTTAACAAGAAATCTGCAAAAATTCCTAATGGATGTCAGAGTTCTTGCTACAGATGATGATTTATATTTGTGAATATATTCAAGATAGCATCTTATGTTTTCGGTAGTTATTCCTGTAACATCAAGAGAAAGCTCTTCTTTTAGAAATGTTAAAAACCGATTAATGTCAGAAATATAGGCTCTTATGCTGTTATTTGATAATGAATACTCTAGCAGCAGATAATCCTCATATTTATAGAATATTTCTTTATAATCGGTTTTCATTTTAATCTTTACTGAGCTTAAAAAGTTGAGCCATGCTTAACAGTAGCTTTTTGCTGCTCTTGTATACAGTTGCATAATATCCGCCATTTCGCTTTATTACGCAGAATTTGTAAACACCATCTGAGTTTGGATAAAAGCTGATTTCCTCAAACTTTGAATCAGGATTCAGCTTTAGAGGTAAAGAGCCCTCTCTGATTACACCAGGACCAGACATGAATCCAAAATTACTACCCTCTGACCAGTCAGAATCTGCAAATTTGAATTTGTAAGGAGACCAGTCAGTTCTTAATGTTGCATAGGTACAGTATCCGTCATCAGATTTTCTTAGTCTGTATGTTTCTGATACTTCATAATCATTCATTTCTCCTCTCAAATAAACCGGACGGTTATTGATATTTAAAGAGGAACTGATAATCTGATCTATTGGACCTTGTGATGAACAGGAACATAAGATCATGCCAGAAAAAACAGTTGATAATATTTTTTTTGAAATTTTCACAGTGATCTCGAGTTTAATGAATATTATTAGTTAATTTTACACATTATTTATAGATTTATATTTGTAAAATCATGATTTTAACTTTTTTCTAAACACTTTTTTGATAATTTTTGCATTAAAGCACGTTTTTATTTATCAAAAAGCATAAAAAAGCCTTTTTAGTATTGAACCAAAAAGGCATTGGACATACAGAACCTGTAAATAAATATCAATTAGTTGACTATTACTAGTACGCCTCCTTTTTTCAGTTTTGAATCACTGTATTTATGGGAAAAAACAATTTTAGAATCAGAATTTTCATAAATTTCCACATCACGATCTGAGTCATTTATATATACAGAGCCTTTTTGCTCGGTGCCTCTTGTGTAATGAATCAGTCTTTGTGTATCCATATTGACAAAATCAAAAGGCTGTTCGCTTTTAAAACAATCAAGTTTTCTTACAGCGATTAGTGCTTTTATCTGATTAAAGACAGATTGATGTTCTGAACAATCAAGATATTTCCATGGCATTGGCTTTCTGTTGTACGGATCGTTCTGACCATCAAGAGCAAACTCTGTCCCATAGTAAATACATGGACTACCAGGCATTGTCATAAGAATCGCCATCTGCTGAATAAAGCTATCATAGCTACCTGCTCTTGTAATAATTCTACCTACATCATGACTATCTAACTGATTGAAAATTACTCTGTTTGTCTGATCTTTGTATAAGGAATAACAATAATTTATCTGATGAACAAAATCTTTTGTGCAAAGACTCTTATCTTTAAAGAATGTATCAAGGCTGAACATAAAAGGATAATTCATTACAGAATCATACTCATCACCTGCAAGATATGATGAAGAATCTGTCCAAATTTCACCTAACAAGAAAATATCAGGTTTTACATCCTTTAGTTCCAGATTCAGATGTTTTATAAATGAATGGGAAATCTCATTACCGACATCAAATCTGATACCGTCTATCTCAAACATTGAAATCCATTTTTTGCAGACATCAGTAAAATAATCAACAACAGCCTTATTGTTAGTATTAAGCTTTGGCATATCACTTACAAATGCAAAAGAATAGTAGCGACCATCTTTTGTATTTCCACTCTTTGCAAATTCTGGTGAGTTTATGTAATACCAGTTGTAATATTCTGAACTCTGTCCATTCTTAAGGACATCCTTAAATGCAAAGAAATCTCTTGATGTATGATTAAAAACAGCATCAATCATCACCTTGATTCCTAGTGAATGAGCTCTTTTAACGAGATTTGCAAAATCCTCATTTGAGCCAAAAGCAGGATCGACTGTCAGATAGTCATCGGTATTGTATTTATGATTTGTTGAACTTTTAAATATTGGATTGAAATAAATTCCTGTAATACCAAGAGAAGACAAGTACTCGAGTTTTGAGTCTATGCCTTTGATATTACCTCCATACATACTCTTATAATCAATACAGCCAACATCGTTCCAGTCAACAAAATTAGCCTTGTATCCGTCATCAACTCTACAGAATCTGTCTGGGAAGATCTGATACCACACAGTATTTTCTACCCATTTTGGAGGAATACAGATATCAGACTCATTCATCCAGCCGAACTTGAAATAGTGTTTTGCAAGCTCGCATCTGTTAACGAAACTTATTTGGTGAATACCATCTTCCAAGAGGCATACACTAGTATCATTATCAAAGTAAATTACAAAATAGTACTGAAGACGTTTATATTCTGGCTGTACGATTACAGAGAAAATATTCTCTAAAGATAAAGATCTTGAAAGATGCATTTGTACAGGATTACCTGTCCAGTTCTGTCCAGATATGCCCTTACTGTATGGATCATCACACATAAGAACGGCTTTTTTTACACTTTTATTCGTGTGCAGATTTATCTTCAGTTCATTTTCATTCAGGCAATAACAGTCGTTAAAACCACACTTATGATAAATACCTTCTAACATCATGATAACTGCTCCTTCATGAGTAAATCAGATGATGTCAGTTTAGTTCAATTAAATGAGATGATCTTTAATGATGGTATTTACAAATTAACACAATAGTATTATTGTTTTTTTACATCTTTTTAATTAGCTTATAGGTTTTATCATGAATAACAATAAGTTAATACATGAATCAAAAATCCACGGCCAGGACAAATTTTCTTTTTCCATCTACCATTCACTGGTACCTTGCTGCCTTACCTCTTTTCCTCTTCACTGGCATGATGAAATTGAAATTACATATATGAAAAAAGGGTGTGCTGATTTTTATATATGCAATCAGTTATATACAGCACATGAAGGCGATATTCTTATATCCAATACTAAATATCCTCACAGCATGCAGCAGTACAAAGATGAAAGCGCTGATTATTTCTCTATTCTCATAAATACAAAGCTTTTGCAGCAGGATATGAAAAGTGAAGTTATTCATGATGAACTTATCGATAAAATTAGAAGAATTGAAGATGCATCATTAATTTTTCCTCCTTTTATAAAAGCAGACAGCGAACTTGCAAAAAGTCTTTGCCCTTTTCTTGATAACATTATTGAGCACAGAAAGGAGTGCTACTCAGAGTATCAGCTTTTAGTTCTTGGGAATATTCTTATAGTTTTTAACTATCTTCTTAAAAACACCTGCTCAACAGATAAAAATATTTGTGAATTCAAATACGATTTTTCCAAAATCAAACCTGCAGTACACGCAGTTCACAATCAGTATGAGCAAAAACTTCTTATTCAACAGGTTGCATCAATGTGTAATCTGTCTAAAAGCCACTTCATGAAACTTTTTAAGAATATTACAGGAAAAGGTTTTAATGAATTCTTAATTGAGCACAGACTGCATATGGCATCATTAATGCTCAAAAACACAGATGACAAGCTTATTGATGTATCAGTTAACTGCGGTTTTGAAAACCAGTCTTACTTTACAAGATGCTTTACTAAACACTTTAAAATGACACCAAGTCAATTCAGAAGAAAAAATCTTAATCAACACTATGGCGAAATTATGGATCAGCACTAAGTTCACACTTTTGAACAAAGTATAAACATTGGATGCATAATTCGTGTTTA
>NZ_JAGFNY010000027.1 GCF_019448115.1 Succinivibrio faecicola | reverse complement strand
TAAATTGGAAGGTTTTAAAAGATCTGATAAAAATCAAATGAGCTAAATAAGATCTTTTTCAGTGGGCTGTGACAATTGATATCTTTAGCCATTGCTCTTGAGATTATCAAAGGCTTTTGAAGTTCGCCTTCAATTTGAGATGAGAGTTTTTCAAGCTGTGAAGGCAGAACCTGTTCTTTTTCTGACTGCAAGAATAGCGCCTTTGTCATGATATATGAAGATATCCCCATGACAAAGATAGTGATAAAGATAGTAACAGCAGTGAATATAACCAGCTTGTTTTTCATTGTAAGAGTCATATGAACTCCTATTTTTTGAATGAACACTCCTTGATTATATTTGCATACAAAATGCACAATAGAATGTTTTGTGCATTATTGCGTTATTTATACAAAGATTTTTTTTATTTTTTTTACTTTTATCAAACTTTTTCAAATAATTGACATCCGAGGTGCCACCATATAGCCATAAGGAACTGTCAAAGATATCCTTTCAACAGAACATAACTCACACTTCCTTTTTCAGTTCTTGGAATTGACTCAATTATCCTTATCTCAGGCATTTTATATGATTCAAGCTGACTTTTTAGAAAAACTGTAAAGCCTGTAAGATCAAAATCATTAGTATTACATTTTGTTTTAACAAAAAGAACCGGAATATGACCTAATGTAGGATCTTCTTTACCAATGCATGCACAATCATCTATTAGCTCATATTTCAATGCAACCTGTTCAATTTCCTGAGGTATAACCTTATATCCACCAACATTGATAACAAACCCTTTTCTTCCAAGAAGAATGATATCGCCGTCTTCATCTATATAGGCAAGATCGTTTGAATATACGGTATTGTTAACAAAACCATCGTATGAAACGCCGTCATTTTTTGAATAATATCCTTTCATATTAGCTCTGCTTTTTGTTGCAATAAATCCAGGATTATCAATAGATGACTGAATTTTTTGATGATTTTCATCAACAATAAATATATCTGAATGAAATGTCGGTTTACCAATACAGTTAGCTTTATCTTCGCCTTTGTTGTTATATTCAATGGCTATGCTTATGCCACTTTCAGTTGAGCCATACATGTTTATTATTCTTGTATCTGGAAAACAGTGTTTTAAAACATCTATTTCATTCTTTTTGATACTTGCTCCGCCAAACTGAATATAGCGTATTGAATCAGCATACGCAGCAAACTTTTGTCCAGCCATTTTTAAAAGTATGGATAAAGCTGATGGCACAAAATCAAATGAATTTACTCTGTATTTTTCTATCTTTATAAATACATCTGAGATGAAGGTTATATTTGAATGAAGAACTACCGTTGTTCCTTTGTATAAATTGGCATATAGTCTTCTTAAACCATGAGAATGATTTAGAGGTGCAAAAATAAGCTCAACATTATCATTTTGCATGTTTGTTGAATGAATAACGTTTTCACTTAAAGCTACGTTATTATCATATGTAAGCAAGATGCCTTTGTGAACTCCTGTTGTACCTGTTGTAAAAAGGATCTCGCATATATCGTCTTTATCTGGCAAAGAATAATTATCAAGCATCTGATAGTTTTCTTTGCTTTTAAATACGTCATATCGTGTATAGAAAAAGTCTTGAGCTCTTACATTTTTTAGTGAATTAAGAATGACCATTGATGGAGATACAGTTTCAATCATTGCATTAAGACTGTCAGATCTGATTCCACTGGCTACAGGTACAACAGTTACTCTTATAAACTGTAATGCCAAAAGGATCTGCATATACTGACAAGTGCTGCTGGCCTGCACTATTACCTTATCGCCAGGTCTTATGTTTTTTGAGTAAAACATTGCCCCCAGCTTTTTCATATTTGAAACTAGCTCTTTATAGCTGACAGAAGTATTACCATCAGCTAAACATATTTTGTTAGGAGTATTTTCACTATGCTCAAGGAGAGCTTCAATAATCGTTGCTGCCATATTTTTAGCTCACCATGTAATAGCCCACAAATGAAGATAGAATGATTGTCATTAGTGTTATTAAAAAGCCTGTATTAAACATAAATTTTGGTTTCAAGCCATATCCTACAGGAATTGCTCTTATAGATGTAGGTAGCATATAAGACAGATTTACACCAATTGATGCAACATAAATATAAACAAGCGGATCTTTGTTTAAACCTTCAGCAAGTGCTATTACAAGAGGAATACTGATAGCAGCAGTTGCTGTATTTGATGTCACATCAGACAAAATGATCGTAAAGACAAGGATCATAAGAACCAACAAATAATCAGACTGCACTTGCATACAGCTGAAATGTTGACCGATAGCTAAAGCTGCGCCTGTTGAATTAAAAAGAGTTCCTACAGCTATACCACCTGAAAAAACAAAAATAAGTTCCCAAACAATTTTCTGTTGAGTACTTTTCCATGTAAGAAGACGATGACCACCTTTTGTGCTAATAACAAAGGCAATTATAGCAGTAATGATAAAAACGTAAGCTGGTTTTAAACCAGGAAGATATCCTTGATAAAGAGGTCTTAAAAAAGACAGCCCTGCAGCTGCAATAAAAAGAAGTAAGGCCCATTTTTCCTGTACGGACATAGCATCAAGTTTTTGGAACTCCTCTTTAAAGTACTCTTTTGTGTTTCCAAGAGAATCAGTCTTTTTACACTGTAAAACCATATATATGATATTTGATACAAGTATGACTAAAAATACAGGCAAAAGATTCTTTAACCATTGAGCATACATGTATTCACTGCCAGTTATCTGCTCTATATACTTTACAGTAACCAGATTCATAGCTCCGCCAAGTGGTGTTGCAAGGCCACCTACACCAGCACCGTATACAATAGACAATAAAACCAATGATGCTTGTCTTGATGATGAGATGTCTTTAAAGCCTGAAAATTTAAGCTGAGCAACTGCAATAGGAATGATTGCAGCACATACAACAGCATTAGGAAGAACAGATGATAAAACAGCTGAAAGTAAAAACCAGACAATAATCTGAGTCCTTAAATTACCACCGACAAATGACAAAAGCCTAGCAGCTACTCTTCTGTCAAGACCGGTGATTTCCCATGATGCAGTGATAATTGAAGCACCTAAAAGCAGGAGAATTGTTTCACTTGAATAATTGGCTATCAGATCTTTCATGTCCATAAGACAGAACAGCGCATTAACTCCAATTGGAATAAATGCTGTAACAGCAAGATCAACTGGAACAAAAATCCACCAAAGAGCCATCCACAGGATACATCCTACGGCTCCATTTGCCTCATAACTGCCAAATACATCAAGAGGAACTGCATAATAGCACAGGATGTATATTAAAGGTCCTAAAATAAGATGAATTACTCTGTTTGACATTTCAAAAAAAACAAAAAAATATCTATTTGATAAATAAATAATTTTATCTTTTATAGAAAAGAATAAGTATTTTTTTTCTTAAAAATGCAATTAGTGCCTAAAATTTTCTTTCAATAGCATCAAGTTTCAAGTTGAACTTGTCATACTCACGAGGAAGTCTTGGCACTGTTGCATTTATTCTAACCACCATTTTAGGAGTAAATGCTGATGCACCTGTTGTTGGGTTGTACATAACAAGGATCTTGTAAATGTCATGATAAAAGAGCGGTACACTTTCAATCTGAACAATAGCAGGATCTTCAAGTTTATAGACGTAATTCTTTCCCATGGTTATAACATGATACTCGTCATTTAATGTCTTATCCTCAGAGCATGTTTTAAAGAATGTGGAATTCTTTTCTCGATTTTCAAAATAGGATGTTGCCTCTGGAGCACCTTCAATGAAAACAAGATCACCAAAATATATTCTCTTGCAAAGCTCTACTACCTGCTCAAACAGCATTTTATGATTTGGCTTATTCGTGTATGTGTAATATTTGATTAAGCCTACTACAGAGTCCTCATTTATATTCTTAATATCATATAGCAATGATAGACCTGCAGTGTAATCTTCAGGAACACCTATACCTGCGTTCTGCATAAGTGCATAAAGAATACCGCCGGTTGGATCGCCGCAATCATATGCTTGCTTAAAAATGTCTGCAACTGCATTAACAATTTTTGGATTTCTATCATAATTGTGAGTATAGGCCATCACGCCTACTGCTGTAAGAGCTGGTCCATAATTCTGTTTTGCAGCATTTTTCATATGCCTCATGCCTTCTGCATATGAAGTTTTTTTACCCTGTCTGAACTTAATAAGTCCAAGTGAGTAGTTGGCTATTGGTTCATCCTTTTTTGCACTGTCCTCATACAGTTCAAGAGCTTTTTTAATATTTCTGTTGACTCCATAGCCATGCCAAAGCATACCTGCAATCCTGCTTTGAGCTTCTATAATGCCTTTATTTTTTGCATTCTCCCAGTAATTCATAGCAGATCTTGGTGAAAGATCATGTTCAAGGCCTAAAAAATCGATATCACCTCTATACAGGTTTGCAACCCTTGATCCTTCTTTTAATGCCTCATCAACTATTCTTACGTAGTCCTGAACGTTCATGCAGTATGGGATTGAACGCTCAAGAAACTTCAGCATTGGCTTGTATTTTTGTATATATTCAGGAGTATAGCCCTTTAGTGCTTCCTGATAGAAAAATACAGCAGAGCCTGCGCCCTGGGCATTTCCGTAACCTAAAAGAGCCAAATTACCCATGATTTCATAAGCACCATATAGGTTCTTGTACTTTGCACACTCTCTTGAATATTCAAGAGCCTTGTTGAAGTTACCAGTTCTTGCAGATATCCAGGCTAAAAAAGGGTAGGCTTCAGGTGCGCCTTTCTTTTTTGCAGCACGAAGAAGAATTGATTGGGCTTTATGGAAGTTACCATCAATCATGGCTTTAACGCCAGTTACAACATAACTCTGTCTTTGAGCTGAATTGTAATAAACAAGACCATAGGTTAAAAGAGAACTGCCTATAACCAAACAAGTAAGAAGAGCTACAAAAGCAACCTTTATTGTATTTTTCTTGCAGTATCTTCTTATTCTAAAAAACAGTGATGTTTTTTTAATTGGTTTTTTATCAGCCATAAAAACCTCTAAAGCTAATCATTCTCACCAGTGTTTGCACCTACATCAGGTACGTTAACTTCCATATCTTTGTTAATCATGGCATTGTCTCTATCAAGTGTTATAAGAGCATTTCTTGCCGTAACGGAAGTATCTGCAACAGGATTACTCTCTTTGGTATTTAATGTAAGTGAATTAAATGGAACAATTTCAATAATATCTTCTTTAATACCTATTGACGTATAGGCTTTCTTTAGCATCTCTGCTCTGTCATGAGCTAAAGATACATTCTCAGGAGCCTTCTCCATATCATAGGCATATGCTCTAATTGAGATTTTTATAATTGAAGGATCATGTTTTAGATATTCAAGCTGCTCATTTAAAATTCTCTGTGATTTTGCAGTTAACTCATCAGTTTTAACTCTAAATACAAGAGGTGTCATCTTTATGTCATTAAAGTTAACTCTTATTAACTGCTCTTGGCATGAAAGATATTTTTTAAAAGCATCATCAAATCCTATTGGACTTAATGATGGAATAATATTCTGACCGTTTGCAAGCTTTTTATCAGTATAAGGCATTAAGATCTGATTACCATCTGACAGTGATGTTAAAATCTTCCATGACAGTGTAGGTCCTATATAAGGTCTGAAGCCCTCATACAGATCGATTTTTCCAAGAAGAGTCTCATTTGCATGTGAATGCCAGCTTGGTTTTGCAGAAATAAAACGCATTACACTTGGCTCACGGATACCAAGTTTAGGAACAATTACCATAGCAGAGCGCAAATTTCTGCCAGAATAGGTAACAAAAGAGGCAAAACCGTATGATGGAATGTCAAAAATCAGTGAACATTTGACTCTACTTGAATCATTAGACCACAGTTTTTTTGCACTTGGATCAATAGGAGCTTCATACCTTATCTGACAAAAGGCATCCGTTGATATCAAAATACTTAGTAAAATAAATAAGTTAGTAAAAAACCTACGTTTCATAAGCTCCACCTTACGATATATTGCCACTATTTTTTCTTCTGTTATATAAGCAATTATAGTGCCAATATGATTGGTATATCATGGATTCTTCAGTCTATCTGTGATCTTGATGATTTATTAAGCTGCAACTTAAAAACAGATAATGCAATTGAATAGTGAAGATATATATCATAATTGAAAAGAAGAACACAATACTGACGAAAAGTAAGATATACTAATCTTTTGTACCAATATATCTTTAAAAGTGTATTTTAAGTATAAATGAATACAACAGACATAAATGCATTCGGAATTGTTTTAAAACCTTTAAAGGAAGAGTACCTGCCTTTTCTTGTTGACTGGCGCAATGATCCAAAAGTTATAGTGAATATGGATGACAGGCGCAAAGTAAACTTAAAGGTTATGCATACTTGGTTTAATATTAATCAGAATAAGCAAGATACAATTGCCTATGTTGCATTTGTTAATGATAAACCTTTTGCCTATGTAGCTTTCTCGAAAATAGGATTAAAAGAAAATGTTGCAGAAGGCGGTATGTTCTTTAATCCTGAAATGATAAATAGTGGCATTTTTGCTAATGTTTTTCTTGCCAGAGAAATTATTTTAAAAAACATAAATACAAGCATAATCTTCTCTGTAGTTCGCAATATAAACAAAAGAGGAATCAAAATTCAGGAGGCTTTTGGTGCTGTTCTTGATAGAAAGGATGAAGCCTTTAACTATTATTTTCTTTACAAAAAAAATAGAGCTCCTGTTTTAGAAAAATACGCTGATATACTTGGTTATAAAGAAGATTTTGATTGTTTGCTACGCAACTGGCTTTATGGAGATTAGAAAGTGGATGAATTAAAAAAACTACTGACTGAAAATTTTCCAACAATTGACTTTGATAAGGAAAAACACCTTGCTTCTGATGATATTCTCGATTCTCTTTGCATCATACAGGTAATTAGTCTGTTAAAAGAAAAATACTCTATAAATTTTCCTATTGAATTTATGTGCTCTAAGAATTTTGAGTCTATAGATGCAATCTGGGATACAGTAAATAGAATAAAACAAACTGAATGACTCAACACACATTGAACTAAGGATCAGTGTTATTGAATTCCTTTATTACATCTTTAATTGCTATAAGAACTTCTATATCACTGTGAATAACACCGTTTTTATATGGACCCACTTAAACTTGCAAGAGATTTTGATAACTTTTCATAACGTAGTAAATGCAGCTATATATCCGGGCTCTTGTTGAATATGCCTACTCTGGCTCATATATATTTTAATATGGGATAATTAATTCAGCTAGCTGATCCTTAGTTCAGTCGATTAATAATTAATAGGCAGCATTTCTATATAATTCCAATACTCATATTAAGGATCTTTTTATAATATTGAAGGATCAAATGATGATATTGAAGGCTCAGATTGAATAGAGGATCTTTGTTCCCACATGTGTTTGTACTGAGCCTAATTTTTTCAAATGAGGGATCTGCAGTTTTTTTTTACCTGCAGATCATAGAAAGACAACTAGTGTTTTGAAAAATTAAACTAGGGAAACCTGAAGTTTCTTTCCTAGCCCCTTTGCAAGTTTTAAAAGTGTATTCAAAGAAGGATTGGCATTTCCGTTTTCAATTTTAGACAAATCGGCCTGAGTAATACCTGTCAGTTCGGAAAGCTCCTTCTGAGTAATATTCTTCTCTTTACGAGCAAGAATAATACTTTCAATCAGAGCATATTTTGACTCTAATGCATCGTATTCCTTCTTTACTTTTGGATCTTTTAGCTGCTCTGCAAGAAAATCTTCAAATTTATTACTCATTTTCTTTGCTCCTTCTTAAAAAATCTTCTCTGTATTTTTTTGCAATCTCTATTTCTTTTCGTGGAGTTTTCTTAATAAAACCATTGGTTAATACAGCCTTTTTACCGACGTAAAAGAAATAAAGGACTCTTGTTAGATCAGTTCCAACTTTAGTACGAATTTCAAAAATTCCATCATCTAAAGGCGATGATTCCGGCTTTCTAAGGGCTGGTCCAACTTTTGCCAACAGATTAATGTTGCGTAAAGTTTTTGCTTTTAATTTTTCATCAAGACCTAATATAAAGTCCATTGCCGGTATAGAGCCATCTTCTTTTTCATAGAAAATGACAGAAAATTCTGATTGCTGGTCCATAATTGTTAAAATACCTTTCTTCTTATATATTGAAGTATATATGTTATAACATATATTTACAAGATAAAGAGAGCCTTTTTATTAGAATAGATTTTTTGAACTAAGGATCAGTAGTATGCCCACCATTATTGATCACATGATTGATAATGGGGGGGGTATGAAATTAACTTATGAAGAAAGACTTCTAGTTGTTGAAGATCATAAAAGGTACGGAACAGCTTATACATCAGGAAACGCGGACTTTCAGAAAGATATGTACGAACCATTAGAAACATCCAAAATAAGCTCGATATGATCTTGCTAGGATGTTCAAATATTTTAATACCACTTCCTAATCGAGGTGGAACAGGGCTGAAAGTAGCTTAGATTAAGGCTCTAACCGTGCTCTACTTTCAATTTTTACCCATAACTATGCACGAAGAGCCAAATTTCTACTTTATCTTCATATGAAAGTTTCAAAACCATCCCCAGTAAGTTTGTTCAACTTACTGAGGTTAGGTCAACTTGGATAATCCTTTATTTAAGCAAGCTAGAAAATAGCAATACTATTTCCATTAACAAGGTGATCCTCCGTTAATTTTTAATGAAACGCCAGTGACACTATTTCCTTTTTTGGACAACATAAATCTAATCTGCTCAACTATTTCTGCTTTATCAATTAAGCCAAGTGGTTGATTCTGTCTGATAAAGTCATCAAATCTATCACCATAAAATAATCTCAAACTATCACACATATTAGTATCAACATAACCAGCTTGAATAGAATTAATAACAATATTATTCTCTCTTAACTCATGAGAAGATGTTCTAATAAAAGAATCCATTGCTGATTTCGATGCAGCATACATCTGATTACCTTTTCCACCTTGCAGGGAGGCTAATGACGACATTGCAACAATTCTCATAGGTGCATTCTTTGATTTTATTGAAACAAGATGTCTTAGAATTTCTACAAAAGAAAAGAAATTAACATTCATCAGTTTAATAAAACTACTATAGGTTGTTCTCTTAAGACTTACTTCATTAAGCATTCCTGCGCAATACACAAAATAATCAGGTGCATTTTTAAGATTATTTTTTAGAATATTAGACAATGAAATAGGATCCATTAAATCAGCTTCAATTAAAGAAACTTTACTGATGTCTGAATCAGAAAAGCAAATCTTAGCTTTTTCTATATCTCTCAGAATTAAAGTAATATGAACATCTTCTTTAAAGTAAGATTTTACAAGTTCTAAACCAATTCCGGAGGTTCCACCTGTAACTAATAAATTCTTTGCCATGCTTAATAAGCTCAGAAGTTAGTTATCAATAAAATTAATCTTATTTTCATGAACAAATTCTTTTTTTCCATAGCATAATGAGCAGTATTCAAAAGAATCATTCTTTTCTAAAAGAGATTTTCTTAAACTACTATTAATTGCCTGACTTATGGTCATGTCTGAGATATTCCCACAAGATAGGACTCCTTCATAATCAAGGCAGCAAAATGTGATTCTTCCGTCAGATAGAATTACAAGAGACTTATTACAGCTGCAATTGAAATTTTTAGCCTTGCAAAGTTTAATCTCACTAACATCCTTGCTACGTTCTATAATTTGTTCTAAATATTCAGTATTAGGAGTAAAGATAAAGAATCTTTTTATTGTTATAAAAACTTTTGGAAGAATCTCAATTGATATCCACAAAATACTTTTTGGAAGGTCTTTGCTTAAGAACAGATCCTTTGGTATCAAAGCTGGATCTCGATAAATTGCAAATGATTCGGTTATTAAAGGTTTTGATTTTTTATAAAATGCTTTGTTCAACTGTCGTATTTGAGGATAAGCATTCTCAATCTCATCTCTCCACTTTAAAAACATCGAACACAAATCTTGATAATCAGAATATGAAAAAGCGTTGAAAAGATCTCCATTATCAAGATTTTTATCAAACATTACGTCTACCTGAAGTGGAATATTGTTTAGAATTCTCTTTTCATTAAAAACAGCTCTTTTAATGTGATCTAGATATGAATCAAAAGATAAATGATTTGAATTCAGAGAATATCTAAGAGAAAAAGTTTTTTCTGAAATGGTATGAAAAGAAATTTCTAATTTTGCAATATTAGTGTGAGAGAATAATTTATCTAAGTTCTTATCAGTAAAAAGTGTTCCGTTTGAGACAATATTATACTTGAGTGAATTTTTGTCGCAAAAATCAAGATATTCATGAAGATATGGGTTCAATAAAGGCTCACCTAAACAATGGAAAGCCAATACTGGAACATCTTTACCTGATTTTACTTCTTCAGCAAGCTCATTTAATACCTTGAATACAAGCTCTTTTTTTAGATTGCATTTTTCTCTTTTTAATACGCCATACGGACAAAAAACGCAATTCATGTTGCATTTTGATGTAATTTCTATATATATAGATTCTAATTCAGAAATAGAGAACATTACCCAAGTGCTCCTGAAGTTATAGGGATTATTGCCCCTGAAAAAGAAAAATCATTTGTTGAAATAAGATAACAAATCATATCAGATACAGCTTTTGAGCTTATAATGCCACCTGGCTGGTACCCTGATTTGACTATTTTATTCTCAAGATCATCCGTCAACATTGTTATGTTATCTAATCTTTGCGTTCCTACAACTGCAGGTTTAACAGCACAAAGCATGCAATTCTTTTTTATAAGCTCTGGCGAAAGAACTCTTATTGCCCCTTCTAGCGCGGATTTTGATGATGTATAGGAACAATAATATTTTTCATTAGTATAAGTGGAAGCAACTGACGAAATAGCTACACAATTAAACTGATTATCAGACTGTTTTCTTTGGTTCATAATTATTCTTAATAATTCAACAAAACTGAAATAATTTGTTTTCATATCTGTTTGAATAATTTCTGTTTTCAAGTCTTTGAATTTCGCTTGATGACCGTTTCCAACACAATATACCAATCCATCAAGTTTTAAATTTTGAAGCAAAGGAGTAAATACAGATTCAATATTATCTGTTTTCTCAAAATCAAATGATATTACCTGATGCTTCTGCCCTTTTGATGTATCTAAATTATTTAGGCATTCTTCAAGTTTGTTCTTGGATCTTGAGCAAAGAATAACATTGTTACCATTCTTAGATAAATCTTTACTTACCTGAAAACCAATTCCTGATGAAGCACCTGCTACTAAAACTGTTTTACTCATATTATCTCAGTCTGACTACATTATCTGTAAATCTACCATCTTCAATAAAAATTGGTTTTCCTATAGATTCTTTTGAAATATTTATACTTGCAACGCCCCAAGATAAACCAGATCCAAAACCTGAAGTCAAAAATGAGATTTTATCTTTATTAAAGATATCTTTGTTGTGAGCAATCGTCACTGGGATACTCGCACAATCAGTATTTCCATACTCTTCAAGTGAACTTAATACTAAATCCTTGTCAAAGCCCAATCTTTTACCTATTGTACTAACAATTTGTTTATTTGCCTGATGAACTACAAGATAATCATAGCTATCGGTTGTAGTACCCATTGCTGACATAAATTCTTTTATCGACTCTGTAACATTGATAGTTGAAAATGAAGTGATCTCCATTCCATTCATATAACGAGTAAAAATCTCTTTTTCTCCATACGGATCATCAACAACAAAAGAAAAACGGTTCCATTTATTCTTTTTTCCTTCATTTGGAGCAAATAGATATTTGTAGCCACTGCCATCAGTACACAAAGATACAGCTACATCATCTGTACCATTATCTGTAACTAACAATGCACCTGCAGCTTCACCAAACATAAAAATTCGTTCTGATAAAAGCTCTTCTAAATTTGAATATTCACACCATTGAATATCAGATAGAACTATAAGAACATTATGCACTGACTGTTGCTGTAAATATCCTAATCCCACAGATAAGGCATATGGAAATCCAGCACATGCAACAGAAAGATCTATAGCAAATGCATCTTTTCTAAGCTTTAGCAGATTATGAAGAATATGAGCATTTCCTGTGCCCATATTAAAATCTGGAGTTTGCGTTGCAAAAACTACAACATCAATATCTTTTGAATCGATATTTGAAAGTCTGAGAGCTTCACACGATGCAGCATACCCCAGGTCTGTTGCTGTTTGGCAATTGTTGCTAATATGTCTTTTCTGAATACCAATCTGTTTAATAAATGTTTTTACATATTTAAAATTTGGGTCATCTTCATTTACAACAATATTCTGAGTGAACATTGGAGCAGCAGATGTCAATGCAGCTATTTTTACATTTCTATAAACGAGATTTGGCATATTTAACACATCAGATTTAGAATATCTTCAACCTTGACAAATTTTCTTACATCGCTTCCAGTAATTTTCTTATCAAATTGGTCTTTCATCATTACTACAACTGAAAGTGCAGATAAAGAATCCCACTCTTCAAGTTCCTTTAAAACCTGTTCTTTTGAAAGAGAACCTGCTTCAAGATCAAAAATATCTTCTAAGATGGCTAATTTTTCCTGTTCTGTCATAATATCTCCTTAATATTCGTTAGATCCATTACAAGGATGTTCAATAAGTTTACAATAATCCATTTTACCAAGATTCATAATTGCGCCAGCAACAGACATTCCTGCACCAAAAGCTGACAGACATACTTTGTAAGAATTATCTATTAGTTTATCAGATAGGTTATATGCAATGTTAACTGGTATTGTAGAACTTGAGGAATTACCAAAATTCTCTACTATATTGTTAAACATAATTTCACGTGGCACATTTATTAAATCGGCCAATTTTTCTAGCATAAATCTATTTGGCTGATGAGTAAGATGATACTTAATATCTTCTTTTTTAACATCGGCTAATTCACATATTTCTTTTATCAAAAAAGGAACATTTTCCATTACATAATGAAAAACACCTGTTCCATCCATATGCAACTGATTTAGGCTCCTGTAATTTCCCATATCATCAATGTGCATTTTTGCTGTTTCTTCTGTTGCAGGCATTCTCATACCTCCTGCAGGAGTAATCAAATTATCCCTTAGATCAGAATCATTAAAAAAAGCAAAATCTATCGTCTCTTTTTCATCTGCTCTGCTAATAACAGCAATGCCAGCAGCATCACCTGCCAAAGGATATGTATTTCTGTCTTTTTTATTTGCATAGCAACAACCACTGTTAGAAACAACTAGAAGCACGCAATTGAGATTTGATGCTCTCATAATACTGCACGCTGTATAAAGGCCAGAAATAAAACCAGTACAATTCTCATATAGATCTATGCAATGAGTATTTCTGCTAAGATTTAAAAATCCATGTAAAACCTTTGAGTTGCCAGGTACAAGGTGTTCTCTAACCTGAGAGGAAAAAACAAGACAGTCTATATCCTCCTTTTTTATAACACCTTCTTTAAACAAGCAGTTAATGCCATAGGCTGCAAGATCTATAAGAGTTGTTTTGGGATCTGCAATTCTATGCTCTCTAAAGCCCATTACTTTTCCCAGTCTTCTTGACGAGGATTCAGGAAAAGGAAATTCTTTTAATTCATCTTCAAATTTTAGTACTCGTGCTGGAACTACCGCACAAATACTCGAAATTTTAACACCAGAAATTATACTTTTCATCTAATTACTACTTTATATACTTTTTAACTAAATTACATATTGATTCAACTGAATCAAAATTCTCTGGTAGTATATCCAATGCTGAAATTGAAATAGAAAACGAGCTCTCCAATTCTGAAATAATCTGAACAACATCAAAACTGTCCAAAATTGCGTCACTAACTAGATTTGTATAGCTTTTTGAAAAATCAGTTTCCGGATGCATATCATGCAAAATTGAAATAATCTTATCTTCCATATGTTAACCCTTCTTGTAAAAATATATAGATATTACAGTTCCATCAAAATTATCATTATTGAATTTTGAGGCTTTGATCAATGTGGATCTTTTAAAATTTCTCCACCCATATCTTTTTTTGATATTTAATTCAGGTGTACTTAAATACTTATCAACAAATTTGTATATTAAAAACAGTATGCCGTAAGCTCTGTAATCAGCATCTACAACATCAAAAAGGCCAAAATATTTTCCGACTTTTAATTCAAAATAATGACAACCGATTAATTTATTCCCTTCATAAACTACAACTACCTGATTTCGATTAATACCTGCAAGAACATCATTCTTTTCAGGCAAAGAGTCAACAACAGGATCGAATTCCCTGCTCAGTAGATCATATACATTATCTAAATCATCTATTTTTGCAAATCTTGGCGAACTAATTGAGTCAGGTAAGTCTGATAAAATTTGTTCAATTGCATCCAATTTCTTTTTATTTAGTTTAGATGAAGGAGCCTTTTCTAATCTTAATAACCTTCCTGCAATAGAGAATCCTAGTTTTTCAAACAAAATATCATTTGTTTTTTCAATTTCTTGATTTCTGGAAACAATCTTAATTTTCAGTGAATTGATTTCAGATAAGCGCAATAAATCTTCTAGATCGTTAAAAAGACTATCATTAGAAAGCGAATAATAATATAATTCAAAAAAGTCAAATTCTGGAACTAGTAAAAAAAAGCTTCCCTCTCCCTGAATCAACGTACAATTATTAGTCAGAGTTAAATTACGAATATAATTAATATCTTCATAATAATTCGTAATAAGAGCGCCTCTCTTTTTTAAATCATCATACATTGATACAAAGTTTTCTATAGTCAAATTTTCTTTCTGCATTTTTATTCTCTATTTTTGTAATAATTTCTGTCAATTTTTCCATTGGGATTTTTAAGTAATTCTCTGCAATGACAATACTTTGTTGGAACCATATATCTTGGAAATAATGACATAAAATTCTTTTTTAACAGCGAATTATCTATTGGCTCTGCAGATTCATAATACATAATCAAATCATTTGTTTTCTCATTAAAAATGACACAGGCATTCTTTATATTTTCAATTTTAGCAAGTGCGACATGCTCAATTTCAGACAGCTCTATTCTATAGCCCAACCTTTTTACAAGAGTATCCTTTCTTCCAACAAAACAATAATTGCCACTGCCATCTAGTTTTACAATATCACCTGTTCTATATATCAGCTCTGGATAATATTTGTTTAATGGATTTTGTACAAACACACTTTCTGTCTTTTTCTTATCATTAAAATACCCTAAAGCTAGTGACGATCCTCTTATACAAAGTTCTCCTTCTTCATTAGGTTCTGTAATTAAATTATCATCATTTAAAATAATCGCATCAGTGTTATAAAAAGGTTTTCCTATAGGAATTGGTCTATCTATTGGAAAATCATGAGGAACAATATAGAACAGACAATCAACATGAATTTCTATAGGGCCATACATATTTACGAACTGTGTTTTTGGTAATTTATCAGCCCAATAACGAAATTTTACGGTAGGAAAGACCTCACCTGCAAACCATACTTTTTTCAAAGAAGGTAAATTTACATACGACAAGAAATCCTTGTTGGCAATATTAACCATTATTGTCGGAACCCAAAAAATGTAAGTTACCGACATATCATGTAACATCTGAAGAATTTTAAGAGGGAACAAGGACAAGTTTTCTGGAATAATTACTATTGTACTTCCAGAGTCCATCAGAAGACATAACTCAAAAACATATATATCAAAGTATGCAGGAGACAAAGATCCTATAATCTCTGGTCCGTCAATAATCTTAGATTTTTTGGCTGCATTTGTAAAATCACAAAAACCTTTATGAGTCAGAGCCACAGCTTTTGGTATACCAGTTGACCCTGAAGTATTGATTATACAGAACGGGTCTGTATCAACATTTTTGAAATAATTTCTATTTAAGAAATCATCTATAGAATTGTTTAATGAAAAATCGTATGGATCAATTTTTTCTATATCATCAATACAGTAATCTAAAACATCACCTGAAAAGAATTGCTCGACATTTTCTGATGCAGATTTTCTGATAACTATTGATAAACAACAGTTGTCACATATTGACTTTAACCTTGCTACTGGATTTTTTGTATCAAGATTAACAAAAACATTTCCGCTTAATAATATCGCTAAATCTGCTACTGTACTTTCTATTGATTTGGAAATGAATACACCAATTCTTTGATTTCTTTTATTCTTTAAAAGATGCTCGATTTTTTTGCTGAGAAATAGAACTTCACAGTATAGTTTTGAAAATGTTATTTCCCTATCTATTTCTCTTACAGCAATTTTTTCCTGATTATTTTTTGCTGTATCAAAAAACTTAGATATAAGCTGATTATAGTAAACTGTATCTTTCATAAATTTATAGTAAATTGCTTATAATATGATCACAAGCAGAAGTCCAATACTCAAGATTATGCTCGCCATCTGCCAGGAATAATTCTGATTGAATTCCTTTTTGTAATAATGCTTTAGATAACTCTTCTGTTGAAGATAATGAAATAAAATCAGAACTACCACAATATAATAGAACTTTCGTTCTTGTAACAATATTCATTTCACTTGTTTTGCTGATAAGATCACAGCTTTTCTTATCATCTAATTTATTGAATATAAAGTTCTTTTTATTTTCAATTAACCTTATCAGATTTTTTTGGGAACGATATTTTTTGAGACGTTCATCTTTTTTTATATCAAAGGAATATAAACCAGAAATTAGGTTAACTGATTTAAAGAATGAGGGGGCATTTAAAAACCAGTTATACAATCCATATGCCCCCATTGATATTCCAATTCCGTACATCTCTAAATTAGAGCTATATACACTGGACAACATTGTTTCAATGTAACTCCTGAGTTCTTCTTGAATAAATGTTGCTATTTTATTGCTATCAGAATCAACAAAAAAACTGTTCCCGCATTCAGGGCACACTATTGCAATATTTTTACTGTCAACAATTTTTCCAAGACCAAGTTCATCAAAATAAAAGTCTGCACCTTTTAATGCTGGATGAAGAGCCCATAAAACCCGTCCTTTCTCATTATTCATATTTGGATATGGAATCATGACAGTCACATTAACCTGAGTAAGTAGGTGTATTGAAAAAAAAGAAATTTTAAATTTGTGCATATTACATTTCAATTATTGAAGAAAATACAGTATTGTTAAGATTTAATTTGCAAATAGCAGAAGCTAAGCCTACACCAAATGAATGAAGAACAAGGCTTCTCGTTTTTTTATGATTTTCATTCAGTTTTAATACTGAGATTGGTATGCTTGCTGAAGACATATTACCGTATTCTTTCGAGACAAAAGGACACTTTTCTTCTGGTAGCTCAAGAACAGAACCCAAAGCTTTAATCAATGCATTTCCTGTTTGCTGAAATACTATATAATCCAATTCATCCATACAGATTTTATTATTACTTATAAAAGAAGCGAAATGCTTTGAAACAGTATCTAAAACAAATGAATTCATTATATTCCCGTCTACTCTGTATTTATCACAACCTACAGATATTCGAGTTGACCTCATTCCAAAATTTGGCGAAAAAGCACTGCGATAAAACTCTCCGTACGACTGTGTACTTATATGGATAGGATTATTCTCATGAGAATAAGAAAACAGAATACAAGCACACCCATCTGAATTCTCTAGATATGAATCATAATCTGACAGATCTTCACTGAGAGGATATCTTCTATCAACTATATCCCCCACACATAACAGTACATTTTTGCATAAATTTGACTCGATTAAAGAACAAGCATGTATTATGCTAAAAATAAAACCAGGACAGCTTTGAACTGTGTCAGACAAAAAACAGTCCTTAGTTAGTCCAATTCTGTTTTGGATAGTATACGATGTACCTGGTATAAAATAATCATGCGAATGACTTGCACAAATAAAAGACTCAATTTTTGAAGGAGGTATATTAAGAGAGTCTAATAGGCTTTGAGATGCCTTAACACACATATCACCAAATGACAAATTATCAGATAAAACTCTAAGATGTTCAAAACCATTTGTTTTAATAAATCTTTTAATTCTCTTCTCAGGGATACAAAAACTATTTGCAAGCTTTTGTACATTTAGGGGATTTTTTCCAACTACACCTGATATAGCCTCTATTTTTACATGATTGAAAATATGATCCATACTTACTCTAATAGAAGATTTATTACATTTTTTATTGTTTTACAATTAGAAAATTCTGTAATGGTAAGATCCTTTTTTACCTTTCTGAATTCTAAAAAAAGATTGAGTAATGCAAGTGAATCTATATCCTCACATTCAGCAATAACAGTATTTTCTGTAAGCTGATCTTCAGGATCAACTATATCAGTGATTATTCCGAGTATTTCTTCTTTATTCATAAATTAAAACTCATATTGTACTTATCAAACAGATAATCAAATTTTCTCAAAATTGTTTCGTGATCTTGTAATTTGGGATCTGTACAGTTGTTTAGCATGTAATAATATGTATTGTCTTCATCGACAATTCTGTTTGACAATTTCATAGTATTATAAAAAATTGCCTGTGGATTATCTTTTCTTACATAAATCAAAGGGTAAAAAAGCCCTTTGTTATAGCAGATATATGAAAATGCAGCTGACATATCAACAGAAATATTTTTATATTTTGAAAGGACTAATTTAGAAAAGTAACATCCAGGAACATATGTGTGATTGATTGTATCATTTTTAACCGAAGATAAAACTCCTAAAAATTCATTTTCGACACAGATACGAATGTATAGCTTTGTAGGATCACCATTTAATTTTTGGCAAAAAGCCATATGCTCATCAAGACTAATAATACTGGTATTAGCCATTTTGTTTCTTATTTCATCGCTATTACGTAGTTCTAAAATTTGCTTGAGACTTTGTTCTGATAAATAAATAAAATTATCAAAAGCTATGTTTACTTTTTTCATATTCATTTACTCAAAAACCGAACCAATTTTCTCTCCTACTTTATCTGCTGTAGAAGATATTTTGTTCACTACTTTTTTTGCTGTTTTCTCAGTAGCCTTAGCACCTTTTTCAATTCCGTTTGCTGTCGCTTTTGCAGCCTTTGTAACACCTCGTTCTGTTGCATTGTATGCTCTTTGAAGAGAATTTTCTGTTTTCTCTACAAAAGCAGGTTCATCACAAGATGCACACTGAAAACAAACAAAATAAATAACCAATAAAGCGCTTATCAATACCTTCATAATCAAGTCCTGATTTTTATCTTAAATTGTGTTTTTTCTTTTGTAAGGTATAAGTAACCATCTTCAAGATAACACCTATCATCTTCTGATGTTTCATTAGCTGTATATGATTCAATAGCAAAAACAGTGTTTTCAAATACAACTTTTAAAGGAAGATTCAGCAAAATGCATTTATAGTCGAAGGCTCTTAAAACTCTGTCTATATGCTCCTTTGTATCTTCAAGATTCAAATATCCACCATCAGGTAAAACGCCTTTTGCAAAATATCTTGACTGCATCTTCTCATGTGTAATTGACTTATTGTCATTTATGAATGATTCTGGATATTCAAGATAATTCAAGATGAATTTTTTAAATAATTCAAAGCCTAAAAGATTCTGCTCTTTATTAACGTCAAAAGCAGTTGAGCCATCTTTAATTCTAAATTTATCCTGAATAATAATTTTTCCATCATCAATTTTTTCATTTACAAAGTGCCAGGTAACGCCAGCAAATGCTTCTTTGTTGTATATAAGCCAGCTTGGTATATTAAGACCTTTATAATCTGGCAGATAACCATAATGAAAATTGATAATAGTTATATCGGACTGATTCAAAGATTTTTTAAAAATGTGTTTATTGTTAATGCTAAGAACCAGGGTATTTCCTTTTTTTAAGTTAAAGACGGCATTATCAATATCACTAAATTCGTTAATTGTTCTTAACTGTACAAGCTCGCTTTTTATAGGAGATGAAAGGCATTTGAAAACAGAGGCATAGCTTTCAACAAAAACAAGTCGTATTCCCTTGTCTAAAAGATATGAAGAACACTTTTTTGCAGTGCTGCCAGAACCAATTACAATTATACTATCAAAACAATTCTTCATAATGCTTTCATCATATACTAAAACGCCTTATATCATATATGCTTTAACCATTTAATATCAATTGTTAAAAGCCTGTACGTTAGCTCTGATCACAAAAACAAATCACTTGATTTATCAAGCGTTTTTAAATAAAATACATTTGTTCGATGGGGATTTCGGTCCTCGCGTACTTGATAAAGGTTTAATTGGTCAGGATCGGAAGGTAGCAGCCAGGATCTTCTATTGAGGTACCGCGATGTGGTTGATCTCCCCTCCAGTTTAGAGCGTTCAATATGAATTCAGCCTCACCTACATACTCTACTCTTCAAGAATTAGTTGTTTCAGACAAAATCTATAAGGATAAGTCTGTAAAAATGCTCTCTTTGATACTTCAGATGGAGCATACAAAATCTTATGGATCACCTGGAATTTTTCTTATCACAAGACCAAGAGGATTTGGTTTGTCTCTGGTTGCAAAATCAGTTGAGAAGATCCTTGAAAGAGATAGGGAAACAATATGCAAAATTGAAGATGAGGGGCTTTTAAGAGAAATTCCTCAAAGACACTGTATCAAGCTTGATTTTAAAAAGATAAAGGGGGCTGACACAAAAGAGTTTACTCACAGTCTATTGAACAATCTTCAAGAGCAGTTCTGGCTCAACCACATAGAAACTCATCTTGATACATATGCAACTCCAAAGTTTTATTTATCAAAGCTTATAGATACTCTATTTAAAAGATACAAAGAGCAGCTGGTTATAATCATTGATAATTATGATATTCCAATTGCCAATGCAATGCTCATGGAAAACAGTGAAATGACACTTGAGTGTGTCTGTATCTATCTTGATATGCTTAATGTGCTAAAAACTGCTGTATCTCAGGTTAAATGGGTAATGCTAACAGGCCATATAAAATTTGCCCTTGCAAATGAGTTTTCAGAAGGACTTCCTTTTGTTCAGGATCTTTCAAATGAAAAATCACTAGAAACGCTCTTTGGATTAACTCTTAACGAGATTGAAGAGAGCTATCATACTCAGATAGAGAAATTTGCTCATGACAGAAATATGAGTATTGAAGAGTACCTGAAGGCAGTAGATAAATGCTATGGAAACTTTGCCTTTTCAGACAGTCTCATAAAAGTGCTCTGCCCTGCCTGTATTGCACATGTACTGAACAATAACGGTCTTTTACTGCCCTATTCTGCAACAGCAAACTATCCTATTGTTAAGAAGCTTTTATCAAACGAATTTGTTGATTTATCATATCTTTATGATAAGGACGGTCAGGATCCGCTTTTTTCAAACAGTATTGACATAACAGTTGAGAAAAAACAGCTTGCAAGTCTTTTAATTCAGCTGGGTTTTGCAACAAGAGCAAGAGTACTTTTAAACACTGATGAAGGTTATACAACCTGGCGATACAGATTCGAGATGCCAAATCTTGATATGCAGGCTACTTTTTTAATGCTTAAAAATGAGCTTCCTGAAGATTATCTGACAAAAGAGCTTGATTACAGCACAAAAAATTCAGCTGAGGGTAACTAATGGCTTTTGCTTTTTTTGACATGGACGGAACTATCATTGATGGCGACAGCAATGATATAACATATTATGAGCTTAACAGAATGAGGATTGTTGATGATGTTTTCATTCAAAAACTCAATAATTACGAGGACATGTTCTACAAAGGCATTCTTGATATCAACGAGTTTGTTGAATTTGCATCTACTCCATTTATAAAGTACAGCATGGATGAACTAGATGATCTTTTAGGAGCCATTGTCAAAAGATGCATTGTTCCAAAGATAAAAAAAGGTGCAAGAGACAGAATTGAATATCACACTAGTAATAATGACAGAGTTTTCATAGTTACTGCAACAAATGATTATCTGGTTAAGCATATTGCAAAAGCTCTTGATATAGAAGACTTCATTGCCTCAAGCATGGAAGTAAAAAACAACCATCTTACAGGTAAAAAGCTTAGTGAAGTTCCATTCAAAGAAGGAAAAGTACGAAGAATAAGAGAATATCTTAAAGACAAGGAGTATTCTCTTGATGGCTCTTATGGCTATGGCGATAGTGTCAATGATATTGAGATGCTTTTAATGTGCGAGCATGGATTCTTGGTTGATCCAAACGAAAATATGTTAAAAGATCCAAGAGTCAGATCGATGGAAGTGATTTCATTTAAATAATACAAAGTACTCTAAATCAATTATTGGCACCTTTCTTACATTGCACTATCTTTGCCAACATCTCTAAATGCAAAACTACTTCAGAAATCTGAAGAGCCACAAAGATTTATATTTAATAGTTTGAGCTCTGCTTTCAACAGCCAATAAAAAGAAGATTTAGATAAACTAGAGCTTATTATCACGTGCTGGATTTGAACCATTCATCTCAAAAGCTTCCACTGCAGATTTGATACCAGACTTCTTCTTTTTACCGATAATTCTGTAATGTCTGCCTTCTACAACTGAATAATAGGCAGGATGCTTTCTGTCAATGAATACGGTTGTTACCTTATCCTTTGTAAAATTATAATCAATCATCAATTTGCTCTAAAAAGCATTTTCCAAAATTGGAGAATCGCTTTAAGGAATTACATCCATTTCTTATGAAGTCCCAAGATTCTCTATATGTCAAATTTTGCTTAAAAATTGAATCATTATTACAAATAAACTTCTTGAATCCTTCTAGATCATTTTTGTATTTATTTGCGAAAGCTGAAGATAATTTCTCTTTATCTTCATCTGTTAAATTTCTTTTGTTATATAAAACATGATCTAAATTACAAGACATGTAATAAGCTTGGTATTTAATTGATGACCAAATCAGGCTTGTTCGTGACAAAACATCTAGACATCCAGACTTAATTTGATTTCTTCTTTTAATTCCATCAATATTTTCAGTTAAGATTTTTTCATCATAGTATTTAGGAGAAGAGCACTTGCTGTCAAAAACAATATTTTCATCAGGAATATATGCTCCATCAGTATCTAAAATATGAATAACTTGCTGAAAATGACTTCTTGAAAAGTGATTAGAAAGTGCATATGTTTTTACAACTTCAGTTACTTTTTTTAAGATATTCTGTGAATTAGTACCTTTTTCTGTGGTTATATCACAATGCATAACTTTTACATATACAGTGTTTTTAGAAAAATGTTTATTTATTAAATTTTCTAAAGCTTCTGAATCTGATAGGCCTTCTACAATTACGAAAACAACCTTTTTACCTTTAGCCATTGCCGTTGCCAGCCTCTCTAAATGCTAATGCTATTTCAGAATTATTTGTTAAATCATACAAATCATCTCTGTATTCGCCTAAAATCAGGTTTTTATAATACATATCTCTTAAATTATTTGTCGATTTAACATTTGTCAATTTTACGTATCTGTTGTTTGGATTTATTGTGGTAAAGGCAATAAATCCTTTATCAAGAGTTTCTAAAGGTCGCAAATTGTGGGATGTAAAGATTAACTGTCCTTTACCTTTTTCAGAAACTATACTTAGCAATTCACCAAGTAAATATTCAAATATTCCAGAATCAAGTTCATCAACAACTAATGTAATTGATGATTCATTGTAGACAGCAATTAGTAATTGAAGAAAAGATATGATTTTTTTAATACCTTCTGATTCAAATGATAAAGGAATTTCCTTACCACTTCTTAAACTCAAAAGCTGAATTTTATAGCCAATTTCGCCATCTTCTAAATGAGCTTTGCCCAACTTTTTTACTGATACAGTAAGTCCAGGAATAATTTTATTTAAAACAATATTCAGATTCTTTATTACCTTATCAATTACATTAAATTCTCTATTTTTTACAAGAATTGACTCTTTATCTAAAGGAAGAGCGATTCTACCTACAGTTTTGGTTAAACTATCATTATATTTAAAATTTAATGTCTGAACGTTTAAACTTAATAAACTTGATGATGCAGTATTTATGACAAATAAACCGTAATGGCCATAATTTACTAAGTTTTCAAATATACTTCTATAGTAAGAGTATTCCTCATATTTTTTATCATTCTTCAATTGTTCTTCACGATCCCTCAATAGTTTTAGGAACCTACGAGAAAATAGAAATGATGAAGAATCTTCATAAGCTAATTCTTTTGCAACAATTAGGTCTGTTTCTATACGATTTGAGTTATTACAAGTACCAAGTAAAAAATCTTTTCTTGATTTAGGCCATAATATTTGTGACTGATCTTCTTTTAAGAATTCACGTTTTATTCTTTTATCTGAGTCAGAAAAAATTGGACAAGCTATGGATTCATCAATTATAGAAACTTTCAAAGATGAACTATTAATGTCACTATTTTCAAGATTATCTATCCTGTTTTCATCAGCTTTTAACGAAAAAGAATAAGTAACCGGTATTTCTTCATCACCATTAGTAAGTAAAAAATCAAAAGAAAAACTTGATGCTTTAGAAGTATTAGATTCATTAAGGTTTATGTATTTAGAATAAAAATTTTTAATCTTTGAACCTGTTAATATATCTTTTAGTAATGAAATTGAATCTATTAATGCTGTTTTGCCTGAACCATTCTGTCCGTATATTCCAAGAACACTAGCCTTATAAGCTTTTCTTAGATTACATAAAGAAACACTACCGTTTAGTGTGTTCTTAAAATTTTTAATTTTAATATTTGTAATTCTGACAGAATAAATCTTCATAACTTACTTCCAAACAAATCAGATAATAGATCAGATACAAGCATTACTTTTAGAATTCGATATATTTTATATCGTTTATCAATTCTTATATAAATTATATAGAATTTTATCCAAAAACGATACAAAACAGAAAAATAAATCTTAGAAATACTATGAAACAAGCTAGGCAAAAAAATATAGAAAACTATATTTTCTGGAACATGTTAAAGAATTTATCTGAAGGCTAAAAAGAAATAAGGCTACTATAATTTATTATCCTGTGCTGGTTTTGAACCTTTCATCTCAAAAGCTTCCACTGCAGATTTGATACCATTCTTTTTCTTTTTTCCGATAATTTTGTAATGTCTGCCTTCAACAACTGAGTAATAAGCAGGGTGCTTTCTGTCAATGAATACGGTTGTTACCTTATCTTTTGTAAAATTATAATCAATCTTCTTTACTGCACCAGTAAAAAAGCGGGGTTTTAAGGCACCGCACTCCTTATAGACAATAGCACAGCGTTTTGGTCTTATAATTTTATCAGGATTTGTTGGATGTATATCCAATAGCACAACGGCATAGGCCATAACGGCAATAGGATTTACATCTTCACGAAGTGATTTCCTTATTCTAAAGAATTTATATACCTTGTATGTATATAAAAGTATGTAGAGAAAAACAAGGATTATCAGAACATAGAAATGTTTGACAGATGCAAACATGAAAAGCTGATCGGTTGAATAACAGTATACTAACAATATGAAAAGAAAGAAAAAAGCATAATAGGACAGACCGAATCCTTTTTTACACATGGTGTCAACAATGTTTACAGAGAATCTAACACCTGCTCTTTTCAGGTGAGACTGTGTATAGACATTTGATGGCAGATTCAAATCTGTCCTCCATTAATTAACGGGCTTTTACTTCTGTCCAGAACTTGCTTTCAAGTTCAGTAAATAACTGTTCTACTTTTTCATTTTTCTTTTGTGTAAATAAGCTTACTACAAAAATTACTAAAGAGGAAATAATAAATCCAGGAACAAGAGAGTACAGACCAAATGGATTGAAAATTTCCCACATGATCACAGTTAGAGCGCCAGTTATCATACCTATAATAGCTGCAGGCAGAGTCATCTTCTTGTAGAAAACAGAGATCACAACTGTAGGACCAAATGAAGCACCAAAACCAGCCCATGCATAAGATACAAGCTTTAGAATACCTGAGTTTGGATCCATTGCAATTACATAGGCAAAAGCTGCTACTAAAAGAAGCATGCCGCGACCTACCCATACAAGTTCTTTTTGTGATGCATTCTTTCTAATAAGTCTAGAATAGAAATCCTGAGTTAATGTTGAAGATGCAACTAGTAACTGACATGATAAGGTACTCATAATTGCAGCTAAAATTGCTGAAAGAAGAATACCTGCAATCCAAGGGGAGAAAAGAACCTGAGTTACGATAATGAAGATCTGCTCAGGATCTTTAATTTCGATTTCAGGATGACGTGCGGCAAAAGCAACACCATAGTAACCAACTAATACAGAGCCTAACAGACAGAAAATCATCCAAGAGATACTGATTCGTCTTGCACCGCCCATGCCACGAACAGTAGATGCAGCCATAAAGCGAACAAGAATATGAGGCTGACCTACATAACCTAAGCCCCAGCCGGCTAAAGAGATAAGACCGATTAGTGTTGTACCACTTAGAATATTTGACATATTAACTGATTTTAATGATACAAGCTCGTTTGCTTCATTAACCGATCCTATATCAGTCAGAATAATGATAGGAGTGATGATAAGAGCAAAAATCATTAAGGTTGCCTGAACAGCATCTGTCCAGCTTACAGCTAAGAATCCTCCAATACATACATAAAGAATAGTAGATACAGCACCGATTAAAAGTGCATTCTGATAATCAAGCTTGAAAGTCTGTTCAAAGAGCTTTGCACCAGAGACCATTCCTGAAGAACAGTAAACAACAAAGAAAATCAAAATGATAACAGCAGATACGATTGCAGTGATTCTGTACTTATCCATAAAACGTGCTGCAAAATAATCTGGCAGTGTCAGAGAATCTGATGCATTTGCTGTAAATGAACGTAACCTTGCGGCTACGAATTTCCAGTTACACCACTGACCTATGGTAAGACCGATAGCAATCCAAGCCTGAGAAATACCTGATACAAACAATGCACCAGGAAGACCCATTAAAAGCCAGCCTGACATATCAGATGCACCTGCAGAAAGACCTGTAATTACTCTTCCTAAACGGCGACCGCCTAGCACATAGTCTGAAAGTGAAGATGTTGAACGTGCAGCAATCAGACCAATGACAATCATTGAAAAGATGTACACAATAAAGGTTGTTGTAGTTGTAAACATAAATATTCCTATGAATTGACATCATCCTCTTGAGTAAACAGAGGATCATTAAGGCTTGCTTATATTGGCAGCCTTAGAGGATAGTAAAGTCTAAAAATGAGAAAAAATCTGTCATCGTTTCAATTTTGAAAAGGAAAAGACATCTCAAAACAGTACATTAGCTATCCTTTTGATATTTCAAGTTAAAGAAGTTACTAAAACAAAAAATATCAATTCAAAAACAGCAAATTCACAAAAAAGTATTTTTTCTGAAAAGCTTTTTCAAAGATGCAGTATTGTACCAAAATGATCGGTGAATTCGAATTTTTATATTGATAAACAAATATTGCACACTTATCTATCATTTGTTTTATTTAAAGATGGTAAAACAGCATTTATAATGAGTTATAAACAGTTTGAAACAATGTATTTTTAGTTTAAAATACGTATAGTTACTATATATTTGGATACAAAAATGACCGAAAAGACATTCAAACCATTGCCACTTGGCAATGAGGACTTTGTTTCAATTAGACAAAAAGGTAAATACTATGTAGATAAGACACCTTATCTAAAGAATGTCTTTACAGAGCAATCCTCGGTACTTCTTTTTACAAGACCAAGACGCTTTGGTAAAACTCTTTTAATGGATATGTTTGCCTCATTTTTAAGACTTGCACCAGATGGCAGTGACAACAGAGAATTTAAAGAAAAAATCTTTGATGGTCTTGAGATTCTAAAAGATAAAGAATTTACAGATAAATACTTAGGACAGTTCCCTGTTATTTTTATTTCTCTTAAAAGTGCATATGGAGAGACTTTTGAACAAGCCTATGATGCATTAGCACGTATCGTAGTAAGTCTTTTTTCTTATTACGATTTTTTATTAAACAGTAAGAATCTGTCAAAAGAAGATCTTGAAAATTATAGAAAATACCTAAAAAGAGATTTTCTGTGTGATATAAATTCAATTGGATATGTAAAGGAAGCTTTAAAATTTCTATCAAACTGTCTTTATAAGCACTATAAAAAGAAAGTCATACTTCTTATAGATGAGTATGATGTACCATTAGCAAAGGCATCAGAAAAAGGTTATCACGATGAGATGGTAACTCTTATAAGCCAGTTCTTTGATGTCATGAAACTCACACCAAACAATAATGAATATGAAGCATACCCAATAGAAAAAATAGTTCTTACAGGCTGTTTAAAGGTAGCAAAAAACAGCATCTTTACGGGTGTAAACAACATCACTGTTAATACTGTGCTTTCAGAGGACTATGATTTTGATTCCATCATAGGTTTTACAAAAGAAGAGACTCAAAAGCTTTTAAAAGACTATGAGCTTGAAGAGTATGCAACGCTGGTTAAAGAAAACTATGATGGATACAGATTCTATAAAAAAGAAATGTTCTGTCCATGGGATGTTGTCAACTTTATAGCAGAGTCTGTTAAAAAGAAAGTTTCTAACACTAAGATAATACCAGGAAACTACTGGATAAACTCAACCTCAAGTAATGCATTATTATCATATGTAGGATATCTGACTGATAAGGCAACAGA